>NZ_JBEYBQ010000011.1:0-112758 GCF_040632295.1 Isoptericola sp. NPDC019482
CAGACCCTCGGCTGGGCAACCCCCGCCGAGAAACTCGCCGAGCTACTCTCGACCACCTGACCAACCCGGTGTTGCGATGACCGGTTGAGACCGCCGTACTACCTCGGCCCGCCCGGTACTACCCGGCGTCAGTCGGCGGCGAGCTCGGCCGCGACGGGCGCGAGCAGGCTCCCGTCGTGGTCGAACATCGCCTGGTTCTCCCACGCGTTGCCGGACGTCGGGTCCTCCGGGTCCCAGCCGTTGCCGTCGACGGACGTCCAGGCCGGCTCCCAGTAGACGGCGCCGAGCCCGCGGCCGCCGGGGGCGGCGGCGACCGTGTCCTGCACGGCGCGGAACGCCGCCGCCTGGCCCTCGGGCGTGGCGGGGTAGCCGTCGACCAGCTGGTCCTCGGACGCGATGACGTTCTCCCACGCCGGGTCGTCGTCCTCGAGCGTGAACGGGTACGCCGTCTCGACCACCATGACGTCGCGGTCGTAGCGCGCGGACAGGGTGCCGACGGCCTCCTGCAGGTCGGCGAGCGACCCGTGCCAGTAGCCGTAGTAGCTCAGCCCGACGACGTCGAACGGCACGTCGCGCGCGGTGATCTCGTCGAACCACCAGGTGAGCGAGTCGACGCCGTTGTTGATGTTGGTGAGGTGCAGGATCGTCCGCGTCGACGGCGAGACGGCCTTCACCGCGTCGTGCCCGGCGGTGAGGAACCCGGCGAGCGCGTCCCACTGCGCGCCGGCGACGCCGTCGTCGGGGTCGACGTCCCACGTCTGCCCGTACGGCCACAGCATCCCGGGGTTGATCTCGTTGCCCACCTGCGCGTACGCGACGTCGACGCCCGCGTCGACGAGGGCGGTCATCACCTCGCGGGTGTGCGCGGCGAGCCGGTCGGTCATCTCGGTGACGCTCGACCCGGCCCATGCGGCCGGCACGCCCTGCGCGCCCGGGTCGGTCCACCGGTCGGAGTAGTGGAAGTCGACCATGACGTCCATGCCCGCGGCCTGGATGCGCTTCGCGGTGGCCACGACGTGCGTCACCTCGTTGTAGCCGTCGGCGGGGTCCACCCACACCTTGAGCCGGCCGAGGTTCATGCCGTGGTCGGCGAGGATCTCCACCGCGTCGCCGGGCGTGCCGTCGACGTCGGCGTACGTGGCGCCGTGGTCCTCGTTCTTCGCCAGGCCGGACAGGTCGCCGCCGCGCACGTCGCGCGTCACCCGTCCGCGCTCGACGGCGACGTCGTCGACGCTCGCCCACGCGCCGCCCGCGTCGTCCGACGTCGTGACCGCGAGCGTGCAGTCGCCGCCGCGGCTCTTCGCGGAGACGGCGACGCGCACCCACGCGTCGTCCTGCAGCGTCTGCGGCAGCGTGACGGTGCCGGACGTGCCGTCCGTGCAGGTCAGGGACAGCGTCGAGGTGTCCAGCCCGCCCGACTTCACCCAGGCGCTCGCCGTCCACCAGCCCGTGCTCAGGCGGCCGAGGCGCTGCGACGTCGTGACCTCGTACGGGGCGTCCGACCAGTGCGTCAGCCGGTCGCCGGTGCGGCCGCCGGCCTCCGTCGTCGCGGCGGAGGTTTCGCCGGCGACGGTCCAGCCGTCCAGGCCGGAGAAGCCGGCGTTCGCGGGCTCGACGGCGGACCGGCCGCCGGGCGCGGCCCCCGCGGGCGAGGCGAGGGCGGCCGCCAGGGCGGCGGCGAGCAGGCTCGTGGTGATCGTGCGGGTGCGGTGCGACATCATCGTCCTTTCGCGTCGGGTCAGTGCGGGGTGCGCAGCACGCGCGCCCCGCCGGCGGGGACGACGACGAAGCCTGCGGCATCCTCCCCGGTGAGCAGGTCGGTGGAGCCCGGCACGACGTCGGGCAGCTTGGCGTCGGCGTCGGCGTGGTTCAGCGCCACCGTGTAGACGGCGTCGTCCCCGTGGCGGCGGACGACCTCGAGCTCCGCGGGCAGACCCGCGGGCGCGAGGCCGGCGTCGTCGTACACCCGGGCCATGAGGGGTGCCAGCGCGTCGACGTCGAGCCGCGTCGAGACGTACCAGCCGGTGCCCGTGCCGAGGGAGTTCCGGGTGACCGCCGCGGCGCCGGGTCGCGGGCCGCCGTCGTACGTGGCGACGACCTCCGCGCCGTCGAGCGCCAGGTCGTCGGCCCACACGTCGCCGGTCAGCGCGTCGTCCGACAGCCCGACGACGCCGAGCGTCTCGCCCTCCCGCAGCGGCAGGAACTCCTCGACCGTGAGGCCGAGCGCCCGCCGCAGCGGGGCGCCGTACCCGCCCTCGTGCACGCGGTCGTGCTCGTCCACGACGGCGCTGAAGTAGCTGACCAGCAGCGTGCCGCCGCCCTCGACGTACCGCGTGAGGTTGTCGGCCGCGGACGCCGTGAGCAGGTACGACGCCGGCGCGACGACGAGGCGGTAGCCGGACAGGTCCTGCTCGGGGTGGGCCATGTCGACGGTGAGCCCGTCGCGCCACAGCCGGTCGTAGAACGCCTCGGTGCGCTCGCGGTGCGACGCGTCGACGCTGGGCCGCCACTCGAGGTCCTGCGCCCAGTGCGACTCGTAGTCCCACAACAGCGCGACGTCGGCGCGCACGCGAGACCCGCGCACCTCGGCGAGGCGGCCGAGCTCGGCGCCGAGCGCGCACACCTCGCGGAAGACCCGGCTGCCCGTCCCGGCGTGGGGGAGCATCGCGGAGTGGAACTTCTCGGCGCCGCTGCGCGAGGCCCGCCACTGGAAGAAGAGGATCCCGTCCGCGCCGCGGCCCAGGTGGGACAGGGCATTGCGGCGCTCCTCGCCCGGCCGCTTGGCCACGTTGCGCGGCTGCCAGTTCACGGCCGAGCTGGAGTGCTCCAGGAGCAGCCAGGGCTTGCCGCCCGCGACCGAGCGCGTGAGGTCGGCGGCCATCGCCAGCCCGACGTGGCCCCGCGGGTCGGCGGCGGTGAGGTAGTGGTCGTCGGAGACGACGTCGACCTCGCGACCCCAGGCCCACAGGTCGGTCGACGGGCACGCCGTCGCCATGAAGTTCGTGGTGATCGGCACGGCGGAGTGCGCGCGGATCGCGTCGCGCTCGGCCACGAAGCATTCGCGCAGCATCGCGTCGGTGAACCGCGCGTAGTCGAGGCGCATGGCCGGGTTGGCCACGGTGGGGGTGGCCGACGGCGCGACGACGTGCTCCCACTCGCCGTACACCTGGCCCCAGAAGCGGGTGCCCCACGCGGCGTTGAGGGCGTCGAGCGTGCCGTACCGGGCGCGCAG
Organism: Isoptericola sp. NPDC019482; assembly: GCF_040632295.1. Lineage (NCBI taxonomy): Bacteria > Bacillati > Actinomycetota > Actinomycetes > Micrococcales > Promicromonosporaceae > Isoptericola > Isoptericola sp. NPDC019482. The sequence goes on from NZ_JBEYBQ010000011.1 coordinate 3,233, forward strand.
CCACAGGCGCCAGGCGCGCTGCGCGTGGTCGGAGTAGTCGTCGGAGACGGGGGCGCCGTACTCGTTGTGCACGTGCCACAGCACGACGGCGGGGTGCGAGCCGTAGCGCTCCGCCAGCGCGCCGGCGATGCGGGTGGCGGCGCGACGGTAGGCGGGCGACGACGGCGCGGCGGCGCCGCGGGAGCCGAACTCCAGCACGGTGCCCTCGCGCGTCACGACCCGCGAGTCCGGGTAGGTGCGGAAGAACCACGCCGGCGGCGACGCGGTGGGCGTGCCGAGGTCGACGCGGATGCCGCCCGCGTGCAGCAGGTCGAGCAGCCGGTCGAGCCAGGCGAAGTCGTACTCGCCCTCGCGCGGCTCGAGCAGCGCCCAGCTCCAGATCCCGACGCTCACGAGGTTGACGCCGGCCTCCTGCATGAGCGCGACGTCCTGCGCCCACACCTCCTCCGGCCACTGCTCGGGGTTGTAGTCGCCCCCGTAGGAGATCTCGTCGATGCCGGGCAGCCAGCCGTCGAAGTCCGGGCCGGGCCGGGAGGACGCGGTCCCGGCGGGGACGCCGTCGGGGAGGTCGAGGGGCGTGGCGTCGGGCATGGAAGAGGCTCCTCGCGTCGGTGCTGTGCTCGGCGTGCTGTGCTCGGTCACAGTCGTCGTGACCGGCAACGACTAGGTAACACCACGAAACGGGAAGTTGACAATCCCGGGATGCGTGTCGCTACTGTGACCGTGCACAGCCACACTGTCGTGAGTCGCCCAGCGCTCCCTGCCTGACGCGGCGGTGCGATGGTCCTTGACGAGGAGGAGTCATGCGCCTGACCACAGGCACCCGGATCGCGGCCCTCGCCGCCGCCACCGCGCTGCTCGCGTCCGCCTGCTCCGGCGGTGGCGACGACGCCGGCTCGGACGACGGCGGGTCTGCCGCGGGCCCCGTCGAGCTCACCTTCTGGACGTGGACGCCCAACATGGAGAAGGTCGTCGACCTCTGGAACTCCGAGCACCCCGACATCACGGTCACGGTGAACAAGCAGGACGGCGGCGACCCCGCCGTCACCAAGCTGCTCACCGCGATCAAGGCGGGCTCGGGCGCGCCGGACATCATGCAGGCCGAGTACCAGAAGATCCCCCAGCTCGTGTCCTCGGACGCGCTCGCGGACCTCTCGGGCTCGCTGGGCGACGACGTCCCCGGGCACTTCGCCGACGGCGTGTGGGACGCCGTCACCCTCGGGTCGGACGCCGTCTACGCGGTGCCGCAGGACTCCGGGCCGATGCAGTTCTACTACCGGGCCGACATCTTCGAGAAGCTCGGCATCGACGTCCCCACCACCTGGGACGAGTACGCGGACGCGGCGCGGAAGGTGCACGAGGCCGACCCGAAGGCGTACCTCGGCACGTTCTCGGCCAACGACGCGGGCTGGTTCGCCGGCATCACGCAGCAGGCCGGCGCGTCCTGGTACGGGATCGACGGCGACGCGTGGTCGGTGGACATCGACTCCGACGCCACGACGAAGGTCGCCGAGTACTGGGGCGGCCTCGTGGAGGAGGGCGTCATCGACAACAGGCCGATGTACACGCCCGAGTGGAACGCCGGCCTGAACGACGGCACCCAGGTGGGCTGGCTGTCGGCGATCTGGGCGCCCGGCGTCCTGTCGGGCAACGCCGCCGACACGGCCGGGAAGTGGGAGATGGCGCCGATGCCGCAGTGGGACGCCGACGCGCCCGCCACCGGCGCGTGGGGCGGCTCGGCCACCGCGGTGACCTCGCAGTCGGAGCACCCGGAGCAGGCCGCCGAGTTCGTCACCTGGCTGAACACGGACCCGGAGGCCGTGCAGGCGCTCGTGGACGAGGCCGGCATCTACCCGGCCGACGTCCCCGCGAGCACGGAGGCGCTGAGCGACCCGCCGGAGTTCTTCTCCAACCAGCCCGACTTCTACGAGGTCGCGGCGCAGACGGCGCAGACGGTGCAGCCGTTCACCTACGGCCCGAACATCAACGTCGCCTACTCGGCGTACAACGACGAGTTCGCCAAGGCCACCAAGGCCAAGACGGCGAGCGCGTTCGTCGACGCCGTCGGTGCCATGCAGCAGATCACGCTCGACGACCTGAAGAACCAGGGCTTCAACGTCAGCGAGTGACGACGCGGGCCGCCCGGGGCCGGGAGATCCCCCCGGGCGGCCCGACCCACGTCGACCGCGATCGCCGTCGAGCACGGTCCGCGCAGATCCGAGAGGGAAGCCTGAGATGACCACGACCACCGCCGCGCCGCCGGTCCGCGCGACCGGGCCCAGCACGTCCGGCCGGCGCCGGCTCGCCCCGTGGGGGTTCCTCGCGCCGGCGATCGTGCTGTTCGTCCTCTTCCTGGCGCTCCCGATCGCGTACGCGGTCTACCTGTCGTTCCGCACGGAGAAGGTGAGCGGGCTGGGTCTCGGCTCCGGCTCGCGCACGGAGGTGTGGGCCGGGCTGTCCAACTACGCGGCCGCCCTCGGGGACCCGGAGTTCCTCGCGTCCGTGGGGCGCGTGGCGCTGTACGGGCTGATCGTCGTGCCGACGATGCTCGGCCTGGCGCTGCTGTTCGCGCTGCTGCTCGACTCGCGGCGGGCGCGGACGCGCACGTTCTCGCGCACGGCGATCTTCCTGCCCTACGCGGTGCCGGCCGTGATCTCGTCGCTGCTGTGGGGCTTCCTCTACCTGCCCGGCGTCAGCCCGTTCTACGACCTGTTCGAGCGGTTCGGCTGGGACGTGCCGTCGCTGTTCGAGGGCGACCTCGTGATGTTCGCCGTCGCGAACATCGCCGTCTGGGGCGGCACGGGGTTCAACATGATCGTCATCTACACGGCGCTCAAGGCGGTGCCGTCGGAGCTGTACGAGGCGGCGGAGCTCGACGGCGCCTCGCAGGTGGCGGTGGCCCTGCGGATCAAGATCCCGATCGTCACGCCGTCGATCATCATGACCGCCGTCTTCTCGATGATCGCGACGCTCCAGGTGTTCGCCGAGCCCACCACGCTGCGTCCGCTGAGCAACGCGATCTCGACCACCTGGACCCCGCTGATGAAGGTGTACCGCGACGCGTTCACGCGCGGCGACCTGTACTCGGCCGCCGCGACCTCGGTGATCATCGCCGCGGCGACGTTCGTGCTCTCGTTCGGCTTCCTGCGCCTCGTGCAGGGCCGCGCCTTCGGCCAGGAGAAGTGACCATGACGACGCTGACCAGCCCACCGCCCGCCGACGCCCCGGCCCGCTCCGACGTCCGCCGTCCGGCCGCCAACGGCCGCCGGCACTGGCGCGGCGCCGGCGACCGGCCGTCCGCCGTGGCGACCACGATCCTCCTGCTGGGGGCCCTGTACTGCCTGCTGCCCGTGGTGTGGGTGGTGGTGGCCTCGACGAAGTCCGGGTCCGAGCTGTTCTCCAGCTTCACGTTCGCGCCGTCCACCCACCTGGCCGACAACGTGGCCGAGCTCTCCGCGTACCGCGACGGGCTGTTCTGGCGCTGGATGCTCAACACCGCCCTGTACGCCGGCGTCGGCGCGATCCTGTCGACGCTCGTGTCCGCGATGGCCGGGTACGGCCTGGCGAAGTACACGTTCGCCGGCAAGAACGCGGTGTTCAACGTGCTGCTCGCGGGCGTGCTCGTGCCCGCCATCGTCCTCGCGATCCCGCAGTACCTGCTGCTGGCCGAGCTCGACCTCACCAACACGTACTGGTCGGTGCTGCTGCCCAGCATCATCAGCCCGTACGGCATCTACCTGGCCCGCATCTACGCGGCCGCGGCCGTGCCCGACGAGGTGGTCGAGGCGGCCCGGACCGACGGCGCGAGCGAGACCCGCACGTTCTTCCAGGTCGCCGTGCCCATGCTCGTGCCCGGCCTCGTGACCGTGTTCCTGTTCCAGTTCGTCGCGATCTGGAACAACTTCATGCTGCCGTACATCATGCTCGGCGACGACAGGCTGTTCCCGATCACCGTGGGGCTGTCGGGCCTGCTCAACCAGGGCGCCAGTCAGCCCGCCATGTACACGCTCGTGATCACCGGCGCGCTGCTGTCGATCGTGCCGCTCGTGGCGCTGTTCTTCGCGCTGCAGCGGTTCTGGCAGGTGGACCTCGCCGCCGGCGCGGTGAAGTCGTGAACCGTCCTCGTGCCGGGCAGGTCGGGGCCGCCGGTGTCCCTAGACTCGCGGGCGTGGAGGGAACGGGTGGGCACGGGGCCGACGACGGCCGGGCGAAGCGCCCCACGATCCGCGACGTCGCGGCGGTCGCGGGGGTGTCGCGGGGCACCGTGTCGCGGGTCATCAACGGCGGGCACTGGGTGTCGCCGGACGCGCGGACCGCGGTGGAGGCGGCCATCCGCACCACGGGGTACCGCGCGAACCCGCACGCCCGTTCCCTGGTGACGGGGCGCGCCAACTCGGTCGCGTTCCTCCTCACGGAGGAGCAGCACCTGCTGTTCGAGGACCCCAACTTCTCCCTGCTGCTGCGCGGTGCCACGCATGCCGCCGCCGAGCGGGAGATGCCGATGGTGCTGCTCGTCGCGGGCACGGACCAGGAGCGGCGCCGGGTGGCGCAATACCTGGAGGCCGGGCACGTGGACGGGGTGCTGCTGATCAGCTCCCACCGCGGCAACCCGATGATGGGGGAGCTGCTGCGCCACGAGATCCCCACCGTCGCGTGCGGCGTCCCGCTCGGGTACGAGGGCAAGGTCGGGTATGTCGCGGCCGACGACCGGTCCGGCGGTCGCGCGATGACGCAGCACCTGTGGGACACCGGCCGGCGGCGCATCGCCACCATCACCGGCCCGATGGACACCCCGGGCGGGGTGCTGCGCCTGGAGGGGTACCGCGAGGTGCTGGGCGACGCCTACGACCCGGGGCTGGTCGTGCACGGCGACTACTCCCGCGAGAGCGGGCGCCTCGCCATGACCGAGCTGCTCGAGCGGCGGCCGGACGTCGACGCCGTGTTCGTGCACTCCGACCTCATGGCCGCCGGCGCCCTGGTCGCGCTGCAGGCCGCGGGTCGCAGCGTGCCCGGCGACGTCGCCGTCGGCGGGTTCGACGACTCCGGCGTCGCCGCGCAGCTGCACCCGCCGCTGACCACGATGCGGCAGCCGTACGAGCGCATCAGCGCCGAGATGGTGCGGCTGCTGCTGGAGGTCGTCGACGGTCAGGAGCCCGCCGCCATCACGCTGCCCACCTCCCTCGTCGTGCGCGACTCGGCCTGAGCGACCGAGGTCGCCCTGCCCGAGGTCGTCCCGTCCGAGGTCGTCCCGTCCGTGGCGGGGAACGACGGCGGGTCCGCGCGCACCTCGTCCGCCAGCCGCTCCAGCAGCGCCGCCGGCTCCAGGTCGGCGGGGAGACGGACGCCCTCGGGGACGAGGACGCCGACCGCGACGAAGGCGCCCTCGGCGACCGTGGCGAGCGACGTGGTGCGGAACTCCTTGCCGTCCGTGCCGCGCTGGTGGGTGGTGAGGCCGAACGGCCCGAGGTCGTCGAGCTCGAGGCTGTACCGCTCGTCGCGGGTGAGCCGCCGGCCGACGTACTCGACGGACCGCACCGTTCCGTCCGCGGTCCAGACCGGCGAGTGGTCGTCGAGCCCGTGGTCGGCGGCGACCTCCGCCTCGTACTGCAGCCGCCACACCTTGGCGCCCTGGTCCGTGGACGTGTAGGGGCCGTACGGAGAGACGGTGACGAACGTGATCACCTGGACACCGTCCACGTCGACGCCGGAGGTGGCGTCCCGCGGGTAGGGCCCGTCCGCGCGGTACCTCCAGGGGAGCACCCCGTCGCTCGTGGTCGTGAACTGGATGCCCGCGAAGTCGCCGGCGAACAACGGCCCGAGCGGGTCGTACATGACCGCCGAGACGCTCCACCCCGGCTGCCGCATCGTCGTCATCCGCGAGGTGTCCACGGGCAGTGCGGCGGCGTCGTGGCCGGGGAACTCGTCCGCGGTGAGCCCCCACGGTTCCGGGCTCCAGTGGGCGGCCTCGGCGATCGCACGGTCCCGCTGCCAGTCCCGCCAGGCGTCCCTGCCGAGGTGGTGCCAGAGGAACAGGCCCGTCACGACGAGGGTGAGGACCAGGAGCGGGGTCACGCTCGGGTTGGCGAAGACGCGCCGCATCGCGGTGCTCATGAACATGGCTCCTCGGGATCGGACTGGTTGTCGAACGTCTGGTCGAACGTCGCCGCCGGGTCGGAACCGTTCTCGGACGGGTCGAGCTCACCGACGAGCCGCTCGAGCTCGCCTGCGGAGCGACCCGGATCGCGCTCGTTCTCGACCAGGGCCTCGTACATGACGGGCGCGTACCGGTCGACCAACGCGTCCTCGTCCGCCCGGACCGTCTCGCGCGCCTCGTGGAGAGGGGCTTCGGGGTCGAGGAACGACAGCGCCGGCCCGCTCGCGAGCGACACGGCCTCGGTCACGGCCTTGCTCCCGAACTTGAGATAGCCGACGCCGGCCCCCGCCAGCTCGACGTAGGTCTCGCGGGTCACCACCTCGGCCTTGGCCGCCTCGATGGTCTCGGCCTGCATCCCGCCGGCGACCGCGCCGATGTCGCTCAGAGCGGCCCTGACGAGCGGTGCGCCCGTGCTCACGTCCGCGTCCACGACGTCCGACGTGGCGTGCTCGAGCGTGGTCGCCGCGTAGCGGTCCGTCACGCCCAGCCAGGCGGCCGCGGCCTCGGGGGTGCGGGACGTCGCCCCGATGACGTCGCGCAGGGCGAACGCGTCGAGCTGGGGCTGGACCACGAGGGGGAACAGCTCGTCGAAGCCCGGTGCCGCCTCGGCGTCGAGGTCGAGGCCCGGGTCAGGGGGTGGTTCGGCGCCCGTGCAGCTGGTCGTCACGCCCTGGACCCGGGAGGCGTCGCCCATGGCCGGGACATAGGGCTCGTAGGCGAGGGCGACGGACCGTGCTGCCTCGTCGGCCAGCCCTGGGGCCAGGAGCAGGCCGTCCGGCAACGCCTCCGTCGCGTGCGAGACGAGGAGCGCCGCACGTGCCTGGTCGCCGCGGTCGGCGGACGTCGACCCGACGTCGACGGCGGCACCGAAGGCGCGTGCGACGGCGCGGCCCCCGTCGGGCCACCCGGCGTGGGGCGCGCTGCCGAGCCAGCGCGAGGCCGCCGCCGCGGTGCGGTGCTGGTCGGCGGGCGCGAGCCGGTCGAACGCCAGCCTCGGGTGTGCGGCGAGCCCGCCGGCGACGGCGACGACCACCGGCGTCAGGAAGGTGAACGACGTGTCGGCCACGGAGCGTTCCGTCCACCAGTCGGCCAACGCCTCGTCGGCCCCGGCGTGCACGGCCGCCGGCAGCGTCGCCGGGAGCAGCGCGGCGGCGATCTTCGCCTCGCCAGGCGGGGTGAACGGCGAGGCCGCGCCGGCCGCGACGTCTCCCACGATCCGCCGTCCCAGGTCGTGCTGCTCCTGGGGTGACGCCGTCTGCGCCCACAGGTGGACTCCTTCGCCGAGCACCCGCGCCAGCCCGTCGTCGATGCCCGGATCCAGCACGTCGCCGAGCCACCCGGTGACCGGGCTGACCTGTCCCGGTGGCCGGACGGCGAGCGCGTCGTAGAGCCGGGCAGGGCTGGCCGAGTCCCAGAAGACCGCCCAGAAGGCGGGATCGTCGGCGTGCGCGGTCAGGACGTGCCGGAGATCCTCCCGCACCGCGTGCCGTGCGGAGGGCGCCCCCGTCGCGGCGCGCGGCAGCAGCGCGACCGCAGCGCGCGCGGCCGCACCGGAGGCCTGGAGACGCGCCGGGTCGGCGCCGGCCGTGATGATCGCCCGGACCGCACGGACGTCGGCGAGCGCGGACAGTGCGGTGGCAGCCTGGCGCGATGCCTCGTCCTTCGTGTCCCGGGCGGCGCGCCAGCGGGACTCCGCCGCCGCGGCGTCCGCGCGCGCCGCCGCGAGCTCCCGCAGCGCGATGCCGAGCCGCAGGTGGGCGTGCGCCGGGCCGCCGTCCGACCACTTGCCGTCCGACCACTTGCCGTCCGACCACTCGCCGTCCGACCAGCCCGTGCCCGGTGCCGTGGACCCGGACCACCCGGCGTCGGGGTCGAGGGCCCCCGGGGCGCCGGCGGCGACGATGTTCCACGTGGAACGACGCGCCTCGTCCGCCTCGGCCTGCCACCGCGCCTCCCTGCCGAGAGCCTCCGCGCGCTCGGCGATCGCCCGCTGCGCCGACGCATGGGCGTCGTGCAGCACGACGGCATGGCGGCGCAGCGTGGAGGCCGCCGCCTCGAGCATGCCCCCGCTCGCCCGGGCGTCGTCGGCCGCCGTGGTGACCCGCTCGCTCGCCCGTTCGACGGCCGTGCTGCGCTGCACGTCGAGCGAGGCGCGCACCCGCAGCAGCCGGGTGCGTGCGTCAGCGAGCCGTTCCGCGGTGCGCGACGCGGCCTCCGCGACGTCGACCAGGGCGGATGGGCTGGCGGGCAGGGGCGCGAGCTCACCGCCGGGCGGTGCCGGCCGCCCGCCGGGCGTCATGCGTGGTCCCCATGGCGGGACCCGCCGAGCAGCGCGGCCAGGTGCTGCGCCGTCCCGCGTTCCGCCCCCTCGAAGACCTCGGCCGCGCGAGAGAGACCCGCGCCCAGCGACCCCAGCTCGCCCACGAGGGCCTCGTGGGCGGCGCGCCACGCCGTGGCCAGGCCCTGCAGGGCGGCCGACAGGCCGGCATCGCCGCTCGCGTCGGGCGCCGCCGCCGTGGTCAGCAGGCCGCTGGACACCTCGGCGAGCGATGACGTGGCACCGCTCAGGTCGGCTGCTGCCGTGGCGAGGGTCGTGGTGTCGAGGTCGAGCTGGGTCATCCCGTCCCTGTCCGTCGTCGGGTCGTCGGTTCCTGCGCCGGGGCGCGGGGACGACGCTAATGACGACGGGCACAAGGAGACCGAAGTTATCCACAGGGCCGCCCTGGCGGGCCAGGGCGCACCGGCAGGCGCTCGGCGCCGCCGTGCGAATCCCCGGCGGCCTCAGTCCCACCAGGCGCGGAACCACGGCTCCTCCGTCCGCGTGGCCCCGCCGCGGTCAGGTCGGGGTCCGCGCCACGGCACGACCTCGTCCGGGGCCGCCCGCATGTCGTCGATGCCGAGCCCGGTGAGGGCTCCCACGACCTCCGCGGACCGGTGGTCCGGCCCGCGCCCAGGCCCGAGCAGGTCCCCGTCGGGCCGGAACAGCACCCCGGTCGCGGTGATCCGCTCGTCGCAGCGCAGCGGCCCGACGACGTACCCCTGCGCGCGGATGCGGTCGGGGTGCCGCACGACGGCCCGCAGCACGGCGCCGAGCGTGGGGCCGAGGTTCTGCCGCTGGGTCGCGAGCTCGTGCTCACCGAGCCGCTCGAGCAGCCCGGCGGCGGTGCGCTCGTCGAGCGCGACGAAGGGGTAGAACCCCGGGGTGGTCGAGCCGGTGAGCACGGGCTCGAGCAGCACGTCGAGCCCGTCGTCGAGCAACCAGCCGTGGCGGTCCGGACACGACCCGCCCAGGGTGCCGTGGTGCGCGTGGTCCTCGCGGGACGCGAGCTCGCGCTCGCGCCTCCAGGCGGACTGCAGGTCGACGAGCTCGGGCGGGACGAACCTCGCAGACCGGGGTGCCGGCAGCGGGGGCGGTGGTGTGGTCGCGACGGGCATTCGGGCTCCTCGGGCTCCTCGGTGCGGGACGGGCGTCCGGGACCGAGCCTGCAGCGCGGCGCTGCCGCGGGGAGCCACCGGTCGCGCACCTGTGGACGACGCGATCCTGGGGGCAGCCTCCAGGCCCCGGCGTCTCGCGCCGCCGACCTGTCCCGCGCGATGAGCAGGGCAGACGACGCGGGTCGCTGACAGGGACCGATGAGTTCCCTGCCGCGCGCGTGTCAGAGGGGTGCGGCACGATCGCCGCATCCCTCGATGCCGACGGAGGCAGGCCCATGAGCGCCCAGCAGACCTTCACCGTGGACGTGCCCGGCGCCGTCCTCACCTACGACGTCCGGCTGCCGGCCGGCACGAGCGACGCGCCACCGCTGTTCGTCCTCGGCTCGCCGATGGCGGCGTCCGGTTTCACGCAGCTGCTCGGGCACCTCGACGACCGCGCCGTGATCACGTTCGACCCGCGCGGGGCCGAGCGCAGCACGCTCGCACCCGACGGCGAGGTCTCGGTGGAGCTCCACGCCGACGACTTCCATCGCGTGGTGGCCGCCGCCCGGCCGCTGATCGGGGACCGGCCCGTCGACGTGTTCGCCTCCAGCGGCGGCGCCGTCAACGTGCTCCCGTGGGTCGTGGCGCACCCTGACGAGCTGGGCACCGTCGTGGCGCACGAGCCTCCGCTGTGGGCCCTGCTGGAGGACCGTGACGTCCAGCGGAAGGTCACCGCCGACATCGTCGAGACGTACCAGCGCGACGGCTTCGGCCCCGCGATGGCGAAGTTCATCCAGGTCTCGATGCAGGACGCGCCGCTCACCGAGGACTACCTGGCGCTGCCCGCGCCCGATCCGGCGATGTTCGGCCTGCCCACCGAGGACGACGGGTCCCGCGGCGACCTGCTGCTCGACGGCAACATGCGTGCGCTGCCCTGGTTCGAGCCCGACCTCGACGCGTTGCGCCGCACCGGCGTGCGGCTGCTGCCCGCCGTCGGCGAGCAGGGGCCCGGCACGATGCCGCGCCGCGGGGGAGAGGCGCTGGCCGCGGCGCTCGGCGTCGAGCCCGTCGTCTTCCCCGGCGACCACGGTGGCTTCGCGTCCAACGAGTGGTCCCCGGACAACGACCCGGCGGCCTTCGCGGCCCGCCTCCGCGAGGTGCTCGCCGGCTGAGGGCGGGCGCCGTCAGACCCGCACCCCGGCGTCGCGGCCGATCCGTCCCAGCCCGGCGATGCCCGCGGGGGCGTACTCGAGGTACCGCTCGACGGCGGCGCGCACCTCGGGGCGGGCGGCCTCCTCGGGCGGCACCCGGGCGGGGTTGAGCAGCACGGCGCGGGCCCAGGCGGCGACGTCCGGGTCTGCCATGAACGTCGCGGCGGCCTGTGCGCCGCGGCCCTGCATGGCCGCCCAGTCGGTGGGCGTGCTCCAGAAGGGCGTCGGCAGGCACAGGGCGTTCTTCTCGGCGTCGGGCCGGTCGTGACGGGTGCCCTCCACGTAGCCGACCAGCGCCGCGCAGAACGCCGGGAACCCCGCCCGCACCAGCTGGAGCGTGATCCGCTCGCCCCAGATCGGCAGCGCAGGGCGCATGCGCAGTCCGTACGCCGCGCAGTGCACGACGACAGCGCCGTGCGGCACCGCGACCTCCGCGTCGTCGAGCACCAGCCGCCCGGGCTCGACCCGCCGCAGGTGGCCCGCGCGGACCACACGGGTCACCGACCGCAGCAGCTCGAGCTCCCACCGGCCGAGCGTCGGCGTGCGGGCCATGGTCGGCATCACCGCCGGGTCGATGCGCGTCATGACGCCGGCGTCCTCGAGGCGCAGGAAGAGGTCGTCCGGCGACGAGGCGTCGCAGGCCGTGGCCATGAGAGTGCCCGCCATGCCCAGGAAGATCGCCGGGTCAGGCTGGATCACCGCCCGGTCGAGCATCCACGGGTCCCGCGGACGCACCCAGTGGATCGCGTCGGGGTCGACGCCGCGCCCGAGCAGCCACACCACCGCGTCGGTCGCCGTCTTCCCCGACCCGACGACGACGTACGCGGCGGCCTCCCCGACGTCCGGCAGCCCGCCCGCGGGGACGACACGGGCGCCGTCGTCGACGTCGAACGGCGGCGGGCCCACGGCCGGGATCGACGGGGCGAGGTAGCGGGCGTCGACCACGCGCCGTCGGACCCGCGGCTCGACGACGTCCCCCGACGCCAGGTCGACGAGCAGGCCGTCGCGGTACTCGACACCGCCGAGCAGCTCGACCCGCCCGGTCGGCAGCAGCCGGTCGGTGAGCACGCCGGCGTAGTACGCGGTGATCTCGGTGCCGGTGGCGCGCTCGTGCAACCCCCGCTCCGGGCTCGACCCCTGGATGCGTCCCGAGCCGAGGCGGGTGGACGCGACCCCGTAGAGCTGCGACGCCTGGTGGAGGCGCACGAACGGGTAGGCGTCCAGCCAGTGCCCGCCCGGGGCCGTGCGCCGGTCGACGAGCGTCGCGCGCGCGGTCGGGTCGTGGTCGACGAGCGCGTCGACGAACGCCATCCCGGCCGCCCCGGCGCCGACGACCAGGTAGTCGGTGTCGACCGAGCGGGCCATGCTTCCAGTGACCCACCGGAGTCACGGGCCGGTCAACGGGCCGAGGGGGTGATGGGGAGGTGATTGAGCGTGCCCCGGGCGACGTCGGCCGACGCCGGCTGGGGCCGGCCGCGCGTCAGTCGTCGTCGCGCTCCTGGACGACCTTCCCGTCCTGGGCGCCGACGCGGTAGTCCGTCTCGACGCCGTCCACCAGCACCGTGACCGACCAGTGGTACCGGCCGTCGTCGTCCAGCTCGGCGTCGTCGAGCTCGCCGCCGGCCTTCGCGACCGTCCGCTCGATCGCCTGGGTGATCGAGAACGTCGCGGCGTCCAGCGCGCGGCGGTCGTCGGCGTCCAGGTCGTCGTCCTGCGTGCCGACCACCTCGGTGCCGTCCGCGCTGACCTCGACCTCGACGCTGATCGTGCCCGTCGCGACGTCGACCTCCCAGGTGTTGTCACGGTCCGGGTCGTCGATGGCGAAGGCGGTGCCGCCCGCCTTCTTCTCGGCGGTGGCGATGGCCAGCAGCCCGGCGGCCGTGCGGTGCTCCGGCGGCGCGGACGCGCTCGGCGACGAGGCGCCCTCGGTAGCGTCGTCTGCTGCGTCGTCCGTCCCTGTGCCCGTCGCGGTGTCGTCGCCGGCGGGCGTCGCGGTCTCCCCGGCGGGCGCCCCGCCGTCGTCGGAGCCGTCGGCGCAGGCGGTGAGGGTGAGACCGAGCGTCACGGCGAGGGCGGCGGGGACGGCGAGGCGGCGTGCGGTGCGGTTGCTCATGTCGACGATCCTCCGGGCGGTCGGTGGCCCCCGCATGAGATGCAGAGGAGAAGGTCCTCATCCGCCGCCCTTGCGGTTGACGTGGCGTCAACCTTTACCGTCGGTGACATGACCCGTTCCATCCAGGACGTCGCCCGGCTCGCCGGGGTCAGCAGCCGCACCCTGCGGCACTACGACCAGATCGGTCTGCTGCCGCCGTCGGGCACCGGTCCCGGCGGGCTGCGGCACTACGACGACGCGGCGGTCCGGCGCCTGCAGCGCATCCTGCTGCTGCGTGACCTGGGGCTGCCGCTGACCGACGTCGGCCGGGTGCTCGACGAGCAGGCGGACGAGGCCGGCGCGCTGCGCCGGCACCTCGACCAGCTGCGGGACGAGCAGGACCGGCTCGCGAGGCAGATCGCGTCGGTGGAGCGGACCGTGACCGCGATCGAGAAGGGAGAACAGCTCATGGCCGAGGACATGCTCGACGGCTTCGACCACACACAGCACGAGGAGGAGGTGACCGAGCGCTGGGGCGCCGACGCGTACGCGAAGAGCGACGCGTGGTGGCGCGGGCTCGGGGCCGAGAAGCAGAAGGAGTGGCAGGCGCGCACGAAGGAGCTCGCCGAGGCGTGGGGCGAGGCCGCGCGCCGCGGCGTCGACCCGACGTCCGACGAGGCGCAGGCCCTCGCCGCCCGGCACGCCGCGTGGCTCGGCGGCATCCCCGGCACGCCGGGGTCCGACCGGGGGCGGCCGACGAAGGAGTACGTCGTGGGCCTGGCGGAGATGTACGTGGCCGACCCGCGGTTCGCGAAGAACTACGGCGGCACGGAGGGCGCGACGTTCGTGCGCGACGCCCTCGTCGCCTACGCGGAGCGCGAGCTCTGACCCGCCCCTGCCCCGAGCTGTCAGAGCCACGTCGGTGCATATACCTACGTGGCTCTGACAAGTCGGGGGCTGCGCAAGCTGTCAGAGCCAGGTGGGCCCATATCCCCCCGTGGCTCTGACAACTTGGCGGGTGGGAGGATGCCCCGGTGAGCGACGACTGGGCGGCGCAGCGCACGGAGGCGGCACGCGTGCAGGCAGAACGGCTGCGCGCGCGGCAGGACGCCGAGCACACGGAGGCGGAGGCGCTGCTGCGCGACTTCGTCCGGGCCGCGGCGGACGCCGGGCTGGAGCCCGAGCCGCTGCAGGTCAAGGGGTACGGCGGTCGCGGCACCGCGCGCACGTCGCTGCGCGGCTGGTACCTGCGGCACGACCGCACGGCCGCCGTCACGGCCGACGGCACGTTCTACGTCCTCACCGCCCCGCTGACCCTGGTCGACCGGGTGCGCGGGGCACGTGTCGAGCCGCAGCGCCCGCCGATGATCCTGGGGGCCGGCGGCAAGGACGGCAGCTCGATCGAGCTCGTCGACGCGCTGGAGCGGGTGCTCCCGGGCTGGCGGGGCGCCGCGACGTAGCGGTTCCTCCTCGTCCCCCGCGGGGACGGCGAGCGAGCGCTACGTCAGCGCCTCGCCGACCGGCCCGGCGACCTCCGGCAGCGCCAGATAGCCCGCCCAGGCACCGTCGTCGAGCGGGTACGCCGCCGCATGGAAGCCCGGGGCACGGTTGGTCACGCGCCGCGCCTCGATCCCCGGCGACCCGGCCGGCAGCGGGAAGACGTCGGGCGTGAGGTCGTGCAGCGCGAGCAGGTCACGCGGGTCGCGGGGGCTCACCCAGCGGCCGACGCCGGCCGGGAACACCAGCGGCGCGCGGGCCGCCAGCACCTCCCGGACCGCCCGGATGCCCAGCGGCGAGCCGGGCGTGAGCAGCAGCGGCACCTCTGGCCCCGAGGCGCGCCCCGCGAGCACCGAGTACGCCACCACGCTGCCGAGTGAGTGCGCCACGACGACGGCGGGCTCGCCGGACGTCGCGCCGGTCAGGGCGTCGGCGAGGCCCGCGTCGATCACCCGCCGGACGGCGTCGTCGTGCAGGTAGGCGTACACGTCCCGCGTGAGCGTGAGCAGCACGGCGGCGCTGACGCCGGGCACGTACCGGTCCACGAGCGCCAGCGCGCCGACGAGGGCCTCGACCAGCGCGTCGCCGACCACCCCTTCGGCGACGACGCTCTCCGCGGCGGCGGGCGGCGCGACCCCGGGCCGGTGCCCGGCCGTCGCGAGGACCTCGCGCACGACGTCGAGCACGAACCGCAGCTCGCCGTCCGGCAGCGCGCCGACGAGCCGGGGGAGCGCGGCCGGGTCGGAGGCCAACGCGTGCACCGTCACGGGGGGCGCCGCGCCGCCGTCGACGAGGCGCTCGAGCGTGTCGCCGTAGTAGACGAACGACGCGTCGTCGTCCGTGGGCCGCAGCGCGGACCCCGCCGCGGCGAGGCCCGCCCCGAGCGCGCCGAGCCACTGCGACTCGAGCGCCTCCCGGTCGCGTCCGTCGAGGTCACGGCCGTGGACGAGCACCAGTCGGGTCACGCGGGCACGGTACCGACCCGGCCGCGGTCCGCCCGGCGGACGCGCCGCGGACCGGTCGGCACGCGCGCGGCGGCGGGCGTGGGACGCTGGGCCCATGGGGAACACGGAGGACGTCGCAGCCCTGGTCGCCGAGGTCGAGCAGCAGGAGCGCGAGCTCGTGCTCTCCCGGTTCACGCACGACGACGCGTGGCAGCTCGGCTGCCTGCTCGTCGAGCTGGCCGTCGACCGCGGCCTGGCCGTGACGGTCGACGTGCGCAAGGGGCCGCAGCAGGTGTTCCACGCGGCGCGCGAGGGCACCACCCCGGACAACGACACGTGGGTGCAGCGCAAGGTGCGCGTCGTGGAGCGGTTCGGCGCGTCGTCGTTCCTGGTGGGGCTGCGGGCCCGGGCGCGGGGCGAGGACTTCAACGCCAAGCACCAGCTGCCGCTGCAGGAGTTCGCGGCGCACGGCGGCGCGGTCCCGGTGCGGGTCGAGGGCGTCGGGATCGTCGGCGTCGTCACCGTGTCCGGTCTGGCGCAGGCCGACGACCACGCGCTGGTCGTCGAGGCCCTGCGCGTGCACGCCGCCGGCGGCGCCTGACCGGCGCGCGTCGCGACGCCCGCCGTCTACGGTGGCCCCGTGCCTGCGCTGCTCCTGACGAACGCCCGCCTCGCGGGCCGCCCCGACCGCGTCGACGTCCTCCTCGACGGCGGCCGCGTCGCCGCGGTGACCCCGGCGGGCGTGCCGGCCACGGTGGCCGTCTCCGCCCTCCCCGAGCAGGTCGACGTCGACGGCCGCACGGTGGTCCCCGGGCTGTGGGACGCGCACACCCACCTCACGCAGTGGGCGATGGTGCGCCAGCGGCTCGACGTGTCCGCGGCGACGAGCGCCGCGCACGCCGCCGCCCTGGTGCGCGATCGCCTGGACCGGGCCGCGCCGCCCCCCGGCGGCACGCCGCTCGTCGGCTACGGCTTCCGGTGGGCCACCTGGCCGGACGACCCGACCGCCGCGGTGCTCGACGCGGTGGCCGGCGACGTGCCGGTCGTCCTGCTGTCCGGCGACCTGCACAGCGCGTGGGCGTCGACGGCGGGCCTGCGCTTCCTCGGCATCGCGGAGCACCCCACGGGGCTGCTGCGCGAGGAGGAGTGGATGCCCGCCAGCCCGCGCATCGTCACCGTGGACGACGCCGTGTCCGACGCCCTGGTGGCCGACGCGGCCCGCGCCGCGGCCGCGCGCGGCGTCGTCGGCGTCGTCGACCTCGAGGTCGCCGACAACCTCGACGCCTGGCGCCGGCGCGTGGCCGGCGGCTGGGACGGGCTGCGCGTGCGGGCCGGGGTATGGGAGCAGCACCTGGACGCCGTGCTCGCCGCCGGGCTGCGGCACGGCGACCCGCTCGGGGCCCCGGACGGGTCAGACCTGGTGACGCAGGGCCCGCTCAAGGTCATCAGCGACGGGTCGCTCAACACGCTCACGGCGTTCTGCTTCGAGGAGTACGCCGGCGTGGCCGGGCCCGACGCGCACGGCATCCTCAACATCGCGACGGACCACCTCGTCCCGCTCATGGCCCGCGCGCACGCCGCCGGCCTGCGGTGCGCCATCCACGCCATCGGCGACCGCGCCAACGCGCTCGCGCTCGACGCGTTCGAGGCCTCCGGCGCCCGCGGCTCGGTCGAGCACGCGCAGCTGCTGCGGCCCGACGACGTCGCGCGGTTCGCCGCGCTGGGCGTCACCGCGAGCGTGCAGCCCGAGCACGCGATGGACGACCGCGACGTCACCGAGCAGCTGTGGCCGGGCCGGGACGGCCGGGCGTTCCCGCTGGCGGAGCTGCGGGCGGCGGGCGTGACGCTGGCCCTCGGGTCGGACGCGCCCGTCGCCCCGCTCGACCCGTGGGTCGCGATCGCCTCCGCCGTCACCCGGTCGCGGGACGGGCGCGAGCCCTGGCACCCCGAGCAGCGGATCGACGTCCGCTCCGCCCTCGAGGCGTCCGTCGACGGCCGGCCGCTCGACCTCGCCGTCGGCGGCCCCGCCGACCTGGCCGTGCTCGACGTCGACCCGCTCGCGCTGCCGGCGTCGAGCACGGCGTCGCACGACGACCCCGCGCTGCACGACGACCCCGCGCTGCACGACGACCCGGTGGCGCTCGCCGACGCGCTGCGCGGCACCGCCGTCGCCGGCACGCTCGTCGCGGGCCGCTGGACGCACCACGCGCTCTGACGACCGCGTCGTAGCACCCTTCGAGTACGGGATCCGTACCGCCAAGGCCAGGTGTGGCGGTACGGACCGCTTGCTCGAAGGGTGGGTGGTCAGCCGCGGAGCTCGGCGATCTCCGCGAGCAGGGCGTCGCGCTGCTCGGCGTCGTCGACGTGCTTGGTCACGACGCGCTCCAGCCGGTCCCAGTCCTCGTGGGCGAGGGCGGAGAACAGCTGCTGCGCCTGCCCGGTGGACAGGTCGAGCGCGGCGAGGCGGGCGAGCAGGCCGGGGCCGGGCTCGGGCTCCGGGTCGGCCTGCTCCTGCGCGGCCTTCCAGCCGACGAAGGCGCCGGGCCGGTTGGTGATCATGCCCTCGACGCCGAGGTCGGTGAACCGGGTCCAGTCGGCGGCGGAGTCGACCGTCCACACGAAGACGCCGACGCCGGCGGCGTTGAGGTCCTCGACGACGGACGGCCGCGTGGCCAGCGCCGCGCCGGACGGGTTGTAGTACGTGGCGTGCAGGCGCTCCGCCGTGGCGACCGGGTCGGCGTCGAGGGTGCCGCGCAGCAGGCCGAGCGGGATCTGCGGGGCGCGGTCGTACGCGTACTCCAGCGCCTTCTCGTCGAACGACTGCAGCACCACGCGGTCCTCCAGGCCGGCCTCGAGGATCAGGTCGACCGTCCGGTCCACCTCGTCGCGGGTCTCCGGCCCCTTGATCTCGAGCAGCAGGTCGGAGCCGCCGGTGTCCATGAGGTCGAGCACCTGCGCGAACGTGGGCACCTTCTCGCCGGCGAACGCGGGGCTGAACCACGAGCCCGCGTCGAGGGATCCGATGGAGGGCGACTGCAGGAACGCGACGTCGCCCGTGCCGTCCGTGGTGCGGTCGACCGTCTGGTCGTGCAGGACGACGGGCACGCCGTCGGCCGTGGTGTGCACGTCGATCTCGACGTACTCGGCGCCCGCCTTCATCGCCGCGGCGTACGCGGCGAGCGTGTTCTCCGGGTTCACCGCCGAGTAGCCGCGGTGGGCGGCCGTCACGGGCAGGTCGCCGGGCTCGTTCACCACGGGCTTCGGTGCGATCTCGGTGACGACGACGTCGTCGATGCTGACGCGCGCGCCGTCGGCGGCGAAGCCGAGCACGCCGTCGTCGGTGCGGCCGATGCGGCCCTCGAGCACCTCCTGGCCGTCGTAGATCCAGGTGGCGTGGTTGCCCTGCACCTCGATGGCGATCTTCACGTCCTCGCCGACGCCGGCGTCCGACGGGGCCGATGCCGTGGCGGGCACGTTCCACGCGTTCCCCGAGGTGCGCTCGGCGAGCTCGATGCCGTTGCTCGCCGTCGTGGTGGAGCGCATGGCGGCCTGCCACCACGGCACGCCGCCGGCGGGGTCGATGTCGAGGATCGGCGCGAGCCAGCGCGCCGCGTTGTTCACGGCGTCGAAGCGCACGGTGGCCTCGAGCCGGTAGTTCTCCAGGTGCGGGCCGAACGTGACCCGCCCGATCGCCGCCGGCTCGCCCACGAGCCGGCCGTCCTGGACGGCCCACTCGCCCGCCCCGACCCGCCAGCCCTCGGGCAGCGAGCCGTCCGCGACGTCGTCGAAGTCCTGGGCGTAGACGACGTCGCCGGGCGCGCTCGACAGGTGTGCGGCGGGCAGCGGTGCGGCGGTCGCGACCGGCGGTGCGACGACGGTCGCGCCGAACGAGGCGACGGACACCCCGGCGGCGACGGCGAACGCGAGCGTGGCGGAGACGGTGCGCGTCCCGGGCGGGGCGAGCAGGGTGCGGCGTCGTGCGGTCATGGTGATCCCCCTGGCGTCTGATGGTGGCGTCTCACGGACGGATGGCGGGCACGCTAGGCAGCGCGGATGGCCGGACCGGGGCCGGCGGGATGCCCGTCGGTGACGGCCGGACGAATTTCGGGTGCGGGTGCGAGACTGCCGGGATGACCGATCGGGTGCGCCCGGAGGAGCGCCTGCGGGCGCGACTCGCGGAGGTGGAGGAGCGGCTGGCGGCGCAGCACCGCGCGGTCGAGGGGATCGTCGAGTCGGCCCGGGACTCCAACTCCGACGACGAGCACGACCCCGAGGGCGCCACGCTCGCCTGGGAGCGGCAGCAGGCGGCGGCGCTGGCCGCCGAGGCGGAGCGCGAGCGCGACCAGCTCCTCGCCGCGCTCGACCGCGTCGCCGCCGGGACGTACGGCGTCTGCGAGGTGTGCGGACGGCCCATCCCCGCCGCGCGGCTGGCGGCGCGGCCCGCCGCCACGCGCTGCGTCGAGCACGCGCGCTGAGCGGCGCCGGACGACGCTCGGCGCGGCACTTCCGGCTCACGGCGGCAGTTCGAACTGCCGCGCCGGACGCGAACTGCCGCGCCGAGCGTGAGTCAGCGAGCGTCGATGCTCATCCCGCGCCAGGCGACGCGGACCGCCTCGCGGCAGCGGGCGAGCACGTCGGGGTCGTCGAGCGCGGCCCCGCGCACCACCGGCTGGTAGTAGAAGACGCCGTTGATCAGGTCGATGCAGGCGTCGACGTCGAGGTCGGGGCGCAGCTCGCCGCGTGCGACGCCGGCCCGGAGCAGCGCGACCATGGCGCCCCGCCGTCGGGCGACGTGGGAGCGCCAGTACGCCTGCGCGAGCTTGCGGTCCGTCATGGCGAGGCGGACGCGCAGCCGGAACCGCTCCTCGGGGTAGTCGCGGCCCGCGGGCTGCGCGCCGGGGGAGAGCGCGTCGAGCAGGTTCTCCAGCAGGTCGCCGTCGAGCGGGATGACGTACGGCTCCCGCCCGACGTCGAGGGCGGCGGCGACGAGGTCGGTCATGCTCGGCCAGCGCCGGTAGATGGCGGCGCGGCTCACGCCGCTCGCGGCGACGACCCGGTTCACCGTCACCTCCTCGCCCCGCTCCAGGAGGGCGACGGCGGCGGCCAGGATCCGCTCGTCGTGCCCTGCCGCGCGGGGTCGCCCCGGACGGCGCGGTCCGGGACGACGCTCGGGGCCGCGGCGCTCGGCCGCGACCCCGGGGCGTCCCGTCGGGACGAGGGTCATGCGGTGCCAGCGGCGTCGTCGGGTGCGGCGTCGAGCGCCCGCTCGCGCAGCCGGGCGATCAGCCCGTCGGTGAGGCCCGCCGCGCGCAGCGGGGCCAGCGGGTCGCCGTGCCGCTCGACCAGCGTGGCGATCAGCTCGCGCATCGGTGCGGGGGAGAACTCGGTGCGGACTGAGGCGCGCGCGGCCTCGTCGAGGTCGAACCCGAACCGGGCCATGAGCGGCTGCATGACGGGCGCGAGCCGGGCCATGATCGCCGCGGAGCTGTCGCCGGTGCGGGCGTAGTCGGCGACGACGTCGTCCTCGTCGGCGCCGAGCGCGAGCAGCAGCGACGCGGCCAGCACGCCGGTGCGGTCCTGACCGGCCGCGCAGTGGAAGGCCACCGCTCCGGGGGAGTGCGCGACGATCGCCAGCGCCGTGACGATCTGCGGCGCGGCGCCCTCCACCATCCGCACGTACATGCGGCCGAACCGGCTCTGGTCGAGCATCTCGGCCGGGTCGACGTCGGCGGTGCCCGCGGTGGCCTCGCCGATGGACACCATGAACGGCACGTGGTGGTAGGTCACCGCGCGCTGCTCGCCGAGCGGGCCGCGACCGGTGAGGGCGACCTCGTCCGCGGAGCGCAGGTCGACGACGGCGCGCAGGCCGCGGTCGACGAGCCGCACCGCGTCGTCGGCGGTGATCGTGGACAGGTCGTCCGCGCGGATCGCGAAGCCCTCCCGGACCGAGCCGCCCGCGATCGGGATGCCGCCGAGGTCGCGGAGGTTGACGGGCGCGCTGAGCGCGAGGGCGGGCCGTACGGTGGCGGTGTCGGCGGGGCTGTCGGTGAGGGTCACGTGATCTTCCTTCGGATGACGGCGCTGGCCTGGTCGATGGCCGTGACCAGCACGATGATGCAGATGACGATCGCGGACAGGTGCCCGTAGTCGTACATCTTCATGGCGGTGGTGAGCTCCAGGCCGATGCCGCCGGCGCCGACCATGCCGAGGATGGTCGCGCCGCGCACGTTCCCCTCGAACAGCAGGAGCGTGTAGGAGACGAGCATCGGTCCGGCCTGCGGCAGGACGCCGTACTGGACGACCTGTCGTCTCGATGCCCCGACGGCCTGCATGGCGGTGACGGGGCCGCGGTCGACGGCCTCCATGGCCTCGGCGAAGACCTTGCCGATGGAGCCGACGGAGCCGACCGTCATGGCGAGGATGCCGGCGAACGGCCCGAGCCCGACGGCGGAGACGAACATCAGCGCGAACACGAGGTCCGGCAGGGAGCGGATGACGTTCATGACCCAGCGGGTCGGGTAGTACAGCCAGCGCGGCGCGATGTTCGACGCCGCCCCGAACGCGACGACCAGAGACAGCCCGGCGCCGAGCACGGTGCCGACGATCGCCATCTGGAGCGTCTCGATCAGCAGGTCGACGATGACGTCGAGCTCGTCCCACGTGGGCGGGAACATGCGTGAGAGGAACTCGCCCATGTTGGCGGCGCCCTCGCCGAGCTTCGCGACGTTGAACTCCGCCCCGACGGACGACCAGACCAGCAGCGCGAGCGCGATCGGCACGCCGACGAGGAACCGGGCGCGCGGGACGGAGAACGCGCGCTCCAGCCGCTCGCGCTCGTGCGGGTCGAGGCGGGGCTGGCCCGGTGCGCGCCGGCCCGGCGTGCGCCGCTGCGGCGTGGTGAGCGTCATCGTGCCCCCTCCTCGGTGCCCTCGTCATCGCCGTCGTCATCGCCGTTGTCGAGGTCGGCGTAGACGGCGTCGAGCGCGACGGCGTCGAGCCGGTCGGTGCGGTCGCTCACGAGCACCTGGCCGTGCCGGAGCCCGACGACGCGGTCGGAGTGCTCGAGCGCCAGCGGCAGCACGTGCAGGCTCACCAGCACGGGGATGCCGTCCTCGTGCGCGATCTGCTGCAGGAGCTCCAGCACGGCGTGCGACATCTTCGGGTCGAGCGACGCCACGGGCTCGTCGGCGAGGAGGAGCCGCGGCTGCTGCATCAGCGCCCGCGCGATGGCGACGCGCTGCTGCTGCCCGCCGGACAGCGACCGGGCCTGCTCGGTCGCCTTGTGCGCGATGCCGACGCGGTCCAGCAGGTCCAACGCCTGCCGGCGGTGCGCGGCGGAGAACCCGCCGGCGAGGTTGACGGGGCCGGCGGAGTGCAGGGCGCCCGTCAGCACGTTCGTCAGCACGCTGAGCCGCCCGACGAGGTTGAACTGCTGGAACACCTGGCCGACCGACGCGCGCAGCCGCCGCAGGTCGCCGCGCCGCAGGTTCGTCAGGTCGTAGCCCGCCACGCGGACCGTGCCGGCGTTGACCGGCGCGAACCCGGTGAGGCTGCGCATCAGCGTGGACTTGCCGGAGCCGGACGCGCCGAGCAGCGCGACCGTCTCGCCGGGGTGCAGGTCGAGGTCGACGCCGTCGAGCACGAGCGGCCCGTCGCCGTACGCGACCTGAAGGCCGCGCACCGTGACGAGCGGGAGCGCGGCGCCGTCGTCGGGAGGTGCCTGGCGCGCTGCGGGCGCCGGGGAGGTGGTGGTCATCGCGTTCACGACCCGCTGAGGTCGGAGATGTCGACGTCCGCGATGGCGGCGACGTCGACGAAGGGCTGGAAGATCTCGGGGTCGGGCTCGAGGATCGGGTCCGTGCCCTGCATCGCCTCCATCATGGGGCCGAGCTTCTCGGCGTTCTCCTCGGTGAAGATCTTGGGCAGTGCGTCGAGCAGCAGCTCGCGCTTGTCGTCCGCGAGCTCCTGGTCGGCGAGCACGGTCACCGCGACCGGCATGGAGGCGCTCTCCCCGATCGACCGGGTCTCGCCCTCCTCGAACGGGAACATCGGGCTCCCCTGGCCGGCCATGGTGGGGAAGATCGTCGACGTGCACGCCACGTCCGCCTGACCCTCCTTGAGGGCGGTGAAGCTCATGTCGTGGCCGCCGGAGAACAGGGCCTGGTAGTCGGCGTCCTTCTCGAGTCCCGCGTCGTGCAGCGCGGCGACGGGCATGAAGTAGCCGGACGACGACGCCGGGTCCGCGAACGCGACCACCGTGTCGGGCGTGATGTCGTCGAACGACTGCAGCGGCGAGTCGTCGAGCACGAGGCAGGTCGACACGGGGGAGTCGTCGCCGGGCCAGGCGACCAGCGAGTCGACCTCGCCCGTGTTGACGGCCAGGGCGGACGGGAACCCGCTCATGAAGCCGATGTCGGTGTGGTGGTTGCGGAGGGCCTCGACGACGGCGGTGTAGTCCGGCACGTCGACGATCTCGACCTCGCGGCCGGTCTCCTCCTCCACGAGTGCGGCGAACGCCTCGATCGGGTTCTCCGCGGCGGGGTCGTCGCCGAGCGGCGTGGTGGCGAACGTGATGGGGGCGTCCGGGTCGGACGCGGCGGTCTCGGCGGAGGCGGAGCTCGAACAGCCGGCGAGGACGACGGCGGCACCGAGCAGCCCCACGGCGGGGAGGGCCAGGGCAGGCAGAGCGCGGGCGCGCATGGGCGTTCCTTTCGGGAGCACGCGGGGGCCCGGAGGGCCCGGCGGATATCGCGACTGGCGATATCGGAACTCAACCCGGCGAAGGTGGCCGCGAAATACGAGACCGCCGGACCTGGAAAGGAAGACTCGGTGAACAGCGCGTGGCGCGGGTGCGAGCATGTCCGGGTGCGCGTGGAGCCGGTGACCGTCGAGGGCGTGGTGACGTACGTCGTCGGGCAGGTCCTCGCCCGCGACGATGCCCGGCCGGTGCGGCTGCTGGTCGACGGGCACCCGTCCACCCGCCCGGAGGACCTCGCCGACGCGCTCGTCGAGCCGCTGCGCGCAGCGGGTCGGCCGGTCGCGCGGGTGCGCGTCCGGGACTTCCTGCGCGCCCGGTCGCTGCGGCTCGAGCGCGGCCGCAGGGACGCCGACGCGCTCCTGGAGGAGTGGATCGACGTCGACGGGCTGAACCGGGAGGTGCTGCGGTCGGTCGTGACGCGAGGCCGCTGGCTGCCGAGCCTGCGCGACCCGGACACCGGCCGTTCGACCCGGGCCGGGTACGAGGACGCGCCGCCGGGGACCGTCGTCGTGCTGGACGGGTCGCTCGCGCTGGGACGCGGGCTCGATGTCGACCTCGTCGTGCACCTGGCGCTGCGACCCGCGACGGAGACGCGGAACACGCCGCTCGACGACGCGTGGACCCTCGCCGCGTATGGGCGCTACCGCCGCGAGGTGCAGCCCGAGCGGCGCGCGGACGTCGTCGTGCGGGTGGACCACCCCGACCGTCCGGCGCTGGTGCTGCCGGGCTGAGCCGCCGCGCCGACGGTCGGCCTGTGCAGACGGTCAGCCTGTGCAGACGATCAGCCGGTGCAGAGGCAGAACGGGTGCCCCGCAGGGTCGGCGAAGACGCGGAACGTGTCCTCGCCGCCGGGCAGCCGCGTCGCCCCGACGGCGAGCGCGGCCGCCTCGGCCTCGTCCAGGCTCTGGGGGCCGACCTGGAGGTCGAGGTGCAGCTGTTGCGGGTACTCCGGGTCGGGCCACCGCGGCGCGGAGTAGCCCTCCACCTGCTGGAAGAGCAGGGCGCGGTCCCCGCCGAGCATCGCCATCCCCTCGGCGTCGTAGACCACCGGGTCGCCGAGGATCCGGGACCAGAACGCGGCGGCGGCCGAGGCGTCCGGCACGTCGACGGTGAGCCCCATGATCGTCAGGCCGTCGTTGTCGGGCGCGTGGCACAGGTCGAACGGGTGCCCGGCCGGGTCCGCCAGGGTGGTCCACTCGGGGTTCTCGCGCAGCACCGTGGCGCCGAGGTCGACGGCCCGCTCGACGGCGGCCGCGACGTCGGGCACGCGCAGGTCGAGGTGCGCCTGCTGCGGGTGCTCCTGGCCGGGCCATCGCGGGGGCACGAGGTCGGGCGCGGGCTGGAAGGCGAGCGACCAGCCGTCCGGGGTGTTCAGCGTGATCCAGTCGTCGCCGTACCCCTGCTGCTCGACCTCCGCGCCCGTCAGCCGCTGCCAGAAGTCGGCCGCGACCGGTGGTGCGGGGACGTCGAAGACCACCGCGTCCAGGGCTGCGACCCGCGTCGTCGTCTCGTCGCTCATGGGGCCCAGCGTGCCGCGATCCTCCGACACCCGCAGTGCAACTCCGACACCCGCAGTGCGCCGGGGCTGTACACCGGCGGCGGGCGGGGCGATCATGCTGCTCACCGCCGTCGGACGCCCTGGGGGCCGCATGATCGTCGCACCGTTCGGACGCTTCACCGAGGGTCGGGTCCCCGACCCGGGGATCGCGCGGCTCTTCACGCGCGAGAACCGCTGGCAGGCGCGGCTCGACGTCGAGGCGGCGCTCGCGCTCGCGGAGGCGGACGCCGGGCTCATCCCGGCGGAGTCGGCCCGCGCCATCGCGCTCACGGCGCGGATCGAGAAGCTCGACGTGAAGCGGGTGCTCGCCGCGACCGCCGAGGCGAGCCACCCGCTCGTGCCGCTCATCGAGGAGTTCGCGCGCGCCGTCGGCTCCAAGCACGGCGGCTGGGTGCACTGGGGAGCGACGACGCAGAACATCACGCAGACCGCCGACGTGCTGGTGCTGCGCGACGCCCACCGCGCCGTGCTGCGCCAGCTCGGTCGCGTGCTGCGGTCGGCGGGCCGGCTCGCGGAGTCGTCCGCGGCGCTGCCGATGGCAGGCCGCACGCACAGCCAGCACGCCGTGCCCGTGACGTTCGGCTTCAAGGTGGCGGTGTGGATCGACCAGCTCGCCGCGCACGCCGACCGGCTGGAGCGGCTCGACGAGCGGCTGTTCTGCGTGCTCATGGGCGGCGCGGCGGGCACGTTCGCGTCGTTCGGGGGATCGGGCCGGGCGATCGAGTCGGGCGTGGCGCGGCGGCTGGGGCTGCACCCGATGCGCGTGCCGTCCCGGTCGGTCAACGACGGCATCGTGGAGCTCGTGCTGGTGCTGGCGCAGCTCGCGGGCACGATCGGGAAGATCGGCCGCGACGTCTACACGCTCATGCAGCCGGAGTTCGCGGAGGCGTTCGAGCCGGTGCCCGAGGGCACCGTCGGCAGCTCGACCATGCCGCACAAGCGCAACCCGCAGCTCGCCCTCGACATGCAGACGATGTCGGCGGAGCTGCGCGCCCTCGCGGGCCCGGCCCTGGAGTCGATGCTGCACGACCAGGAGGCGAACGGCGCCATGACGGCCCTGCTCGAGGACGTGTCGGCGTCGGCCGCGGTGCTGGCGGGCGACATGCTGGCGCGCCTGGAGGTGGTGATGGACGGCCTGGAGCTGGACCCGGGGCGGATGCGCGCGAACATCCGCCTGTCCGAGGGCATGATCGGCTCGGAGTCCCTCATGCTCGCCCTCGGCGAGAAGATCGGGCGGCAGAAGGCGCACGACGTCGTGTTCGCCGTCGCGCAGGCGACCGCGTCCGACGGCCGCCCGTTCCTCGAGCTGCTGCACGGCGACCCCGTGGTCAGCGAGGCCTTCGACGACGACGAGCTGCGTGCCCTCCTCGACCCGGCGGGCTACCTGGGCCTGAGCACCGAGATCGCGCGGGAGCTCGCCGCGTGCGCGGCCGGGGTCGCCGACCGGCTCGAGGCGCTGCCCGCCCGGATCCCGGTCTCCGTCGGGAGCCAGCGACCCGGCGAGGGGTGAACCCGGGCCGCCGGACGTCGTCCACGGGGCGGCGGCGGCCGGCCGGTGCCATCGTGGACGGATGGAACCTCGGCAGAAGG
This sequence comes from Isoptericola sp. NPDC019482, assembly GCF_040632295.1. Taxonomy (NCBI): domain Bacteria; kingdom Bacillati; phylum Actinomycetota; class Actinomycetes; order Micrococcales; family Promicromonosporaceae; genus Isoptericola; species Isoptericola sp. NPDC019482. Next base: position 30,454 of record NZ_JBEYBQ010000011.1, read on the forward strand.
AGCTCGTGCACCGGGGCCGTGCCGCCCGCCGCGCGACGACGGCGGGACTCGCCGTCGCGGCGCTCGTGCTGCTGGCCGCGTGCGCGGCGGGCCCGAACCTCGGCGTCGACACGTCGACGATCAGCGGCGCGGGGCCCTACGGCTTCTGGTGGGGCCTGTGGCAGGGCATGATCCTGCCGATCACGTTCATCGTCTCCCTGTTCACGGACACGGTGTCCGTGTACGAGGTGCACAACACCGGCAACTGGTACGACGTCGGGTACGTCCTCGGCATCTCGCTCGTCTTCGGCGGTCCGCTCGGCGCCCGCCGGGCCCGCCACTGAGCGACTCTCAGACGCCACCCGAGGCGGCCGCGTGCTCGTGCGCCGCACGCGCGATGTTGCGCTGCATCCCGCCGAACACGATCCCGTGGAACGGGCTGATCGCCCACCAGTAGAGCTGCCCGGGCAGGCCGCGCGGGGAGAAGATCGCGCGCTGCCGGAACACGGGTCGGGGGCCCGGCCCGTCCTCGACCGCCAGCTCCAGCCACGCCAGCCCCGGGAGTCGCATCTCGGCGCGCAGCCGCAGCAGCCGCCCGGGCACCACCTTCTCCACCCGCCACCAGTCCAGCGCGTCGCCGGGCTCCAGCCGGTGCGGGTGCCGGCGCCCGCGCCGCAGCCCGGGGCCGCCGAACAGGCGGTCGAGCAGGCCGCGGGCCACCCAGCCGAGGCGCCAGGAGTACCAGCCGTGGGCACCGCCGATGCCCTCGATCACCGACCACAGCGACTCCGGGGTGGTGTCCACCTCGCGCGACCGGTCGTCGACCAGCAGGCTGCCGCCGGCCCAGTCCGGGTCGTCGGGCAGCGGGTCGGACGGCGCGCCCCGCGTCGACGCCGAGGTCCAGCTGGTCCGCACGTCGAGGTCGCGGATCCGGGCCAGCGCCAGGGCGACCGCGTCGTCGAAGCCGACGAGCCCCTCCGGCGGGTCGGGGACGTACCGCGCGATGTCGTGGTCGCGCGCCACGACCTCGTGCACGAGCGAGCCGACGAGCGGGCGGGCGATGGCCGGCGGCACCGGGGTGACCAGGCCGACCCACAGGCTGGCCAGCCGCGGCGTCAGCACCGGCACGGCGCGGATCACCCGGGGCCGCAGCCCGGCGACGGCGGCGTAGCGCTGCATCATCCGGCGGTACGTCAGCACGTCGGGGCCGCCGATGTCGAAGCCGCGGCTGACGTCGCCGGGGATGTCCGCAGCCCCCACGAGGTAGCGCAGCACGTCGCGGACGGCGATCGGCTGGATGCGGTTCTCGATCCATCGCGGGGCCACCATGACGGGCAGGCGCTCGGTGAGGTACCGCATCATCTCGAACGACGCGCTGCCCGACCCGAGGATCACCGCGGCCCGCAGCACGACGGTCGGCACCTCGCCGTCGAGCAGGATCTCCTCCACCTCCCGGCGGGAGCGGAGGTGCGGCGACAGGTCCGCCGTGTCGGGGGAGAGGCCGCCCAGGTAGACGACGCGCCGCAGCCCGGCCTCGGCGGCCGCCTGCGCGAACCCCCGGGCGGTGCGGCGGTCGGTGTCGGCGAACCCGGCCCCCGCGCCGAGCGCGTGGATGAGGTAGTACGCGACGTCGACGCCGGCCAGCGCGCGGCGCAGGTCGGCGCGCTCCTGCGCGTCGCCCGCCACGACGTCGACGTCGTCCGCCCAGGCCCGCCCGGCGAGGCGCTCGGGATGGCGGGCGAGCACGCGGACCCGGTACCCGGCGGCGAGCAGCTCGGGCACGAGCCGCCCGCCGATGTACCCGGTGGCGCCGGTGACCAGCACGAGCGGGTCGTCGGTCGGCATGGGTGTCCCTCCTGGGTCGTCAGCGGGGTGGTCGGTCAGGTCGCTAGCCAGGCTAGCAATATCTGGTGACGGATGGCAGGGTGGAGGGATGCCGCGGCGCCTCGCCCGTGGCGCCGTCCGACGAACGAGGAGGTCCGATGACCGACACGACACGCGCCCCACGGCTGCAGCAGGTCGCGGTGACCGTGAGCCTGCTGGTGTGCGTCGTGGGCTCGATGATCGGCGTCGGGGTGTTCGGCGGCACCCGGGTCGCGGAGGCCGCGGGCGGTGCGCTCGCGGCCGACGCGACCCTCGTGGCCCCGGCGTCCCCCGCGTTCTCGATCTGGACCGTCATCTACCTCGGCCTCGCGGGGTACACGGTCTTCCAGTGGCTCCCCGCGCACGCGCTCGACGTCCGGCAGCACCAGCTGCGGCGGCCGGTCGCGGCGACGATGCTGCTCAACGCGGCCTGGATCCTCGCCGTCCAGGCGGGCCTGCTCTGGTGGAGCGTCGTGGTCATCGTGGCGCTCCTGGCCATGCTCGTCCGGACGTTCCTGATCCTGGTGCGGACCCCGGCAAGCGGCGTCACGGAGCGGGTGCTCGTGGACGGCACGCTCGGCCTCTACCTGGGCTGGGTCTGCGTGGCCACCGTCGCGAACGTGGCGGCGGCGCTCACGGACGCGGGGTTCGACGGCGGCGGCGTGGCCGCGGACTGGTGGGCGGTGGCGATCCTCGCGGTGGTCGCCGCGATCGGCGTCGCCCTCGCCGTGCGCGGGAGCGGGCGGCTCGCCGTCGCGGCTGCGATCGCCTGGGGTCTGGTCTGGGTGGCCGTCGCGCGCTCCCAGGGGGAGCCCCTCTCGGCGCCCGCGGCGGCCAGCGCCGTGGCCGCGGCGGTGGTGGTGCTCGGCGCGGCGGTGGTGCTGCGCGTGCGGGCCGTCCGCACCCCCGCCGTCGCGGACGCGGACGCGTCGTGACCGGGGCCGACGTCGGGGCCGACGCAGAATCCGGGGCCGTCGCCGACCACGTGATCCTGCTCGACGACGACGGCACGCCGCGCGGGGTCGCGCCGCGCGCCACCGTGCACACCCGCGGCACCCCGCTGCACCTCGGGTTCTCCTGCTACCTGTTCCGCCCGGACGGGCGGCTCCTGCTCACGCGGCGCGCGCTGTCGAAGCGGACGTGGCCGGGGGTCTGGACCAACTCGTTCTGCGGCCACCCGCGCCAGGGCGAGTCGTTGGCGCAGGCCGTGCTGCGGCACGGCCTGCACGAGCTCGGGCTGGACGTGACGACCGACGGCGAGCCCGTGCTCCCCTCGTTCCGGTACCGCGCCGTGGACGCGGGCGGCGTCGTCGAGAACGAGATCTGCCCGGTGCTCCTCGCGACGGTGGACCGCGACCCGGTGCCGAACCTGGACGAGGTCATGGACTGGCGATGGGTGCGGCCGCGCGACGTCGCGGCGCTCGTCGACCTGGCTCCGTGGGCGGTGAGCCCGTGGATGGTCGAGCAGGTGCGGGAGCTGCGCACCGCGGGCTGGGCCGCGCCGAGCGCGTAGCGGGCCGAGCGCGTGGCGAGGTGTCAGGCGGGCACGTCGCCGACGACGGTCCCGGCGGCATGGTCGGGCTCCCGCTCCGCCTCGGCGGCCATGGCCAGCAGGAAGTTGCGGACGGCCGGGCGGGAGCGCGCCGGGACGGCCCGGGCGATCTCGAGCATGCGCGCGTGCACCGGCGCCAGCCGCTCGCGGACCTCGGCGTGCGCGGCGTCGGAGGCGACGACGACGACCGAGCGACGGTCAGACGGGTGCGGGCGGCGCTCGAGGTGGCCCGAGTCGACGAGTCGGTCGAGCAGCTTCGTGGTGGAGGCGGTCGAGATCGACAGGTATTCCGCGAGCTCGCGCGGCGTCGCCGGCTCGCCGCGCCCGTCGCAGGCGATGACGTGCTGGAGGGCGCGGAGGTCGGTGAGGTTCATCTTCATCTCGCGGCCGGCCCGTCGGCGCATGGCCTCGTCCGCACGACGGAACGCCCGCAGCGCCTCGAGGAGGCTGCGGGCCTCCGCGTCCGACTCCTCGAACCAGTAGGAGCCCCCCGTGGGTGCCTGGGTCACGCGCTCATCCTAGTCTTTCGGGACGCGGCTAGTATCTTGCTAGGCGAGTGATATGCCAAACTAGCGACATGTCGACCAGTGACAGGCCGAGCAAGGAGGTGGGTGCCGTGCATCGTGCGTCGCACCGCGGGGACGACCCGGTCGACCTCGTCGTCGAGGGGGCGCTCCAGCGGCTGCTCGACGACGGGGAGCGCCAGGACGGCACCCGGCTCTGGGATGCCGTGCGCGGCGCGAGCCGCGGGGGCAAGCGGCTGCGCCCGCGGATCCTGCTCGACGCGTACGACGCGCTCGCCGGGGTGGCGCCGCCCGAGCCGCACGACGTCGCGGTGCGGGTGGCCGCCGCCCTCGAGCTCCTCCACCACGCGTTCCTCGCCCACGACGACGTGATCGACGGCGCGGACACGCGCCGCGGGCGCCCAAACGCGGCCGGGATGCACGCCGCGCAGGCCCTGAAGTCCGGGGCGAGCGCGCGGCAGGCGCAGGGCTACGGCGCCGCCGCCGGCATCCTGGCCGGGGACCTCGCCCTGGCGGCGGCCGTGCGGGCGGTCGCGCTCTGCGGCGCGGCCCCGGCGGCCACCGAGCGCCTCCTCGACGTCGTCGACGAGGCCATGCACCTCACCGCGGACGGCGAGCTCGCGGACGTCCGACTCAGCCTCGGGGGGTGCGCCGACCTCGACGAGGCGCTGCGGACCGCCGAGCGCAAGACCGCGGTCTACTCCTTCCAGCTCCCCCTGCGGGCCGCGGTGATCCTGGCCGGCCGGGAGGAGCTGGACGCGGGCGTCCGGCGGCTGGGCCGCGACCTCGGCCTCGCGTTCCAGCTGCGGGACGACCTCGACGGCGTGTTCGGCGACCCGGCCGAGACCGGCAAGAGCAACGCCTCCGACCTGCGGGAGGGCAAGTGCACCCCGCTGGTCGCCCTCGCGCACGGGACGTCGGCGTGGGGCGAGCTGAGCACCCTGCTCGGCGACCCCGACGCCGGGGACGCCGAGCTGCAGAGAGCCCGCGAGCTCCTGGAGGCCTGCGGCGCACGCGCCGCCGTCGAGACGCTCGCCGCGGACCTCGAGCGGGACGCCGTCGTCATGGGCCACGACCTCGGGCTCGGCGCGCTGGCCGAGGCCGTCGCCGGGGCCCGCCTCCCTCGCGAGCCGAGCGCCGCATGAGCGCCGCCACGGTGCCCGACGGCGCGGCCGCCGCCGTCTCCGCCTCCGGGGCCGACGCGGTCGTCGTCGACCCGACGTACGACGCCGTGGCCGCGCGCAGCGCCGCGGTGGTGGTCCGCGCCTACTCGACGTCGTTCGGCTGGGCGTGCCGCCTGCTCGGCGACGACGTGCGCGACCACGTGCGCGGCGTCTACGCGCTGGTCCGGGTGGCCGACGAGATCGTCGACGACCCGCGGCCCGGGCTCTCCGTCGCCGAGCGCGGGGCGCTGCTCGACGAGCTCGAGCACGAGGTGGCGCGGGCGCGCGCACGTGGGCGAAGCAGCAACCTCGTGGTGCACGCGTTCGCGCGCACGGCGCGCCGGTTCGGCATCGGCGACGACCTGGTGGCGCCGTTCTTCGCGTCGATGCGGACCGACCTCACGGTCACCGCGCACGACGAGGCCGGCTTCGCCGCGTACGTGCACGGCTCGGCCGAGGTGGTCGGCCTGATGTGCCTGCGGGTGTTCGTCGCCGCGGACGACGCGGCGTACGACCGCCTGGCCCCGGGCGCGGCCCGCCTCGGCGCGGCGTTCCAGAAGGTCAACTTCCTGCGCGACCTGGCCGAGGACGTGGACCTGCGCGGCCGGTCGTACTTCCCGGGGCTGGACGTGGACGCGTTCGACGACGCCGACCGCGACCGGCTGCTCGCCGACGTCGACGCCGACCTGGCCGCCGCGCGCGTCGCGATCGACGACCTGCCGCGCAGCTCGCGCCTCGCGGTGCGGGTGGCGCACGACCTGTTCGCGGAGCTCTCCCGTCGGCTGGCGGCCACCCCGGCCGCCACGATCCGGCGGGAGCGGGTCCGGGTCCCGGGGCCGGTCAAGGCGCGGCTGGTGGCCGGGGCCCTGGCGAGGGAGGCGTTCCGATGAGGGTGGTCGTGGTGGGGGCCGGGATCGCGGGGCTGGCGACGGCGGGGCTGCTCGCGCGCGACGGCCACGAGGTCGAGGTGCTCGAGCGGCACGACGCCCCGGGCGGGCGCGCGGGCTCCTGGGAGCGCGCGGGCTTCCGCTTCGACACGGGCCCGTCCTGGTACCTCATGCCCGAGGTCTTCGACCACTGGTTCCGGCTGATGGGGTCGAGCGCGGACCGCGAGCTGGACCTCGTCGGGCTCGACCCCGCCTACCGGGTGTTCTTCGAGGAGGGCGGCGACGTCGACGGGCGACCCGACGCGCTCGACGTCTCGCCCGACCGGGCCGCCAACGTCGCGGCGTTCGAGGAGATCGAGCCCGGCGCGGGGGAGCGCCTGGAGCGCTACCTCGACTCCGCGCACGACACGTACGACCTCGCGCTGCGGCACTTCCTGTACACGACGTTCGCGTCGTGGCGGCCGTTCGCGCACCGGGACGTCGCGACGCGGCTGCACCGGCTCGGGCCGCTGCTCGGCCGGTCGCTCGGCTCCCGGGTCGCGGCGGCGTTCCAGGACCGGCGGCTGCGCCAGGTGCTGGGGTATCCCGCGGTCTTCCTCGGCTCGTCGCCGGACCGGGCGCCGAGCATGTACCACCTGATGAGTGCCCTCGACCTCGACGGCGGCGTGCGATACCCACAGGGGGGATTCGCACGTGTGGTCGACGCGGTCGCCGGGCTCGCGGTGAGCGCAGGAGTCACCCTGCGCACCCGCGCCCGCGCGACCGCGATCACGACCGCCCCGTTCACGCGGAGCGCCGTCGGGAACGGCCCGGGGGCGGCACGGACCCGGCTCCCCGCCCCCGGGTCCCGCCGTCCCCGGGCCGCGGTCACGGGAGTGCGCTGGGTGGACGACGCCGGGCGGGAGCACCACGCGCCCGCCGACGTCGTCGTCACCGCGGCCGACCTGCACCACGTGGAGCAGGACCTGCTGCCGCCCGACCTGCGCGACCGGTCGCCCGCGTGGTGGGACCGGCGCGACCCCGGCCCCGGCGGCGTCCTGGTGATGCTCGGCGTGCGGGGGCGGGTGCCGCAGCTCGCCCACCACTCGCTGTTCTTCACCGCGGACTGGGAGGAGAACTTCGGCGCCATCGCCGCGGGCCGCGTGCCCGACCCGGCGTCGCTGTACGTGTGCGCGCCGTCCCGCACCGACCCGACCGTGGCGCCTCCCGGGCACGAGAACCTGTTCCTGCTCGTCCCCGTCCCCGCCGACCCCGGCCTCGGGCGCGGCGGCGAGGACGGCGCCGGTGACGCCGCCGTCGAGGCGATCGCGGACGCCGCGATCGACCGGGTCGCCGAGTGGGCCGACGTCCCGGACCTGCGCGAGCGCGTCGTCGTGCGGCGCACCGTGGGCCCGGGCGACTTCGCGGCGGATCTCTCGTCGTGGTCCGGTGGCATGCTCGGACCGGCGCACACGCTGCGCCAGAGCGCGATGTTCCGGGCGGGGAACCGCTCGCGGCGCGTCGCGGGGCTGCTCCACGCCGGCGGGTCGACCATCCCCGGCGTCGGGCTGCCGATGTGCCTCATCAGCGCGGAGCTCGCCGTGAAGCGGGTGCGCGGCGACACGACCGCCCACCCGCTGGCCGAGCCGTCCGCCGAGCCGTTCCCCGAGAATCGTCCGGCCCTCGCCTCCCGGGAGTGATCGCCCTGCACTGGACCTCCTTCGTCTACCTCGCGCTGCTGCTCGGCGCGCTGGCCTCGATGGCCCTCGTGGACCGGCGCGCGCGCCTCCTGCTCTGGTCGGCGCACCCGGGCCGCGGCGCCGCCGTGCTCGCCGTCGGCACCCTGGTGTTCCTCGGCTGGGACCTCGTGGCGATCGCGGCGGGCTTCTACTCCCGCGGCGGCGCCGCCATGACCGGCGTCGAGCTCGCGCCGCACCTGCCGCTCGAGGAGCTCTTCTTCATAATGTTCCTCTGCTACTTCACGCTGGTGCTGCACGGGCTCCTGCGGCGCGCGGTGGCCCGGCGGAGTCCCGCCCGGCGCAGGCCCGCCCGTCGCGGCGTGCTGCACGCGGTGCCGGACCCCGTCCGGGAGGTGCGATGACGTACGCCGGGCTCGCGGTCGTCGTCGTCGCCGGCGCGCTCGTCGTCGCGCTGGTCGTGGCGCGGGTGCGCCGCCTCGGCGCCCGGTGGTGGGCGGCGACGGCGCTCGCCGCCGTCGTGCTCGTGGCGCTCACCGTCGTCTTCGACAGCCTGATGATCGCCGCCGACCTGTTCCGGTACGACGACGCCGCGCTCCTGGGCGTGCGGGTGTGGCTCACGCCCGTCGAGGACCTCGCCTGGCCGGTCGTCGCCGCACTGCTGCTGCCCGCGCTGTGGGCGTTGGCCGGGGCCGGCGACGGGGACGACGAGCGCGCGGAGGTCGACGCATGACGGCGCCCGTGACCGGAGGACAGGCAGTGGGGTCGGCGGCCGCGCTGCGCCAGGTGGTGGGGTCGTCGCGCCCGGTGAGCTGGATCAACACCGCGTACCCGTTCGCCGCGGCATACCTGCTGGCGGGCGGGGCCGGGCGGATGGGCGTCGCCGAGCTGGTGGTCGGCACGCTGTACTTCCTCGTCCCGTACAACCTGCTGATGTACGGGCTGAACGACGTCTGGGACTACGAGTCGGACCTGCGCAACCCGCGCAAGGGCGGCATCGAGGGCGTGGTGCTGTCGCGGCGGTGGCACCGCCTCACGGTGCGCGCCGCCGTCGTGAGCAACGTCCCGTTCCTCGCGTACCTGGTCCTCGTCGGCGACGCCGCGTCCACCGCGGTGCTCGCCGTGAGCGTCTTCGCCGTCGTCGCGTACTCCGCGCCGGGGCTGCGGTTCAAGGAACGCCCGGTGCTGGACTCGGCGACGTCCGCGACCCACTTCGTCAGCCCCGCCGCCTTCGGCCTGGCGCTGGCGGGCGGCTCCCTCACCGGCCCGGTGCTCGCCGTCCTGGCGGCGTTCTTCCTGTGGGGCATGGCGTCCCAGGCGTTCGGCGCGGTGCAGGACGTCGAGGCGGACCGCGCCGCCGGCATCGGCTCGGTGGCCACGTGGCTCGGCGCGGCGCGCACCGTGCGCGGGGCGATGGCGGCCTACCTCGCTGCCGGCGTCGTGCTGCTCCTGGCGGGCTGGCCGGCGGCGCTCGCCGCCGTCCTCGTCGTGCCGTACGTCGTGAGCGTCGCGCCGTTCCGCAACCTCCCCGACGACCGCTGCGAGGACGCGCACACCGGCTGGCGGCGCTTCCTCTGGCTCAACCTCGTCACCGGCTTCCTGGTGACGCAGCTGCTCATCGCCGTCAGCCTGGGCTGGCTCTGAGACCGCACCAGGTCAGGCCCGTTCCCAGTCCTCGCGCGGCCCGGGGAGGGTCGTGAACAGCGGGTGGGTCCGCACGACGTCGGCGTCCGCGAGCGCCCCCGCCCGCTCCGGGGTGCGCACCCGCAGCTTGGCGAGGAGGTGCGTGCGCTCGACCTCGAGCTGGCCGTCGGTCACCGCGATCCGTGGCACGGGCGGGAGGCCGTCGCGGGGAGCGTCGAGGATCCGGCCGCGGTCGTAGGAGTACCCGCGGGCGGTGGCCTCGTCGGCGACGGCGGCGAGGTACGCGCCGACCGCGGCCAGAGGGTCGGGGGTCGCGCGGAAGCGGACGAGCTGCGGGTGGTTGCGGTAGCCCTTCGTCCGCCCGGCGAGCACCGCCTGGGCGAGCAGGGCCTCGCGCCAGCAGGCGGTCAGTCCCTGCCGGTCGAGGTAGCCGGGGGCGAGGGACCAGAGGCGCACGCGGTCATCGTGACACGCGCACCCACCGCACGAGCAGCCCGACGAGGAGCACCCCGACGCCCGTGAGCACCGCCACCGGCGGCAGCGTCGCGCACAGCACCACGCACCCGACGAGCCCCACGACCTGCAGCGCCCGCGGGTAGCGGCGGTGGACACCGTCCTGCGTCCACGCCGCGAGGTTCGCCACGGCGTAGTAGACGAGCACGCCGAGGGAGGAGAAGCCGATCGCGCCGCGCAGGTCCACCGTGAGCACCAGCGCGACCACGACGACGGCGACCGCCACATCGGCCCGGTGCGGCACGCGGAACGTGGGGTGGACGGCGGCGAGGGGGCGCGGCAGGTCGTCCTCGCGCGCCATGGCCATCGCCGTCCGGCCCACGCCGGCGACGAGGGCGAGCAGCGCGCCGAGCGACGCGGCGGCCGCGCCGACGCGCACGACGACCCCCGCCCACGGCACCCCGGCGACCGCGGCGGCGAGGGGCGCGGGCGCGGCCGCCGTCCCCGCGAGCCCGAGCGCCGCGAGCAGCGTGACGGCCACGACCGCGTAGACCACGACGGCGCCGCCCAGGGCGCCGACGATCGCGCGGGGGATGGTGCGGGCGGGGTCGCGCACCTCCTCGCCGAGCGTCGCGACGCGCGCGTACCCGGCGAACGCGAAGAAGAGCAGCCCCGCGGCCTGGAGGACGCCGTAGAGCACCGTGCCGGCGCCGGCGGGGGTCGTCGCGACCAGCGTCGCCGTCGGGCCGGGGGTGTCCGCCGGGCCGCCGGCGAGCGCGACGGCGACGGTCACCGCCAGCGAGAGCAGCACCACGACCACGATCCACCGGGCCAGCCGCGCGGTGCGTGTCACGCCGCGGTAGTTGACGGCCGCCAGCGCGACGACGGCGAGCGCCGCCACGGGCCGCTCCCACCCGGGCGGGGCGGCGTAGGCGGCGAAGGTCAGCGCCATCGCCGCGCAGCTCGCCGTCTTGCCGATCACGAACCCCCACCCGGCGAGGAAGCCCCACCACGGGCCGAGCCGCTCGCGTCCGTACACGTACGTGCCGCCCGAGGCGGGGTACTGCGCGGCGAGCTGCGCCGACGACGTCGCGTTGCCGTACGCGACGACGGCGGCGACGCCGAGGGCGACGAGCAGCGCGGCGCCCGTGCCGGCGGGCAGCACGGCCGCGGCGGCGGGGGAGAAGGCGGCGAACACGCCGGCCCCGATCATCGACGACAGGCCGATGACGACGGCGTCGGTGGTGCCGAGGCGGCGGGCGAGCTGGGTCACGGGTCGATCCTGCCGCTTCCGTCGCGCCGCGGGGTCTTGCACCCCGACTGAACACGTGTTTAGTCTGTTGAACATGCATTCAGTCGACGTTGCTCCGGAGGGGCCGGACCAGGCGGGCGGGCCGCTCGTGCCGGCGTCCGACGGCGGCGCCCGAGCGCGGATCCTCGACGCCGCGGTGCTCCGCTTCGCCCGGGAGGGCTTCGGTGCTTCGGTGCGTTCGATCGCCGCCGACGCCGGGGTGAGCGCGGCGCTCGTCATCCACCACTTCGGCTCGAAGGGCCGGCTCCGCGAGGCGTGCGACGAGCACGTCCTCGCATGGATCGTGGAGGCGAAGCGGCAGAACATGACCAAGGCCGCGTCGGGCCGCCTCTTCGAGGTGCTCGCCCAGGCCGAGGGATTCGCCCCCCTCGTGGGCTACGTGCTGCGGTCCCTGCAGTCGGGCGGTGTCGTGGGGCGGGCGTTCGTCGAGCACATGATCGACGACGCCGAGACGTACACGGCGGAGGCGGTCGCTGACGGCATCGTGAATCCGAGCCGCGACGAGCGCGCCCGCGTGCGCTATCTCGTGTACTCGTCCCTCGGCGCGATGCTGCTCTCGGTCACGCTCGACCCCCCGCACGACGCCGAGGACGTCACGGCCGCCATGCGGCGCTTCATGGACGAGCTGTACCTGCCGATGCTCGAGCTCTTCACCGAGGGCTTCCTCACCACCCGTCGCATGCTCGACGACTACCTCCTGTACGTGCCGGACCCGCCACCAGGGGCGCAGGTCCCCGCCGACGGAACCCCCCACGACCACGAAGAGGAACCATGACCACCACGGCTTCAGCCACCCCGGTTGCCCGGACCGCGGCCACGCCCGCGGTCGAGATCCACGACCTGCGCAAGACCTTCGGCTCCGTGCAGGCCCTCGACGGGCTGGACCTGACCGTCGAGGCCGGCCAGGTGGCCGGCTTCCTCGGCCCGAACGGCGCCGGGAAGTCCACCACGATCCGCGTGCTGCTCGGCCTGCTGCGCTCCAGCTCGGGCAGCGCCAGGCTGCTGGGCGGCGACCCGTGGCGCGACGCCGTCGCGCTGCACCGCCGTCTGGCGTACGTGCCCGGCGACGTGTCCCTGTGGCCCAACCTCACCGGCGGCGAGGCCATCGACTACCTCGCCCGCCTGCGCGGCAAGCCGGACAAGAGGCGCAAGGCCGAGCTGCTCGAGCGGTTCGAGCTCGACCCCACCAAGAAGGCCCGCACGTACTCCAAGGGCAACCGGCAGAAGGTCGCGCTCGTCGCGGCGTTCGTCTCCCAGGTCGACCTGCTCGTGCTCGACGAGCCGACGTCCGGCCTCGACCCGCTCATGGAGGCCGTGTTCACCGAGCAGGTGCGCGAGGCCAAGGCCGCCGGCACCTCCGTGCTGCTGTCGAGCCACATCCTCAGCGAGGTCGAGAAGGTCTGCGACACCGTGACGATCATCCGGAACGGCCGGGCCGTGGAGTCCGGCACGCTCGACGACCTGCGCCACCTCACGCGCTCCGCCGTCACCGCCGTCGTCGACGGCGACCCGTCCCCGATCGCCGCGATGGCGGGCGTGCACGACCTCGCCACGACGACGAACGGCGAGGGCACGCGCGTGACGTTCGACGTCGACAACTCCGAGATGGGCCGCGTGCTGCCCGCTGTGTCCGCCCTCGGCGTGCACTCGTTCACCGCGCAGCCGCCGTCGCTGGAGGAACTGTTCATGCGCCACTACGGCGACGAGCTCGCCGCCGACGGCGTGCAGCTCGATGGACCGACCAGCAAGGCGGGTGCCCGATGAGTGCCGTCACCGCCGCCCCTCCGCTGTACCGGGCCGAACCCGTGCGCGGTGGCACCACGCTCACCGGCACGTGGAGCCTGGTTCGCTTCATCCTGCGCCGCGACCGCGTGCGGCTGCTGGTCTGGAGCCTCGGCATCCCGCTGCTGTATCTCGGCGCGCTGCCGGAGTACGTGCTCATGGCCGACGACCCGACCGGTCTCCAGGCGCGGGCGACGCTCGTCCAGTCGCCGGCGATGATCGCGATGACCGGCCCGGGCTACGGCACCGACGACTACACGGTCGGCGCGGCCGTCGCGAACGAGCTGGTGCTGTGGGTCGTGCTCGCCCTCGCGGTGATGAGCATCCTGCAGGTGGTGCGGCACACCCGGGCGGAGGAGGAGTCCAGCCGGTCCGAGCTGGTCCGCGCCGCCGCGGTCGGTCGGCACGCGGCCGTCGTCGCCGCGGCGATCGTCGTCCTGGCGGTCAACCTCGTCGTCGCGCTGCTGTCCACCGGCGTCCTCGTCTCCAACGACCTGCCCGCCATCGACTCGCTCGCCATGACGCTCGGGATCGCTGTGAGCGCGATGACGTTCGGGGCGGTCGCGCTCGTGGCCGCCCAGGTGACCGAGCACTCGCGCGGCGCCACCGGCCTGTCGATGGCGGTGCTCGGGGCCGCGTTCACGCTGCGCACCATCGGCGACATGCAGGAGGTCCACGGCAGCTGGGTCTCCTGGCTCTCCCCGATAGCGTGGGCGCAGCAGATGCGCGCGTACGTCGACCTGCGCTGGTGGCCCGCCGTCATCGGCTTGGTGGCGATCGTGCTGCTGCTGCTCGTCGCGTCGGCGCTCGCGTCGCGTCGCGACTTCGGCGGCGGCCTCGTCCCCGACCGCCGAGGACGGGCCGACGCCCGTCCGGGCCTCCGCTCGCCCGCCGCCATCGTGTGGGGGCAGCAGCGCATGTCCCTGCTGTGGACGGCGCTCGGCCTGGGCGTCATGTGGCTCGCGACCGGCACGGTGATCGCCCAGATCCCCTCGATGACCGACTCCCTGCGGGAGAACCCGGTGTACTCCGCGCTGCTCGGCGAGGGTGACCTGGAGAAGGCGTTCCTCGGCATCATCGTGCTCTACGCGGCGCTGGGCGCGGCGGCGTTCGGCCTGGTCGCGACGCTGCGGGCGAAGTCCGAGGAGGAGGCCGGGCGGGCCGAGTACGCGCTCGCGACCCCGGTCTCCCGCGGCCGTTGGCTGGGCGCGACGCTCGTCGTCGGCTCGGTCGGCACGGCCGTCGTCATGATCACGGGCATCCTCGCGCTCGCCGCGGGCGCCGCCGCGTCGGGCGTCCACGAACCGTCGTTCGGCGCGATCGCCGAGGCCGGCCTGCTCTACCTGCCCGCACTGCTGGTGCTGGTGGGGCTGGCCGCGGCGCTGTACGCGTGGGTGCCGCGGGCCACCGCGCTGGTGTGGTTCGTCTTCGGCTACACCCTCGTGGTCGAGATGTTCGCCGACCTGTTCGACCTGCCGGAGTGGGCCCGCCGCCTCTCGCCGTTCTGGTGGGTGCCGGACTCGTTCACCTCCGACGTCGACTGGGGCCACGTCGGCGGTCTGTGCGCCGTCGCGCTGGTGCTCTTCGTGCTGGCGTTCGTCGGCTTCCGTCGCCGGGACGTCGCGACGAAGTAGCGCCGTGCCCCGCGAGTTGTCAGGGCCTGCGCGCCGTATACCGGGCGCTGGTCCTGACAACTCGGCGGGGCGGGTTAGCGTGGTCGGCCGTGAGCACCCCCACGGATCCCGGCACGACGGCGCACGACGCCCAGCTCGCGCACGGCCTGCGCACCCGCCACCTGACGATGATGGGCCTCGGCTCCGCGATCGGGGCGGGCCTGTTCCTCGGCGCCGGCGTCGGCGTCGCGACCGCCGGACCGGCCGTCCTGGTCAGCTACGCCATCGCGGGCGCGCTGGTCGTCCTCGTGATGCGGATGCTCGCCGAGATGGCGTCCGCGCTGCCCGCGTCCGGCTCGTTCTCCGTCTACGCGGAGGCGGCGCTGGGCCGCTGGGCCGGCTTCCTGCTGGGCTGGCTGTACTGGTTCACGCTGATCATGGTGCTGGGCGTCGAGGTGACGGGCGTCGCCGGGATCGTCAGCGGCTGGTGGCCGGACGTGCCGCAGTGGGCCGTGGCGGCCGTCGTCGTGGTGGTGCTGGGCGGCATCAACCTCGTGGGCGTGCGCCAGTTCGGCGAGTCGGAGTTCTGGTTCGCCGCGATCAAGGTGGCCGCGATCCTGGCGTTCCTCGTGGTGGGCGTGCTCATCGTGGTCGGCGTGATCCCCGTGTCGGGCAGCGTGCTGGGCGACTGGGCCGCGCACGGCGGCTTCGCCCCGGCCGGCTGGGCGGGCATCGCGGCGGGCCTGCTCACCGTCGCCTTCGCGTTCGGCGGCATCGAGATCGTCGCGATCGCCGCCGCCGAGGCGCGCGACCCGCGCACCGCCGTCGCCCGCGCCACCCGCACCATCGTGTGGCGGATCCTCCTGTTCTACGTGGGCTCGGTCGCGATCATCGTCGCGCTCATCCCCTGGGACGACGCCGCGGCCCTGGAGTCGCCGTTCGTCTCCGTGCTGCAGCTCGCCGGGTTCGACGGCGGCGCGCGGCTCATGGAGGTCGTCGTGGTGCTGGCGCTGCTCAGCGCGTTCAACGCGAACGTCTACGGCACGTCGCGGATGCTCTTCTCCCTCGGCCAGCGCGACGACGCGCCGCCCGCCACCACCCGGGTCTCGCGCCGCGAGGTGCCGTGGGTGGCCGTGCTGGTCTCCGTGTTCTTCGGCGTCGTCGCCGTGGGCCTCAACTGGCTGCTGCCGGCGCAGATCCTCACAATCCTGCTCAACGCCGTCGGCTCCGCGCTGTTCGTCGTCTGGCTGCTCATCACGATCTCCCAGCTGCGCCTGCGGCCGCGCCTCGAGGCCGACGCCGAGCGCGCCGGCGAGCCGATGCGGCTGCGCATGTGGGGCTACCCGTACCTCACCTGGGTCACGCTCGCAGGGCTGGTCGCGCTGGCCGGGCTCATGCTCTCCGACCCGGCGGCGCGCGCCCAGCTCGCCGCCACCGGCGGGCTGGTCGTCGTGATCCTCGCGGTCTACGCCGTCACGCGCCGGGTGCGCGCCGCCCGCTAACGAGGTTCGCCGGCACCGTCCGGGTCGGTGTCCGGCTTCGACGGCCGGATCGTGGGCACGTCGCCGACGATCGGGATGGGCCGGCGGTGGAACGGGAACCCGTACCGCGTGACCAGACCGGCGAGCGTCGTGACGCGGTTGCGCGGCCCGACCAGCGACATGATGTGCACGAACAACCACACCAGCCAGGCGAACCCGGCCGTCAGCCGCAGCTTCTTGGCCGTCACGGGCAGGGTGATCTCGGCGATCGCGGCACGACGTCCGATGACGGCCATCGTGCCCTTGTCGTGGTAGGTCAGCGGCTCGGTGGCGCGGCCCTCGAGGAGCCCGAGGATGTTGCGGGCCACCTGCTGCCCGCCCTGGATGGCGGGCTGGGCGAGCTGCGGCAGCCAGTCGGGCGTCTCGGCGATGTCGCCGATCGCGAAGACTCCGGGCCGCCCCTCGACCTGCAGGTCGGGGCCGACGGCGATGCGTCCGCCCTTACGGCGCGGCAGGTCCCAGTCGTCCACCTCGGGGTGCGGGCCGACGCCCGCGGACCACACGGTGAGGTCGGCGCGGAGGCGGGTGCCGTCGGTGAGCACGACGGCGTCGGGCAGCACCTCCGCGACGCCGGCTCCCAGGTGCAGCTTCACGCCACGGTGGCCGAGCTCCTGCGCGGCGTACTCGCGCAGGCTCGGGTGGAACGCCTTGAGCAGCTCGCCGCCGCGCTGCACGACGGTGATCTCGAACGCGTCGCCGTCGATCTCTGGGTAGGCCGGCGCGAGGCCGGCGGTGCGCAGCTCCGCGAGCGCGCCCGCGACCTCGACCCCGGTGGCGCCGCCGCCCACGACGACGACGCGCAGGCCGTCGTCGGTCCCGGGCGTGAACGCGGAGTTCTCCAGGCGGATGAAGAGCTGGTCGCGGATCTTCAGCGCCTGGGACCGGGAGTACATGCCGAACGCGTTCTCCTTGGCGCCCGGGGTGCCGAAGAAGTTCACGGTGACGCCGTTGGCGAGCACGAGGTGGTCGAACGCGACGGTCTCGTCGTTGGCGAGCCGGATCGTCCGGGCGTCGTGGTCGATGCCGACCAGGTGCTCGTGCAGCACCCGCAGGTTCTTCTGCTTGAGGCGCAGCCCGCGCAGCCAGTAGGTGACGTCGCCCGCGTTCAGCCCGCCGGTCGCGACCTGGTACAGCAGCGGCTGGAACGTGTTGTACACGCGCCGCTCGACGAGCGTCACCCGCACGGGCGCCTTCGCGAGCGCCTTCACCACCGCGAGGCCGCCGAACCCTCCGCCGACGACCACGACATGGGGAAGGTTCTCGGTGCGCTCGCTCACGGTGTCCACGGTAGGTGACCAGCGGCGGGACGGCCCGCCGCCGGCGGTGTGAGGTGGGTCGTCCGGCCTGAGACGATAGGTCCGTGCCCGAGCTCCTCGCCGTCTGCCGCGTGTTCGCCCTCCTGCCCGACGCCGGGACGGTGGGCGTCACCGCCATCGACAAGCGCCCCGTGGAGGGGCGGGTCAAGGCCCGCCCGTACGGGCTCTACGCGGACGTGCAGGCGGACCGCGCCAACCACGGCGGCCTGGACCAGGCGGTGTACGCGTACTCGCAGGAGGACGCGGAGGTGTGGGGCGCCGAGCTGGGCTACGAGGTCACGCCCGGGCTGTTCGGGGAGAACCTGCGCACCCGCGGCCTGGAGGTGAGCCGCGCGGTGATCGGCGAGCAGTGGCGGGTGGGCACGGCGCTCCTCGAGGTGACGCAGCCCCGCACGCCGTGCCAGACGTTCGCGCGCCGCCTGGACTCGCCGCCGCGCTGGGTGCGCCGGTTCACGCAGGCGAACCGGACGGGCGCGTACCTGCGGGTCATCGAGAACGGCGACCTCGGCGCGGGCGACGAGGTCGAGGTGGTGCGCCGGCCCGCGCACGGCGTGACGCTGACGGACTGGTTCGGGGCGTACAACCGCCTCGACGGCGCGCCCGTGCTCACCGACGTCGCGAAGGCCCTGGTCGTGGCCCACGACGCCGGCGAGCTGCGCCTCAGCGACGAGCTGCGGGAGCGGGCCGAGCAGGCGCTGCGTCGCTGACCCCGGGGTCGTGAGGGGCGGGGTCCTCGATGCCGTACCGGTGCCCCGCGTACCCCCAGACGGCGAGGGCGAGCGCGGGCCCCCAGAACCAGGCGGGGAAGTAGAGCGCCCCGGCCCAGCCCATCATGAGGAGCATGGGGACGGCGGCGCCGCAGAGCATGACGGCGACGGTCCCGCCGGGCACGATGGCCGCGGCCGGCGGCACGGGGCGCCCGGCGCGGCGGCCGAACCAGCGCGGCAGGCGCTCGCCCCACGGCAGGATCAGGCCGAGCGTGAGGACGATCCCGAGCCACGCGCCGCTCGAGAGCGACAGCCCCTGGATGCGGACGGCGACGGTCAGCTCGTCCGCCGGGCCGGCGAAGGCCGGCCACGGGGTCAGCCAGGTGAGGCGAGCGAGCGCGTAGGGCAGCGGTCCGAGAGCCGCGACGATCGTGAACAGCCGCCGGTGCCGAGTCACCCAGGCGGTAGCGGTCCGCAGGGACCCGCGCCGCCAGCCACGCACGGCGACCAGGCCGCCCCAGCTCGCCGCGGTCGCCAGCGGCAGCAGCACGGACGGCAGCGCCCACGGCTCGCGCGCGAGCCCGGTGGAGATCCCGACCCACCAGTCGGCGAGAGCGCCGCCGCCGACGACGACGCCGACGACGGCGAGCGCCGCGAGGGCGACGAGCGGCAGGCGCCACGCGGGGCGGGTGCGGAACACCTGCACGCCCGCCCACACGGCGAGCACGGGGACGGCGAAGGACACGAGGTAGCCGGCGGCGGGGAGCGTGCCCGACCCCTGGGCGAGGAGGCCGAACATCACGACCTCGAGGACGCCGACGGGAGTGACGAGGCGGCCCGCGGCCCGGGCGGTCGGCCGGGCGAACGCGGCCGCCGCGACCACGACGCCGAGCAGCGCCGTCGCGAGCAGGACCAGGACGAGCGACGTCGCGGGCACGAGCGCCGCGCCGAGCATGCGCCCGTCGGGGAGCAGGGGGTCGAGCTCCGGCCGGGCGACGAACCAGCCGAGCATGGCCGCGGTGGCGGCCGACGCCGCGAGCGCGGCGCCCGCGAGGCGGCGGTCCGCCGGCGGTGCCCCGGTGGTGCCGGGCGTGAGGGCGAGCGTGGAGCCGGACCGGGAGCCGGCGTCAGGGCCGGCGTCGCGCCGGGGGAGCTCTCGGGGGACGGACGTGCTGGTCATCGTGCTGCCTCCGGTCGGGTGGGTGCGTGTGCTCCCACGCTCGCGCCGCCGGTGTGCCGGGGGCTTCCCCCGTGCGGGGGAACCGCGTCCCCCGCGCACGGGAACCTGCGTCGTGCCTGCCGTCGCGCCGTCGCCGTGCCGACCGTTGACCCGCCCGGGCGGGCGCCGCTATGTTCACTCTCAGCACACTCGTTCGGAGAACGGACCAATGACGGTCCACTCCGGTCCGGACCGTTCAAGGGAGAACACCGTGCTTGGGAAACCAGTCGCCCGCCGCACCGTCCCCGCCGTCGTCGCCGCGGCGGCCGCCCTGACCCTGGCCGCGTGCAGCGGCTCGTCGGGCGAGCCGGAACCCGGGGCGTCCGGCGACGGCGGGCTGACGCCGGTCACGGTGGGGGTCATCCCGATCGTCGACGTGGCGCCCATCTACCTCGGCGTCGAGCAGGGCTTCTTCGAGGACGAGGGCCTCGACGTCACCCTCGAGCTGGCGCAGGGCGGCGCCGCGATCGTGCCCGCCGTCGTGAGCGGCGAGTACGAGTTCGGCTTCAGCAACGTCACGTCGCTGCTGCTCGCGTCGCAGCAGGGGCTCCCGCTCAAGGTCGTGGCCCCGGGGAACCTCACGACCGGCGAGGTGGGCAAGGACTTCGCGGCCGTCGTCGCGATGCCGGACTCCGGGATCGAGGACGCCGCCGACCTCGCCGGCAAGACGGTCGCGGTCAACACGCTCAACAACATCGGCGACACCACGGTGAGCGCGGTGGTCGACGCCGCGGGCGGCGACGCGTCCAAGGTCGAGTTCGTCGAGATGGGCTTCCCCGACATGCCCGCCGCGGTGGAGAGCGGCCAGGTCGACGCGGCCTGGATCCTCGAGCCGCACCTCACCCGGGCGCTGCAGTCCGGCGCCGAGCCGGTGAGCTGGAACTACGCCGAGGTGGATCCGAACCTCCTCATCGCGGCGTACTTCACCACCGAGCAGCAGACCGCGAAGGACCCCGAGACGGTGGACGCGTTCACCGCCGCGCTGAAGGAGTCCCTCTCGTACGCCGAGGAGCACCCCGACGAGACCCGGGCCGTGCTCGACTCGTACACCGAGATCGACCCCGCCGTGAAGGACGCGATGGTCATGCCGCGCTTCACCCCGGACCTCGACGAGGCGCAGCTGCAGCTCCTCGCCGACCTCGGCGAGCAGTACGGAGTCTTCGAGGAGCCTGTCGACGTCTCCGCCCTGATGCCATGAGCAGGGGCCGTCCCCTGGCCCACCGGGCAGTCTGGCTGGGCATCGCGGGCGTCGTGACGCTGCTCGTGGTGTTGCAGGTGGTGCCCGCGACGGGCCTGGTGAACCCGGACTTCCTGCCCCCGACGACGGAGATCCTCGCCGCGCTGGTGGAGCGCGTGCAGACGCCGGAGTTCTGGACGGCGCTGGGCGACACGCTGGTCACGTGGATCACGGGCCTGGCGATCAGCGTCGTCGCCGGCGTGGTGCTCGGCGTCGTGATCGGGATGGTGCCGTTCCTGCGGGCGGCCACGGCGTCGACGATCGAGTTCCTGCGGCCGGTGCCGTCCGTGGCGCTCATCCCGATCGCGGTGCTGCTGTGGGGCACGGGGATGCAGGCCACGCTGCTGCTGGTCGTGTACGCGTCGTTCTGGCAGGTGCTGGTGCAGGTGCTCGCGGGCGTGCAGGACGTGGACCCGGTGGCCAGCGACACGGCCCGCTCGTACCGCTTCTCCGTGCTCGCGCGGGTGCGCACGCTCGTGTGGCCGACGGCGCTGCCCTACGTGATGACCGGCCTGCGGCTCGGAGCCGCGGTGGCGCTGATCCTCACCGTGACGGGCGAGATGCTCATCGGCACCCCGGGGATCGGCAAGCTGCTCGCCGTCGCGCGGGAGTCCGGCGCCGTGCCGTCGATGTACGCGCTGGTCGTCGTGACCGGGCTGCTCGGCGTCGCCGTCAACCTGCTGGCCCGCGCGCTGGAGCACCGCGCGCTGTTCTGGCACCCGTCCGTGCGCGGGGAGGTCCTGTGATGAGCGTCGTCCGGTCCGTGCTGTACGCCGTCGGGCTGCCGCTGCTGCTGCTCGCGGCGTGGTGGGTCGCGACCGCGGACAGCCAGTCGCCGTTCAACCCGCCGCTGTCGGAGATCCTCGCGACGTTCGGCCCTACCTGGTTCTCGGGCGACACGTTCGCGGACACCCGGTTCGTGCAGGACATCCTGCCGAGCCTGGGCCGGCTGCTCGTCGGCTACTCCGTGGCCCTCGTGGTGGGGATCGGGCTGGGCGTGCTCATCGGTGCGGTGCGCCCCCTGCGGGAGTTCGCCGAGCCGGTGCTGGAGTTCTTCCGCGCCATCCCGCCGCCGGTCATGGTGCCGGTGCTCATGCTGTTCCTCGGCGTCGGCACGTCGATGCGGGTGTTCGTCATCGCGACCGGCGCCCTGTGGCCCATCCTGCTCAACACGGTCGAGGGGGTGCGCGGACTCGACCCGGTGCTCAAGGACACGGCCCGCGCGTTCCGCCTCGGCCGGTGGGGGCGGTTCCGGCGGCTCATGCTGCCCGGCGCGAGCCCGCAGATCGTCACCGGCGCCCGGCAGGCGCTGTCGATCGCGATCATCCTCATGGTGATCAGCGAGATGTTCGCGGCCAAGGACGGCCTCGGCTTCTCCGTCGTGCAGTTCCAGCGCAGCTTCGCCATCCCCGAGATGTGGAGCGGCGTCATCATGCTCGGCCTGCTCGGGGTGCTCCTGTCCTTCGTCTTCCGGATCGCGACCGGCGCGGTCCTCGCCTGGTACCACGGGTACCTGCAGGCCCAACGTGGAGGTGCCTAGATCGTGGAGGTGACCAGATGAACGCGATGCTCGAGGTCCGCGGACTGCGCAAGGTCTACGCGGGCCGCGGTGACCCGGTCGAGGCGATCGAGGAGCTGTCGTTCGAGGTCGGCGACGGCGAGCTCGTCTGCGTCGTCGGCCCGTCCGGCGCGGGCAAGACGACGCTGCTGCGCTGCCTCGCCGGCCTGCTGCCCGCGACGTCGGGCGACGTCGTCCTCGCCGGGACGCCCGTCACCGGGCCGCCGCAGGGCATGGCGGTGGTGCTGCAGGAGTACGGGCGCTCGCTGTTCCCGTGGATGACCGTCGAGCAGAATGTGGCACTCCCCCTTTCGGAGAAGGGCGTGCCCCGTGCGGAGCGGGCGCGGCTCGTCGGCGAGGCGCTCGAGGCGGTGGGCCTGGCCGACGTCGGCCGGTCGTACCCGTGGCAGCTGTCGGGCGGCATGCAGCAGCGCGTCGCCATCGCCCGGGCCGCGGCGTACGAGCCGCAGGTGCTTCTCATGGACGAGCCGTTCGCCGCCGTCGACGCGCAGACGCGCTTCGAGCTGGAGGACCTGGTCCGCGCCCTGTGGCAGCGCCTGGGCGTCACGGTCGTCTTCGTCACCCACGACATCGACGAGGCGATCTATCTGGGCGAGCGCGTGCTGGTGCTGTCCGCCCGGCCGACCGTGCTGCTGGAGGACGTGCGCGTCGACCTCGGCGCCGAGCGGGACCAGCTCGACACCCGCGGTGCCCCCGAGTTCGCCCGCCTGCGCACCCACGTCTACGAGGTGGTGCAGCAGGCCAAGCAGGGCGTGCGCTCCCTCGCCGACGCGAGGCTGACCCATGCAGGCTGAGCCCATGGAGAGCACGGACGGCACCCGGGCAGAGCTCACGGGGGCAGGGGACACCGAGGAGACGACGGCGCGGTCGGGCGAGTTCGTCCAGTCGCTCGACCGGGGGCTGGCGGTGATCCGCGCGTTCGGCGCGGAACGGCCGTCGCTCACGCTGAGCGACGTCGCCCGTGTCACGGGCCTGAGCCGGGCGTCGGCGCGCCGGTTCCTGCACACCCTCGTGGACCTCGGGTACGTGCGCACCGACGGTCGCGAGTTCGCGCTGCGGCCCGCCGTCCTCGACCTGGGCTACGCGTACCTGTCCAGCCTCACGCTGCCGGAGGTCGCGACGCCGCACCTGGAGCGGTTGTCGCAGGAGGTGGGGGAGTCGTCGTCGGTGGCGGTGCTCGACGGCGCGGACATCGTCTACGTGGCGCGCGTCGCGACGCACCGGATCATGGCGGCGGCGATCCGCGTCGGCACCCGCTTCCCGGCGTTCGCGACGTCGATGGGCCGCGCGATCCTCGCGCACGTGCCGGACGGCGAGCGCGACGCCTTCCTCGCCGCCGTCGAGCTCCCCGCCCTCACCGCGCGCACCGTGACGACGCCCGCCGCGCTGCGCGCCGAGCTGGACCGGGCGCGCGAGCAGGGCTGGGCCCTCGTGGACCAGGAGCTCGAGGAGGGCCTGCGCTCCGTCGCGGCGCCGCTGCACGACGCGCGCGGCGACGTCGTCGCGGCCGTCAACGTCTCGGCGCCCGTGCGTCGCGGCGATGTGGCCGAGATCCGCGACGACATCGTGCCGCCGCTCCTGGCCGCGGCGAAGCGGATCGAGGACGACCTGATGAGGATCCGATGACGATGAGACTCCGATGACACGGGACGCGTACGTCTACGACGCCGTCCGCACGCCGTTCGGCCGGTACGGCGGGGCGCTCGCGGGCGTGCGGCCGGACGACCTGGCCGCGTTCGTCGTCGGCGAGCAGGTGCGGCGCGCCCCGGCGCTCGACCCGGCGGTGATCGACGACGTGATCCTCGGCAACGCCAACGGCGCGGGGGAGGAGAACCGGGACGTCGCGCGCATGGCCGTGCTGCTCGCGGGCCTCCCGCTGACCGTGCCGGGCGCCACCGTGAACCGGCTGTGCGGGTCGTCGTTGGAGGCGGCGGTGCAGGCGGCGCGGGCGGTCGAGACGGGCGACGCGGACGTCGTCGTCGCGGGCGGCGTCGAGTCCATGTCGCGGGCGCCGTGGGTCGTGCCCAAGCCGTCCCGGCCGTACCCCGCGGGCGACGCGGCGCTCGTCTCCACGACGCTCGGCTGGCGGCTGGTGAACCCGCGCATGGAGCCCGACTGGACCGTCTCGCTCGGGGAGGCCACCGAGCGGCTGCGGGAGAAGCACGGCGTCTCCCGCGAGCGGCAGGACGCCTTCGCGCTGCGCAGCCACCTGCTGGCGGTGCGCGCCTGGGAGGACGGGTGCTACGACGACCTGGTGACGCCCTACCCCGGTGTCGACCTGCGCCACGACGAGGCGATCCGGCCCGACACCACCCTCGAGAGGCTGGCCGCCCTGGCGCCGTCGTTCCGGGAGGACGGCACCGTCACCGCCGGGAATGCGTCCCCGCTGTCGGACGGCGCGTCGGCGGCGCTGATCGGCTCGGAGCGCGCCGCGGTGCTCACCGGCCTGGAGCCGCTGGCGCGCGTCGCGGGCCGGGCGACGGTCGCGGGGGAGCCGCAGTACTTCGGCGCCGCGCCCGTCGAGGCCGCGAACCGCGCGCTGGAGCGGTCCGGCATCGGGTGGGGCGACGTCGGCGCCGTCGAGCTCAACGAGGCGTTCGCCGCGCAGGCGCTCGTGTGCGCCGAGGCGTGGGGCGTGGACGACCACGCCGCGTTCCTCGACTCCCCGATCCGGGACCTGGCGATCCTCAACGGCTGGGGCGGCGCGGTCGCGCTGGGCCACCCGCTGGGCGCGTCGGGCACGCGGGTGCTGGGCACGCTGGCGCGGCGGTTGCGGGCCACCGGCGAGCGGTGGGGCGTGGCGGCGCTGTGCATCGGCGTCGGGCAGGGCACCGCCGTCGTGCTGGAGAACGTCGGCGGGGCGGGCGGCACAGGGGGTGCGGCATGACGCGGGTGGCGGAGACGGCGCGCGAGGCGCTGGGTGACGTGCCGGACGGCGCGACGGTGATGATCGGGGGCTTCGGCCCGGCCGGGCAGCCGGTGGAGCTCATCGAGGCGCTGCTCGCCTCGGGCGCGGGCGACCTGGTCGTCGTGTCGAACAACGCGGGCAACGGCGACGACGCCCTGGCGCGGCTGGTGCGCGACGGGCGGGTGCGCCGCATCGTCTGCTCGTTCCCGCGGCAGGTGGACTCGTGGCACTTCGACGCCGCGTACCGCGCCGGGCGCATCGAGCTGGAGCTGGTGCCGCAGGGCAACCTGGCCGAGCGGATCCGAGCCGCGGGCGCCGGGATCGGGGCGTTCTTCACGCCCACCGGCTACGGCACGCCGCTGGCCGAGGGCAAGGAGACCCGCGTGCTCGACGGCGTGCCGATGGTGCTGGAGACGCCGATCCGGGCCGACGTCGCGCTGGTCAAGGCGCACCGCGCGGACACGGCCGGCAACCTCGTCTACCGCCGCACCGCGCGCAACTTCGGGCCGGTGATGGCGACGGCTTCGTCGCGCACCGTGGCGCAGGTGCGCGACGTCGTGCCGGCCGGCGCGCTGGACCCGGAGGCGGTCGTGACGCCCGGCATCTACGTCGAGGCGGTCGTGGCCCTGGACAGCGTGACCGCCGTGGCGGGGGTGAGCGCATGACCGCCCCGGCGCGGGCGACCGGCCCGCTGACCCGTGAGCAGATCGCCGCGCGCGTCGCCGCGGACATCCCGGCCGGCGCGTACGTGAACCTGGGGATCGGCCTGCCGACGCTGGTCGGCGACCACCTGCCGCCCGGCTCCGGCGTCACGCTCCACACCGAGAACGGGATGCTCGGCATGGGCCCGGCACCCGCGCCGGGCGACGTCGACCCGGAGCTCGTCAACGCGGGCAAGGTGCCGGTCACGGAGCTGCCGGGGGCGTCCTACTTCCACCAGGCCGACTCGTTCGCGATGATGCGCGGCGGCCACATCGACGTGTGCGTGCTGGGCGCGTTCCAGGTGTCGACGGCCGGCGACCTGGCCAACTGGTCCACCGGCGCGCCCGACGCCATCCCCGCCGTCGGCGGCGCCATGGACCTCGCCGTCGGCGCCCGGCGCACGGTGGTGATGATGACCCTGCTGACCAAGGACGGGGCGCCCAAGCTCGTCACCGAGTGCACGCTGCCGCTCACCGGCGTCGGGTGCGTGTCGCGCGTCTACAGCGACCGTGCGGTGCTCGACGTCGGGACGGGCGGGCGAGGGGGCGCGGCCGTGGTCGAGCGGTTCGGCGTCTCGCACGCCGAGCTGGAGGACCTGCTCGGCCTCTCCCTGGAAGGAGACTGATGGCCACCCCTGCCCCCATCGAGCGCACGCGCGTCGCGATCGTCGGCGGCGGGCCGGCGGGGCTGCTGCTGTCGCACCTGCTGCACACGTCGGGCATCGACCACGTGGTGCTGGAGTCCCGCTCCCGCGACGAGATCTACCGCACCACCCGTGCCGGCATCCTCGAGGCGAGCTCGGTGTCCACGCTGGCCGACGCGGGCATGGACCGCGTGCTGCGCGAGGGCGACCGGCACGACGGCATCGCCCTGCGGTTCGACGGCGAGTCCCACCGCATCGACCTGCACGGCCTCACCGGCAGCGCCGTCTGGCTGTACCCGCAGACGGAGGTGTTCACCGACCTCGCCGACCGGGCGGCCGAGACCGGCACGGACGTCCGCTGGCAGGCGTCCGTCACCGAGGTGCTCGACATCCACACCGACAGCCCCGGCGTGCGGTGGACGGACGCCGAGGGCGGATCCGGCGGGACGGAGCGCGAGCTGCGCTGCGACGTCCTCGTGGGCACGGACGGCTCGCACTCGACCTGCCGCCACTCGCTGCCCGAGGACGTGCGGCGGCACTTCGTGCACGAGTACCCGTACGCCTGGTTCGGCGTCATCGTGGAGGCGCCGCGCAGCGCCCCCGAGCTCGTCTACACGACGTCGGAGCACGGCTTCGCGCTGATCAGCCAGCGCACCGACACCCACCAGCGCCTCTACTTCCAGTGCGACCCCGACGAGGACCCCGCGGGCTGGTCCGACGACCGCGTCTGGCACGAGCTGCAGCGCCGCGTCGCCGGGACGGACGGGTTCCGCCTCCTCGAGGGGCCGGTGCAGGAGCGGTCCGTGCTGCGCTTCCGGTCGTCCGTCGTCGAGCCCGTGCGCCACGGGCGCATGCTGCTCGCCGGCGACGCCGCGCACACCGTGCCGCCCACCGGCGCCAAGGGGCTCAACCTGGCGCTCGCCGACGTCGTCGTGCTGCACGACGTGCTGACCACCTGGTTCGCGCGGCGGGAGAGGGACGAGGCGCTCCTCGACGAGTACGGCCGCCGCGTGTCCGAGCGCGTGTGGCGGGCCCAGCACTTCTCCGCCTGGATGAGCCGGATGCTGCACACGCACCCCGGCGAGTCGGGGTTCGAGCACCGCCGCCGGATCGCGGAGCTGCGGACACTCGTCGCGTCGGAGGCCGGACGGCGGTACCTGGCGGAGGGCTACACCGGCTGGGGATCGGTCCTCCCCGGCCGCACCACGGAAGGAGCGATGTGAGCGAGAGCCAGACCGAGCTGTCCACGGAGATCCGGGCGAGCCACCGGGCCTACCGGGACGCGGGCGGGCCCGAGGAGACGGGGCCCGCCCGCGACTTCGCCCCGTACCGCAGCTCGCTGCTGCGGCACCCGACCAAGGACCTGCGGCACGCCGACCCCGAGACGATCGAGCTGCTCGCGCCCGTCTTCGGCGAGCGCGACATCGGCGCCCTGGAGGCCGACCTCACCGTGCAGCACGGCGGCGAGCCGATCGGGGAGCGGATCGTCGTCGCGGGCCGGGTCCTCGACGGCGCCGGCCGGCCCGTGCGCGGGCAGCTCGTGGAGATCTGGCAGGCCAACGCGGGCGGGCGCTACATCCACAAGCGCGACCAGCACCCCGCGCCCATCGACCCGAACTTCACGGGCGTCGGCCGCACGCTCACCGACGACGACGGCTGGTACCGGTTCACGACCATCAAGCCCGGCCCGTACCCGTGGAAGAACCACCAGAACGCGTGGCGCCCCGCGCACATCCACTTCTCCCTCTTCGGCACCGACTTCACGCAGCGCACCGTGACGCAGATGTACTTCCCCGGCGACCCGCTGTTCGCC
Source organism: Isoptericola sp. NPDC019482 (assembly GCF_040632295.1). Taxonomy (NCBI): domain Bacteria; kingdom Bacillati; phylum Actinomycetota; class Actinomycetes; order Micrococcales; family Promicromonosporaceae; genus Isoptericola; species Isoptericola sp. NPDC019482. The sequence goes on from NZ_JBEYBQ010000011.1 coordinate 58,567, forward strand.
CTCGACCCCATCTACCAGTCCGTCCGCGACCCGCGGGCGCGCGACCGCCTGATCGCCGTCTACGACCACGCGCTCACCTCGCACGAGTGGTCCACCGGCTACCGGTGGGACATCGTGCTGTCGGGGGCGGAGCGCACCTGGACGGAGCCGGACGATGACGACGAGGCCGGAGGACGACGATGAGTGACGCCGCGACGACTGACGCGGGCCCCGGCCGCGAGCCGCGGCTCCGCCCGACGCCCGGCCAGACCGTGGGCCCGTTCTTCGGCTTCGCGCTGCCGTACGACCGGGGGCACGAGCTCGTCGACCCCGGCACCCCCGGCGCGGTGCGCCTGCACGGCCGCGTGCTCGACGGCGCCGGCCGGCCCGTGCCCGACGCGCTGCTGGAGATCTGGCACGCCGACCCGGCGGGCGCCGTCGTGCGGCGCAGCGGCTCGATCCTGCGCGACGGTACCTTCACCGGCTGGGGCCGCGCCGCCACCGACCGCGAGGGCGGGTACTGGTTCCGCACCCTCGAGCCCGGTCCGACCGCGTCGACGGACGGGCGTCGTCGGCCCGCGATGATCGCCCTCGCGGTGTTCGCGCGCGGCCTCACCGACCGGTTGTTCACGCGGATCTACCTGCCCGACGACGATGACGCGCTCGCGACCGACCCGCTCCTCGCGGGCCTCGAGCCCGAGCGGCGCGCGACGCTCCTCGCCGCGCGGGAGCCCGACGGGTCGCTGCGGTTCGACGTCCGCCTGCAGGGCGAGGGGGAGACGGTGTTCCTCGACCTCGGCCAGGGGACGGCGGGCCACGCCCCGCCCGATCAGGTGCCGGACGCCGCGCACGGCGTCGTCCGCGGCCTCGCCGCCGGGCCGCCGTCCGACCCGCTCGACCTGCCCGACCCGAGCGGGCGCGTCCTGTCCGGGGTGCCGTCGCCCGAGGGGCGGCCGGGTGCCTGACGTCGGCCTGCTCACCCCCGGCGCGGACCTCGCCCCCGGCTCGCCCGCCGCCGTCACCGACGACGTCGCCGTGCTGCGCGCGATGCTCGCCGCCGAGGCCGCGTGGGTGCGCGCGCAGGCGCGGTGCGGCGTCGTGCCCGTCGCCGTCGTGCCCGTCGTGGACCGGGCCGTCGTGGCGCTCGCGGCGGACGACGGCGCGGCGCTCGCGCTGGCGACCGAGGTCGCCCGCGACGCGGCGGGCGGCGGCAACCCCGTGATCCCCCTGCTCGCCCGGCTGCGCGCGGCCGTGGAGTCCGGGTGCGGGCCCGCCGTCGAGGCCGGGGTGCCCGTGGCGGACGTCGTCGGGGCCGTGCACGCGGGGCTGACGTCGCAGGACGTGCTCGACACCGCGCTCGTGCTCGTGCTGCGCGACGCCGCCCGCGCCACGGACGCAGGCCTCGGGCGCGCCGTCGCCGCCGCTGCCGTGCTCGCGCGCCGCCACCGCGACCTGCCCGCCCTCGGGCGCACGCTCACCCAGCCCGCCGTGCCCACCACGCTCGGCGCCCGCTGCGCCGGGTGGCTGCAGGGCGCCGCCGAGGCCCGGGCGCGGCTCGACGACGCGACCCGTGCGCTCCCGCTCGCCTACGGCGGCGCGGCGGGCACGCTCGCGGGCACGGTGTCGCTCTCGCCCTCGGGCGAGGCGCTGGAGCTGGTCGACGCGTGGGCGGCCGAGCTCGGGCTGCCGACGACGGCGGGGCCGTGGCACGTCACGCGCTTCCCCGTGGTCCGCGCGGCGACGGCGCTCGCGGAGGCGTGCGCGGCGCTGGGCACCGTCGCCGCCGACGTCCTGGTGGGCGCCCGCGCCGAGGTGGGCGAGCTGCGCGAGCCGGCCGCCCCGGGCCGCGGGGCGTCGTCGGCGATGGCGCACAAGCACAACCCGGTGCTGTCGGTGCTGGTCCGCCGGTCGGCGCTCGCCGCGCCGCCGCTGGCCGCGCAGGTGCTGGCGTCGGCCGGCCAGGCCGTCGACGAGCGGCCCGACGGCGCGTGGCACGCCGAGTGGCCGGCGCTGCAGCAGCTCGCGCGGCACGCGGTGGGCGCCGCGCACGCCGCGGCCGAGCTGCTGGCGGGCCTGGGGGTCGACGGGGCGGCCGTCGCCCGGAACCTGCGCGAGCAGCTCGACCTCCCCTCGGCCGGCCGCGTCGACACGGGCGAGGCGGCGGCGCTCGTCGACCGGGTGCTGGCGCGGTACTCGCCCGAGTCGGCCGAGGCGGGGGAGCGATGAGCGCCCCCGCGCTGGGCGCGACGGCGTTCGCGCTGCGCGACGCGACCCGCCCGCTGCTGGTGCTGGGGCCGTCGCTGGGCACGTCGGTGACGGCCGTGTGGCGCGACGTCGTGCCGCTGCTGGACGACGTGGCCGACGTCGTCGGCTGGGACCTGCCGGGGCACGGCACGTCGCGGGGGGTGGCGCCGGGCTCGCTGGACGACCTGACCGTGGCCGACCTGGCGGCGGCGGTGCTCGCGCTCGTCGACCGCGCCCAGGCCGAGCGCGGCGACCCGGGCGCGCCGTTCTGGTACGCCGGGGTGTCGGTGGGCGGGGCGGTCGGTCAGCAGCTGCTGCTCGACGCCCCGGACCGCGTGCGCGGCGCCGTCCTGTGCTGCACGGCGGCACGGTTCGGCGAGCCCGACCCGTGGCTCGAGCGCGGCGCCCTGGTCGAGGCCGCGGGCACGCCCACCCAGGTCAGCGCCGCCGCCGGGCGCTGGTTCGCCCCGGGGTTCCTGGAACGGGCGCCCGACGTCGGCACCCGCCTGCTCGCGTCCCTGCAGGAGGCGGACCGGTTCGGGTACGCCGCCGTCTGCGGCGCGCTGGCCCGGTTCGACGTCCGGGACCGGCTCGCCGAGGTCGGCGCCCCCGTGGTCGCCGTCGCCGGCGCCGAGGACCCGGCGACGACGCCCGACGACGTCGCGGTGGTCGCGGACGGTGTCCGCCGCGGACGACTGGTCGTGATCCACGGCGCCGCGCACCTCGCGCCCGCCGAGTGGCCGGGCCGCACGGCGACCCTGATTCGTGAGCTGGTGGGCGAGCTGCGGGGCGTGGAGGGGGAGCGATGACCACGGCAGGGCGGGACGGCGAGCAGGGTGCGGGGCGCACCGACGCGGAGTGTCGTGCCGACGGCACGGCGGTGCGTCGTGCCGTGCTGGGGGACGCGCACGTCGACCGCGCGGACGCGGGCACGACGTCGTTCACGGCGGACTTCCAGGACCTGATCGCGCGCTACGCCTGGGGGGAGATCTGGACGCGGCCCGGGCTCGACCGTCGCAGCCGGTCCATGATCACGCTCACCGCGCTGGTGGCCGGCGGTCACCACGAGGAGCTCGCCATGCACGTGCGCGCCGCGGTGCGCAACGGGCTCACCGTGGACGAGATCCGCGAGGTCCTGCTCCAGTCGGCGATCTACTGCTCGGTGCCGAGCGCGAACCGGGCGTTCGCCGTCGCGCAGCGGGTGCTGGCGGAGGACGGGCTGGTCTGACCGGCCACCGGGCTGCTCAGGGCGCGTCCGGCGTCTCGTGGGGGCGCGTCGCGAACCACACCCGCGCGCGGGCGCGGGCGGTGATCGCCTCGGTCGCGGCGGCGGACCGGGCCAGGACGGAGGCGACCTCCTCGTAGGGGACGGCGTACGCGTCGTGCAGCACGAACGCCACGCGCTCGTCGGGGCGCAGGCGGTCCAGGGCGGCGAGCGGCACGGCGCCCGCCGCGTCCCCGGGCGGGTCGGTGTCCCGGGGCGGGTCGCCGTCTCCGGGCGCGTCGGCGTCTCCGGGCGCGTCGGCGTCCGCCGGGGGCGTGCGGTCGTCGCGGGGGCGGTCGCGGGGTGTCCGGCCCGACCGCAGGGCATCCAGGCACAGGCGGCCGATCTCGACGGCCGGCCGGTCGTCGGTGCTGCCGGTGCCGCCGGTGCTGTCGGTGCTGCCGGTGTCCTGGCGGGCGAGCCGTCGCCGCCCCGCCTTCCGCACCACGTCCTCGGCGTCCGCGTGCGACCCGAGCATGCGGAGGGCCATGCCGTACAGCCGGTCGTGGTGCGCCTGGGCGGCGGCATCGTTCGACGACTGCGGGGCGTGTCCGGGCATCTCGTGGCCTCCGGGTGAGCGGTTCCGGACCCAGCATGACGGTCGTCGGCGCCGGGCGGGCGGTTCGGGCACGGCGCGTCACCCCGGGCCCAACCGGAGCGGGTATCCACAACCCCTTGTGAGGGAGTGTCGATGAGGCTAGAGTCGAACACATGTTCGAAGACGACGGAGCCCGAGCCGCCCCGCCCGCGGCCGTGCGCCCTCGTTCTCGGGCACTTGGCTCCGGCGTGACCTGTGCCCAGGTCTCGCCGGAGCCGCCCACGTCGCGCGCGCCGCACGTCACGGCGGTGCGCGCGACGGTCCTCGAACGCGCGCTCGCCGGGCTGCTCCCGCACGACGTCGAGGGACTCGTCGCCCGTGCGCCCGGCGAGGCCCTTGACGTCGTCGGCGGCAGGGTCGCCGACCTGCGCTGGTCGCCCGCTGGTGCGGTGCTCGACGGCAGGGCGCTCGGCGGCGGCGCGCCGGGCGGTACGGCGCCCGGCGGTGGCGCGTCGGGAGGAAGGGCGGCGGGCGGAGGCGTGCCGGGAGGGCTGCGCGACCGTGCGGCGCACCCCTCGTCCGTGATCGACGCCGCGGTTGCCCAGGGTCACGATGGCGCGCGCGGGCCCGGCGACGGTCGTCCGCTGCTCGCCGTGCTGGACGACGCCGCAGCGGGTCCGGACCTCGCGGTCACGTTGGCATCGCTCGACGAGGCGGAGCTGGACGACTTCACGATCCTCGAGGTGCTGGCCGCATGGGAGCGGGTCGCGGCGTGGGCGCAGGCGGGGTCGGCCCGCGTGCTGGCCGAGATGCTGGAGCGCACGCGAGGGTCGTCGCGGCACGAGTTCGTGGTGGACGCCGTGGCGGCGCGGCTCGGGCTGACCCGGCACGCGGCGGCGCAGCTCGTCACGGTGGCGCACGGGACCGCTCGGCTGCCCGAGGTGGCGGACGCCCTCGCGGCCGGCGTCGTGGACCGGCGCAAGGCGGAGGCCCTCGTCGACGCGGGCCGGCTCCCCGACGACCTCCGTCGCGAGGTCGTCGCCGGGGTGCTGCCCGACGCCGAGCGTCTCACCGCGCCGCAGATCCGCGCGCGGATGCGCCGGGCGGAGATCGAGGCGGATCCGGACGGCACCGAGGCTCGGCACCGCGCCGCGCGCGCCGAGCGGTACGTCCGGCTCGAGCCCGTCGACGACGCGATGGCCTACCTCACCGCCTACCTGCCCGCGGACGACGCCGCCCGTGCGTACGCCACGATCGACGACGCCGGGCTCGCCCTGCGCCGGGCGCCGGGCGAGACCCGGCGGCTCGACGAGTGCCGCGCCGACGCCCTCACCGCCCTCGTGACCGGCCGGCTCTCGACCGGACAGGCCGCGACCGCACAGACCGCGACCGGACAGACCGCGACCGGACCGGCGGTGACCGGACCGGCGGTGCCCGGACCGGTGGTGCCCGGAGAGGCTGCGACCGGGCGGCCCGCCATCGGCGGTACTCCGCCGGTCGGCGACGGGGGCGGTCTCGCGTCCCGGCGGCGCCCGGGGGCGGGCATCCGGGTGACCGTGGCGGCATCGACCCTGCTCGGCTCGGACGACCTGCCCGCGATCCTCGCGGGGCACGGGCCGATCCCGGCGGCGATGGCGCGGGCGCTCGCGTCCGACCCGGACGCCGTCTGGCAGCGGCTGTTCACGGACCCGGCGAGCGGCGCGCTGACGGACGTGTCCTCCCGCTCGTACCGTCCGAGCGGGGCCCTCCGGGCGGCCGTCGTCGCGCGGGACGTCACCTGCACGTTCCCTGGCTGCCGGGTGCCCGCCGCGACGTCCGACCTCGACCATGTCGAACCTTTCGACCCCGCGTCCGACGCCCCGCAGACCCACGGCGACAACCTGCACGCCCTGTGCCGCACCCACCACCGGGCCAAGACGGTCGGGGGCTGGCAGGTCGCGCGGGACCCCGACGGCAGGCACACCACCTGGATCGCGCCCACCGGACACCGGTTCACCCGCGACCCGGTACCGCAGGACCCGCGGGTCGCGGCCCAGCCAAGCTCCGACCAGCCGTGCTCCGACCAGCCGTGCTCCGACCAGCCGCGCCGCGATCGGGACGGGCCGCCGCCCTTCTGACGCTGCGCTCCTGGCGCTTCGCGTCTGACCGCTGGGCTCCTGGACGATCTCGTTTCTGACCGCCTCGCCCCTGACCGCCTCGCCCCTGACCGCGATGCTGCGAGCCCGCGTCGCTGCGCACCGTTCGTCGCCAGCCGCCGTTGCGCGTGCTGGTCGTTGCGCGTGCTGGTCGTGCCCGTGCTGTTCGGTACGTGTGCACAGGAGGTTCATCGTCCGGTGGATCAGGCGCCTCCTGGGCCTCCTACGTTCCGGGGCATGACCGAGAACAGGAACGAGCACGTCGAGGTGCCCCGCCCCGCTGACCAGCCCGCTGCTGACCAGCTCAACGCTGATCGACCCGGCGTCGCGCGGGACGGCCTCGGCCGCCGCAGATTCATGACGCTGACCGGGCTGGGCGCGGCAGGCGCGGCCGTGGCGGGGGCGGCCGCCGCTGCGGCGCCGTCGGCCGCGGCGGCCCCGGGAGCCGAGCGGGCCCCGCGCCTGCGTTTCCGCAAGGACGGCACGTACACGATCGTGCAGTTCAACGACACGCAGGACGACGAGAAGATCGACCGCCGCACGCTGGAGCTCATGCGCGCGGTGCTGGACGACGAGCGGCCCGACCTGGTGATCCTCAACGGCGACAACATCACGGGCGGCTGCGACACCCCGCTCGAGATGCGGCAGGCGATGAACAACGTCGCCCAGCCGATGGAGGAGCGGCGGATCCCCTGGGCGATCACGTTCGGCAACCACGACGAGGACTCCACACCCAGCAGCGGGGTGGACGAGGCGCAGATGCTCGCGTTCTACCGGTCGTACCGCCACAACGTGAACGGGCCCACGGCGAAGGGCGTGACCGGCCAGGGCAACTCGCACCTGCTGATCGACGGCACGAACGGCAGGCCGGCGTTCAACGTGTGGCTGCTCGACTCGGGTCGGTACGCGCCGGGCACGATCGACGGACAGGACCTCACGGGCTACCCGACGTGGGACTGGGTGCGCATGGACCAGGTGGACTGGTACTACCGCACGTCGGTCGAGCTGGAGGAGCGGTACCGCCGCGCGATCCCGTCGCTGATGTTCATCCACATCCCGCTGTGGGAGTACCGGTTCATGTGGTTCGGCTCGGTGGACGGCCGCACCGCGGCGGACCACGAGCGCGGCGCCGCACGTCACCAGATCGTGGGGGAGCGCAACGAGGAGGAGTGCCCCGGCCCGTTCAACTCCGGGCTCTTCTCCGCGGTGCAGCACCGCGGCGACGTCAAGGGGATCTTCTGCGGCCACGACCACGTCAACACGTACTCGGGCAGCTACTACGGCGTCCTGCTGGGCTACGCCGGCAACACCGGGTTCGGCACGTACGGGCTGAGCGGCGCCGAGCGCAACCGGCTGCGCGGGGCCCGCGTGTACCGCCTCGACGAGTCGGCGGACGGCGTGCTCGTGGACACGACCATGCGGTTCGCGTCCGAGTTCGGCATCGACCTCACGGCCGACGACCAGTGGATGGAGCCGCTGCCCCTGCCGAGGGGTCGGGCCTGACGGAGCAGGGGCGGCTCAGCGGCGGCGCCCGCGCCGCGGCTCGGTCGGCGGCCACTCGCCGTCGTCCGAGCCGTCGTCGGCGCCGTGCAGGAGCTCCTGGAGCTGCACCTGCACCTGCTCGACGCGGGGGACGTCGCGCAGCACCATGCCCGCCTTCTCGGTGGCGTCGGAGACCTGCAGGGTGCCGCAGCCGAGCAGGCGGTCCAGCAGGTCCTTCTCGAGCGCGATGTCGTTGATGCGGTAGAGCGGGATGTCCCGTCCCACGCGCGTGACGATGCCGGACCGCATGGCGATGCGCTTGGTGGTGACGGTCCACGAGGTGGTGCGCCACTTCATCCACGGCACGAGCACCCACACGACGGCGACGACGGCGAGCAGGCCGAGCACGATCCAGCGGACCACGTCGTCCATGGGGATCACGAAGGAGAACGCGGCGGCGACGAGCAGCACGAGCAGCAGCAGGAACGGCCACACCACGGCCTTCGCGTGCTCGTGCAGGTCCATGACGACGCGCTCGCCGTCGATGAGGTCGTCGTCGTTCAGCGCCATGGCGCACATCGTGCCAGACGCTGGACCAGGGACGACGCGCCGCCCGCACCGTCGCCCGCGCAGCGTCGTCCGCTCGCGCCGGCTCAGACGTGCGGCGGCAGGTTCCAGCCCTCGATGGTGCGCAGGTCGTGGCCGTACCCGAGCTGGCAGATCGCCGCGGTCCCCAGCTCCAGGCGGGACCCGAAGCGGGGGTCGATGCCGAGCCAGGCGGTCGCGAGCACGCGCAGCAGGTGGCCGTGCGCCACGGCGAGCACGTTCCCGCCGTCCTGCAGGGTCGCGTCCGCGCGCTCCACGAAGCGGCGGGCGCGCGCGGACACGTCGTCGAGCAGCTCGCCGGGCCGCCCGTCGCCGTGCTCCGGGTCGGGCGGCAGCACGCGGACGCCGTCGTCGAAGATCTGGAACTCGCGGCCGAGGAGGGCGCCGACGTCCGCGCTGGTGCGCCCGTCCACGGGCCCGTAGTCCCACTCGGCGAGGTCCGGGTCGACGACGGCGTCCGGGTGGCCGGTCAGCGCGGCCGTGCGGCGGGCGCGCTCGAGCGGCGACGTGTAGACGGCGGAGAACTCGATCCCCGCGACGGCGCGCCCCGCGGTGCGGGCCTGCTCCTCGCCGGCCGGCGTCAGCGCGATGTCGGTGCGGCCGGTGTGCTGGCCGCTCATGCTCCACTCCGTCTCGCCGTGGCGCAGGAGCACGAGCTGGGGGTCCTTGCTCGGCACGAGAGGCATGCTCCGAGCATCACGCAGACCAGCACGGACGGCACGCGGACGGCGCACGGGCAGGCTCCCGGGCGAACCTGTGGACGGCCTGTCCAGGAAGCGTCCAGAGTTCGCTAGGGTGTCGTCGCCGTCACAGAACCGTCACATGTTCATCACCCGCCACCGGGGAGGCCGCGCGTGCTCGTCTTCGTACTCATCGGCGCCGCAGGGATGGTCCTGCTGCTCGTGTCGCTGCTCGTCGGCGATCTGGTCGACCTCGGCGACGGGGCGCTGTCGGGCACGTCGCTCGGGGTCGGTGCGGTGGTCTTCGGTGCCGTGGGCACGATCGTCGTGGCCAACGACCTCGCGACGTGGATCGCGTACGTCGCCTCCGCGGTCGTCGGGCTCCTGGCCGTCGTGCTCGCGCAGGTGCTGGTGCGGCGGCTCGCGTCCAGCGACGACGGCGTCGCCGTCTCGCTCGTGGGCGCGCACGGCACGGCCACGACGGACGTCTCGGCCACCTCGGGCGAGGTCTCCCTCGACGTCCCGAGCGAGCTCGAGCGTCGCCTGGCCCGCTCCGACGAGCCCATCGCGGCCGGGTCCCGCGTGGTCGTGCTCGAGCACTCCGGCTCCACCGTGCGCGTCGGGGTCCCCGGCTCGCAGGCCCGCTGACCTCGCCCCACCACCGGAAGGAGACGCGCTCCGGCGCGCACCATGTTCGACTCGACCGACAGCAGCTTCATCACCACGATCGCGGTGCTCGCGCTCGTGGTGGCGTTCCTCGCGGTGGGCATCTTCGTCGCCCAGCGCATCCGCCGCGTCCCGCCGAACCAGGCGCTCGTCATCGTCGGCCGCGGCGCCGGCAAGAAGGAGACCGCCGCCCAGAGCCAGCGCGTCGTCATCGGCGGCCGCACGTTCGTCTGGCCGATCCTGCAGCAGGGCTTCGCGATCTCGCTCGAGCAGCGGCAGATCGGCATCACCGTCGAGGGCGTCGACAAGAACCGCATCAAGATCGCCATCAAGGCGTCGATCAACTTCAAGGTGCGGGGCGACGACGAGGGCGTGCGCCGCGCGGCGCAGCGCTTCCTGTCCCAGCAGGAGATGCTCACCGAGATCATCAAGGAGTCCCTCGAGGGCTCCCTGCGCTCCATCGTCGGCGACATGACGATCGAGCAGATCATCTCCGACCGCAAGGGCCTGTCGGACCGCGTCGTCGAGTCCACCAAGACCGACCTGGCGGAGCAGGGCCTGCAGGTCGACCTGCTCAACATCTCCGACATCTCGACGCCGGGGTCGGACTACCTGTCGAACCTCGGTCGCGCGGAGGGTGCGCGCGCCCTGCAGGTTGCGGAGGTCTCCGAGGCGGAGGCCCGCCGGGTGTCCGAGTTCGCCGTCATCGAGGCGGCCGAGCAGATCGCCGAGCGGCAGAAGGCGCTCGACCTCAAGAAGGCCGCGATCAAGGCCGACACCGACCGCGCGAACGCCGAGGCGGAGGCCGCGGGCCAGCTCGCCCGCGCCGAGCAGGACCGGCTCGTGGCGCAGCAGGAGCGCGAGGCGCTGGCCGAGCAGGCCCGCGTGACGCAGGAGCGCCTCGACATCGAGGTCCGCAAGCCGGCCGAGGCCAAGGCCTACGCCGAGGTCCAGGAGGCCACCGCCCGCCGTGACGCGGCGAACGCGGCCACCGAGGCCGACGCGTTCAAGCGCACCACCATCGCCGAGGCGAACAAGACGGCGGCGATCCAGGACGCCGAGGCGTCCGCCGCGGCCGTGCGCCGCGCCGGTGAGGCCGAGCGCGACAAGCAGATCGCGCTCGCGGCCGGCATCAAGGCCGAGGGAGAGGCCAAGGCGTTCGCGGTCGAGGCCGAGGGGCGCGCCGAGGCCGTCGCCACGGACGCCAAGGCCGAGGCGCTCAAGAAGTACGGCGAGGCCGCGCTCGTGCAGGAGCTCATCGAGCGCCTGCCCGAGATCGTCCGCGCCGCGGCCGAGCCGATCGGCTCGATCCAGGGCATGACCGTCGTCTCCACCGACGGTGCGTCGTCGGTGACCAAGACGGTGGCGTCCGTGCTCGGTGAGGGCCAGGGCGTCGTCAAGCAGCTCACCGGGGTGGACATCCACCAGCTCATCGCGGGCATCGCGGGCGGGCAGCTGTCGACGAAGTCGGAGGAGACCGCGCCGCTCAACTGACGCGCCGCCGTTCAGAGGCGTCTGCGACGCACGACACGCCCCGCCTTGGGAATCGCCTCCCGCGGCGGGGCGTTCGTGCGTACGTGACCGCTATCGAGAACGCTCCCCTCAAGGTCGACGTCTGGTCGGACGTCGCGTGCCCCTGGTGCTACATCGGCAAGCGCCGCTTCGAGTCCGCGCTGCAGCGGATGGCGGAGCGCGACGGCGCCGCCCCCGAGGTGGAGGTCGAGTACCACTCGTTCGAGCTCTCGCCCGACACCCCCGTCGACTTCGAGGGCACGGCCACGGAGTTCCTCGCCGACCACAAGGGCATCCCCCTGGAGACCGCCCAGCAGATGCAGGACCAGGTGACGGCGCTGGCCGCCGCCGAGGGCCTCACCTACCGGATGGACCAGGTCCGGCACACCAAGACGCTCAAGGCGCACGAGCTGCTGCACCTCGCCAAGGCCTTCGGCAAGCAGGACGAGATGAAGGAGCGCCTCCTGCGCGCGTACTTCACCGAGGGCGAGCACGTGGGCCACGTCGAGGACCTCGCCGACCTGGCCGCCGAGGTGGGGCTGGAGCGCGAGGCCGTCGTCGTCGCGCTGAACGCCGGCACCTATGCGGAGGCCGTCGCGGACGACATCGCCCGCGCCCGCGCGTACGGCATCAACGGCGTCCCGTTCTTCGTGCTCGGCGGCCGGTACGGCGTGTCCGGTGCCCAGGACCCCGACGTCTTCGTCCAGGTCCTCGACCAGGTGCTCGCCGAGGCCTGAGCCGCGCGCGAGGCGCATCTCACACCACCACCCCTGGCCGTGAGACGCGGTATCACCGAGAATCGAGGCCAGCCCGCACCGTCGCGGGCGCCGCGGTCTCGGGCCGACCAGGCCCGGTCGTACCGCGGCCGTGGGCCCCTTGGAGGAGAGACATGAACGACGCCACCGAGAGCTACCGCTCGATCGCCAACCCGCGCCGCACCACGCTGATGACCGTCAGCGCGGCCGAGGCGGCGGCGCCCCACCACCACGGCGCGGACGAACGCCCGCTGCAGCTGCTGGGCGACGACGGCGCGGTCTGCGTGGACGGCGTGTGCAGCCTGCCCGAGTGACGGTCCCGGCCACGCCGCACCCTCACATCGCGCGGTAATCCGCGATCGAGAGCCGCGGGCCCCGACGCGGGGCCTGCGGCCTGCGGTCGAGGAACAGCAGCCGCACCACGCGGTGCCGGTGGGGGGCGTAGGGCGCCAGGAGGCGCAGCATCCCGTCGTCGTCGGTCCGCTCCCCGGTGAGCGCCCAGCCGACGGCGCCGGCGAGGTGGAAGTCGCCCACCGACACGGCGTCCGCGTCGCCGAGAGCGCGCTGCGCCACCTCGGCGGACGTCCACACCCCGACGCCCGGCACCTTCTCGAGCCGGGCGCGCGCCTCGTCGGCGGGCATCCCGGCGGCGTCCTCGAGCCGCGCCGCGACCTGCGCGCAGCGCACCGCCGTCGCCGCGCGCCGCGGGTCGACCCCCGCCCGGTGCCAGTCCCACGTCGGGACGGCGGCCCAGCCGCGCGCGGACGGCACGACCCGCATCCCCTCCGGGGCCGGCCCCGGAGCGGCCGACCCGTGCCGCGCCACGAGCGACCGCCACGCCCGGTGCGCCGTCACGACCTGCACCTTCTGCTCGAGGACGGCGGGCACCAGCGCCTCCAGCACGCGCCCGCTGCGGCACATCCGCAGCCCGGGGGTGCGGCGCGCGACGTCGTGTGCCTGCGGCGGCGGGACGAAGTCGGAGGCGTCGTCCCCCTCGCCCAGCAGCTCGGGCACGGCGTCGGCCGCCTCCCGTGCGCCCGGCCCCCAGTGCTGCACGACGACGCTGCGCGCACCGGTCGCCACGAACCGCTGCGTGACGGGTCCGGTGCGCACCAGCGTGGTGCGCCACAGCGCGCCGTCGGAGGTGCGCCGGAAGGTCGGGTCGTACGCACCGTGCCGCAGCGGCGCGAGCGTCAGCGCGAGGTCGAGAGGCCGGTCTGACGAGTGCTCGAGCGTGACGTCGGCGGCGGCCGGCTGTGCCGCCGCCGTGCGGGTCGACGCCGCGCCGGTCAGAGGGGCCGCGCTAGTCAAAGAGGGTTCCGAGCTCCCAGCCGGTGTCGCTCCGGGCGCCGACGGGCTCCGCGTCGCGGACCGGCCGGGCATGGCGCTCCGCGGCGTCCTGGCCGTCGTCCCGCGACGTCGTGCCTGAGCCCGCGTCCTCCGTGAGCAGCAGCTCGTCGACGCCGCCGCGGCCCGCCGCCCAGTCCTGCGCGGCCATGCCGGCGAGCTGGTCGGCCCGCTCGTTGAACGGGTTGCCCACGTGCCCGCGCACCCACCGGAACCGCACCGGGCCCTCGCGGCCGGTGATCGCGGCGTCGATGGAGCGGATGAGCTCGAGGTTCTTCACGGCGTCGCCCGACGCGGTGCGCCAGCCCTTCCGCTTCCACCCGTGGATCCACTCGGACGCGCACCGGATCGCGTACTGCGAGTCGGACTCGATGAGGAGCGGCTCTGCCCCCGGATGCGCCTCGATCGCGCGCAGGAGCGCGGTGAGCTCCGCGACCTGGTTGGTGCCGGACGCAGCGCCGCCCGAGTCGAAGCGGCCGCCCTCGTGGGCGATCCACGCCCAGCCGATCGCGCCCCCGGGATTGCGGAGGCACGAGCCGTCAGTGCTGACAATGATCACGCCGGAGTCTCCCAGTGTCCGAGCCCCTGGTTGCCGCCACCCATTGTGCCCCGAGCCGGTGACACGCGGGGCCGCGTCCACGCCGTCGCCCGACGAACGAGGAACCCGCAGGCTGCGGACGACCGAAAACTCGGGCGCGCGGCCCCGGAAGAGGCGGCGGCTCCGCCCGGAACCCACGCGGGCCTCCCAGCGGTGATCATGACGGCATGACCGACGGCACCGCCATGCCTGGAGACGACATGCCCGCTCACGACCACCCTCCGCGCCGCCCGGCCGACATCCGCAAGTGGCGCCGCTACCTGGCCGACGAGCGCGCCGAGGCCGCCACCTACCGTGACCTCGCCCGCCGGCGCACCGGCGAGGAGCGCGCCATCCTGCTCGCGCTCGCCGACGCGGAGAAGCGGCACGAGCAGCACTGGCTCGACCTCCTGGGCGACGACGTCGGACGCCCGCTGCGCGGCGACCGGCGCACCCGCATGCTCGGCCTCCTCGCCCGCCGCTTCGGCGGCGTGTTCGTGCTCGCGCTCGCGCAGCGGGCCGAGGCGCGGTCGTCGTACGACGCCGACGAGCACGCGACCGCCACGATGGCGGCGGACGAGCAGATCCACGAGGAGGTCGTGCGCGCGCTCGCCTCCCGCGGTCGCAACCGGATGTCCGGCACGTTCCGCGCCGCCGTCTTCGGCGCCAACGACGGCCTGGTCTCCAACCTCGCGCTCGTGCTCGGCATCGGCGCCTCCGGCGTCTCGTCGCAGACGGTGCTCCTCACCGGCATCGCCGGCCTGCTCGCCGGGGCGCTGTCCATGGGCGCCGGCGAGTTCGTGTCCGTGCGCTCGCAGCGCGAGCTGCTCGAGGCGTCCACGCCCGACCCGAAGAGCGCCACCGTGCTGCCGCACCTCGACGTCGACGCCAACGAGCTGGCGCTCGTCTACCGCGCCCGAGGCATGACGTCGGAGGAGGCCCAGGGCCGCGCCGACCGCGTGCTGGCGGGGCTCGCCGCGACGGGGACGCTCGCCCCGGAGAGCCTCGACGACGAGCGGGACGGAGAGTCCGCTCCGGCCCCGGTCGTCGAGCAGGACGACGACCTCGAGACGCACGGCACCGCCTGGGGCGCCGCGATCTCCAGCTTCTGCTTCTTCGCGTCCGGCGCGATCATCCCCGTGCTGCCCTACCTGCTGGGGCTCACAGGATTCCCGGCGATCGTCGTCGCGGCCGCGCTCGTGGGCGTCTCGCTGCTCGTCACGGGCGCGATCACCGGGCTGCTGTCGGGGACGTCGCCGTGGACGCGTGCGCTGCGGCAGCTCGCCATCGGGTTCGGTGCCGCGGCCGTCACGTACGCGCTGGGCCTGCTGTTCGGGACGTCCGTCGCCTGACCCGCGGGTGAAGTCTCACCCGCTGTTGTTGCGTGACCGTTGCTCGGGCGTCACAGTGTGAGCTGGGTCATGACCGAGCAACCCGTGACCCCGCGTGGCATCGAAGGGGGCCGAGTGACACGCAGCGTGGACCGTGCTCCGGCGGCAGGACGCCGCCGGCACTGGTTCGCGCGCGTGGCCGGGACGGCCGTCGGGCTCGCCGGGGCCGCCGCGCTGAGCGTCACCCTCGCCGGGACCGCGTCCGCCGACGACGGCGGGCACGAGGGTCCGCTGACGTCCGTCGTCCGGTCGCTCACCGGCGACGACGGCGCTCGCGGCGACAGCGAGTCTCGTCAGGAGGAGCCGGCGCAGGCGCCGACCGACGAACCGGTCGGCCAGCAGAAGGCGGCGCCCGAGCCGGCCCGGAGCGAGCGCGCCGACAGCGAGCGCGCCGACGTCGAGCCCTCGGTACAGGCACCGGCCGAAGACGCCGCTCCCGCGAATGCCGCTCCCGCGAAGCCCGCTCCCGCCAATGTCGCGGTCGAGAAGCGTGCCGAGGAGACGCCCGACGCCGAGCGGGTCGCCGTCGAGCCTGAGGCGGACAAGGGCCCGGCTGTCGATGGCGAGCGGTCCGCCGAGCCCCGTCCCGACGTCGTGCGCGACGCGGTCGACGAGGCCGTCGCCCCCGTCCGCGAGAAGGCCGAGCGGCTGCACCAGGCCGTGCACGAGGAGATCGTCGCGCCCGCCCAGGAGACGGCCGACCGCGTGGCCCGCGAGCTGACCGGCGAGGCGGAGCCGGCGGCGGAAGAGCTGGCCGAGGAACCGTCCCAGGTGCCGGCCGCGGAACCGGGGGCGCAGCCCGCGCGACCTGCCGCCGGCGAGGACTCCCCGTCCGAGCTGCCGGGGGCGCCGTCCGACCTGAGCACCTTGCCCGCACCTGCGGACGTGGCGCCGGAGGCGGCGGATGCTCCTGCGGACGCTCCGACCGATGCTCCCGCCGACGAGCCCGCGGAGCGGGAGACGGTGCTGGAGCCGGTGGCTCGCACCGTCGAGGCGGTGACGACCCCGGTCCGTGCGGTGACCGAACCGGTCGGTGCGCTGGTCGAGGGGATCGTCACCCCGCTGTCGCCGGTGGTGGACCCGGTGGCCGGCGTGGTCGAGGAGGTCACGACGCCGGTCGGCGGGGCGCTCGAGCCCGTGACGGGTGCGGCCGCGGAGACGCTGGCCCCCGTGACGGACGCGCTGTCGCCCGTGCTGGAGCCGGTGGGCCGGGTGGTCCACGAGGTGACCCGCCCGCTCGCCCCGGTCACGGACGGCGTGGGCACCGTCGTCGCGCCGGTCGTGGCGACCCTGGACCCGGTGCTCGACCCGGTCGTCGGGCTGGTGACCCCCGTGACGGTGTCGCTGAAGCCCGTCGTGGACCCCGTCCTCGGCGTGGCAGCCCCCGTGGTCGACGCCCTCGCGCCCGTGGTCGAGCCGGTCGGCGGGGCGCTGCAGCCCGTCGTCGAGCCGGTCGTCGACGCGGTGGCCCCGGCCGTCGGTCCCGTGCTGGAGCCGGTGCTGGAGCCCGTTCTCGACCTCCCCGCCCCGGTCGACGGTGAGGCGCCCGCAGCCGTGGCGCCCGCGGCCGCGGCGCCCGCTGAGCCGTCGGTGACCGGGGAATCGACGTCCGCCGTCGTCCCCGCCGCCGAGCCGACCACCGAGCCGGCCGTCGCGTCCGAGCCGGTCGCCCCCGCGGCACCGGCCCTCACCCCGCAGGCATCGGCCGCCGCCGTGCTCGACGACGCCGCGACCGGCGGCGAGCTCCGGGCGACGTCGGACCGCGAGGCCGCGCCCGGCACGCCGTCGGCGCCCGCCGCGAGCCCGGCGTCGTCGAGCTCCTCCTCGACCACCCGCGTGCCGTCGGGCGGCGACTGCGCCGCCGACCTCGCGGGCCGCACCCACCTGACCGCGCGGACGTGGACCGTCCCCGCGGGCGACCAGCTCGACCGCCTCCCGGCGGTCGCCTTCGACATCCCCGTCTCTCCTGCCTGACGTGGCCGCGTCGCGCCCTGGTGCGCGACCGCGACCGCGGGCGGCGTCCGCCACCCGCGCACCACATCAGTCAGGAGCGGATCATGCATACCCATGTCCGACGAGCGCTGAAAGTAGCCCTCGTCGCAGGCGGCCTCGTGGTCGCCGGGGCCGTGACGGCCCAAGCTGCGGACGATGACGTCGTCGACGCCACCGTCGGCGCGGACACCTCGGTCGACCTCCACCTGAGCGAGGTCTCCGAGGAGACGAACGACGCCGAGCTCGACACGCCCGTGGACCTCCCCGAGGTCGACACGGAGGGCGTCGAGGCGGTGGTCGACTCCGTCGTCGGCGACGACGGCGCGGTCGACGACGTCGCCGGTCCGGACGAGCAGTCCGACACGACGACCGACGACCTCGTGGACGCCGTCGCCGAGGACGTGCACCGGACGGCGGACGACGCCCAGTCGGGTGACGTCCAGGGCGTCGTCGAGGACGTCGCCGGGGACGACGGCGTCGTCGACGACGCGATCGAGGACCAGCCCGCCGAGCGCGCGTCCGACGACGGCGCGACCGACGACACCGGGTCGGACGACGGTGGCGACGTGCCGGAGCCTGCGGAGGGGGGCGCCGGGGCCGCGGTCGACGAGACCGTGGACCGTGCGTCCGACACCGTGTCGGACGTGGCCGGGGCGGTCGACGAGGCGCTCGGCACCGGTGCGGACGTCCGGGACACCGTCGACGGGGTCACCGGTGACGGGGGCGTCGTTGACGACGTCCTCGGTGCCGACGAGCCGGAGTCCGGAGTGACGGACCAGGTCACCGAGCACGCGGTCGACGACGTCGAGCAGGCGGTGGAGGACCTCGCCGCCGGCGACGTCGGGGGCGTCGTGGACGACGTCACCGCCGACGGCGGTGTCGTGGACGACGCGCTCGAGGACCAGGGCGTCGACGCGGCGCTCGAGCAGGTCGGCGAGACCGCCGACACCGCGACCGGCGCGGTGGACGACGTCCTCGGTACCGGCACGGCGGTGCAGGACACCGTGGGCGGGGTCGCCGACGGCGCCGTCGACGCGGTGATCGGTCAGCCGGGTGCCGGCCTGGGCGATCTGGGTGACCTGGGGTCGGCGGGCGACCTTGGTGCACCGGACCTGGACGCCACGGTCGAGGACGTGCTGGCAGGGGTCTCGGACGCGGCGGGTTCGCTGGACGCTGCGCTGGGCACCGAGCCGGTGGTGCGGGGCACCGTCGACGGGCTGATCGGTGAGGACGGCGTCGTGGACGACGTCCTGGGAGCTGACGAGTCCGAGGCCGGTGTGACGGACGAGGTCGTGGGCCACCTGCTCGACGACGTCGACTCGACGCTCGACTCGGTGACGGCCGGCGACCTGCCGGGTGTGGTGGACGACGTCGCTGCCGAGGACGGTGTGGTCGACGACGTGCTGGAGGACCAGGGTCTGGACCCGGTGCTCGGTGACGTCGTGGGCTCGACCGGTGCGGTGGACGACCTGCTGGGCACGGGCTCGGCGGCGCAGGACACGGTCGACGGGATCGCCGGTGAGGAGGGCGTGCTTGACGACGTCCTCGGCGCCGACGAGCCGTCCGGTGGCGTGACCGACGAGCTGGTCGAGCACGTGGTCGCGGACGTCGACGACACGGCGACGGATCTTGTCGCCGGTGACCTGGACGGTGTGCTGGACGGCGTGACCGCGCAGGACGGTCTGGTCGACGACGTGCTGGAGGACCAGGGTCTGGACCCGGTGCTCGGTGACGTCGTGGACTCGACCGGTGCGGTGGACGACCTGCTGGGTACGGGCTCGGCGGTGCAGGACACCGTCGACGGGCTGCTCGGCGAGGACGGCGTGGTCGACGACGTCGTGGGCGCCGACGAGCCGCAGGACGGCGTCACGGACGGTCTCGTGGAGGCCGTGGTGGACGACGTCGACGCGACGGTGGACTCGGTGACGGCCGGCGACCTGCCGGGCGTCGTGGACGACCTGACCGCGGAGGACGGCCTGGTCGACGACGTGCTGGAGGACCAGGGGCTCGACCCGGTGCTGAACGACGTCGTGGACTCCACCGGCACCGTGGACGACCTGCTCGGCACGGGCGACCTGGTCGAGGACACCGTCGACGGGGTCCTCGGCGAGGACGGCACCGTGGACGACATCATCGGCGCCGACGAGCCGCAGGAGGGCGTGACCGACGAGCTCGTCGAGCACGTCGTCGAGGACGTCAACGACACGGCGAACGACCTGCTCGAGGGTGACCTCGGGGCCGTGACCGACGATGTCCTCGCCGAGGACGGTCTGGTGGACGACGTCCTGGAGGACGGCGCCACCGCCACCGATCCCGGTGACGGCACGGACCCTGGTGACGGCACCGACCCTGGAGACGGGACCGACCCTGGAGACGGGACCGACCCTGGTGACGGGACCGACCCTGGTGACGGCACCGACCCTGGAGACGGGACCGACCCCGGCGACGGTGACAACGGTGGCGGTGACGGCACCGACAACCCCGGCGACGGCACCGACAACCCCGGTGACGGCGGGTCCGACGACGGCGGGTCCGACGACAGCGCCGGCACGGACGACGGCACGGGTTCCGGCGACGGCGGGACCGACCTCGTGGGTGGTCCGGTGGCCGGGGCTCCCGGCTCGGACGGTTCGGGTCAGCTGATCGGGACCGGCTCGGACGGCGCCACGGCGTCGGCGGCGGACGGGTCGGCGGACGGTTCGAGCGGGATGCAGACCTTGCCGACGACGGGCGGGGACCTGCGGCTGCTGGGGCTGTCCCTGCTGCTGATGCTGACGGGCGGCCTGCTGCTGCGTCGTCGGAGGGAGGCGCTCGCGGTCGCGACCCGCTGACCCCCACCGGAGCCGGTACCGGCTCCGGACGGGGCGGCGCTGTCACGGGGGATCACTGGGGAGTGTCCCGTGGCGGCTCCGCCCCGGCCGGGGTCGGCGTGGGCGCGGCACGGCGCAGGGGGCCGGGCCGCACCCACGACACCACCGGCACCGCGGGGTGCGCGCGGCGGCCCCGGGCGGACGATCACCGGACCCTCGACGGAGGTGCCCGGCAGACCCGCCCGGGGCTGCCCGCGGAACACGCCTACCCTGGGACACCGTGCCCCGACTGATCGCCGACCTCACGCCGTTGCGCGTCTCCCCGGCGTTCCGTCGCCTGTGGTGGGGCCTCGGCGTCTCCAACATCGGTACGCAGATCACCGTGGTCGCGGTGGGCCTGCAGGTGTACGCGCTGACGGGCTCCACGCTCGCGGTGGGCACGCTGGGCATCGCGGCGCTGGTGCCGCTGGTCGCGCTCGGCCTGTACGGCGGGGCGCTGGTGGACCACTACGACCGGCGCCGTGTCTCGCTGCTCGCCTCCTCGGTGCTGTGGCTGGTGACGGCGGCCATCGCGGTGCAGGCCTGGCTCGACGTCGGCTCGGTGAACCTGTTGTACGGGCTGGTGGCGCTGCAGTCGGCGGCGTTCGCGATCAACAACCCGGCGCGCACGTCGATCGTGCCGCGCCTGCTGGAGCCGCAGCTCATGCCGGCGGCCCTCGCGCTGCAGACGCTGGCGTTCAACGTGGCCCTCACGTGCGGCCCGCTCGTGGGCGCGCTCCTCGTGGCCCGGCTCGGGTACGGCTGGGCGTACACGCTCGACGCGCTGCTGTTCACGGCGGCGCTGTGGGCGGTGTGGCGGCTACCGGCGGTCCCGCCCGAGCAGGCCCTCGACGCCGACACGGCCGACGGCGCGACCGGCGCCGCGCCCGCCCGGCGGCGCGTCGTCGGGCTGAGCTCCGTGCTCGACGGGCTGCGCTACCTCGCGACGCGGCCGAACGTGCGCACGACGTTCGTCGTCGACCTGGCCGCGATGGTGCTGGCCTTCCCCCGCGTGCTGTGGCCCGCGGCGGGCGCGCTGTACCTGGGCGGCGGGGAGACGACGACGGGCGTGCTGGCGGCAGGGTTCGCCGTCGGCGGCATCCTCGCGAGCGTGTTCTCCGGCGCGCTCGTCCGCGTGCGGTGGCAGGGCCGGATCATCGTGTGGGCGATCACGGCGTGGGGGCTGAGCGTCACCGCCTTCGGCGCGGTGCTCGTCGCCGTCGGGCCGGGCGCGCCCGACGGCGTGCTGTGGGGCGCCGTCGTGCTCGCGGGCGTGGCGCTGCTGCTGGCGGGCGGTTCCGACGCGATCTCGTCGGTGTTCCGCCAGTCGATCCTGCAGACCGCGACGCCGGACCACATGCGCGGCCGCCTCCAGGGCGTGTTCATCGTGGTGGTCGCGGGCGGGCCCCGCCTCGGCGAGATGGTGCTCGGCTCGGAGGCCACCTGGTTCGGCGAGGGGTGGGCGGCCGTCGTCGGTGGGCTCGCGTGCGTCGCCGTGCTGTGGCTGGTCGTGCGCCTGCAGCCCCGGTTCTGGCGTTACGACGCGCACCACCCGGAGCCCTGACCGCCCGGACCCGTACACGCAGGGTTCACGCAGCGGCGGAGTACGGGCGACGTCGGCGCATCCCGGGCAGCGCGACCAGCGCGAGGACGGCGCACGCCCAGCCGCCCGACATCGTGACGAGGAACCCGGCGTGCGAGTCGACGGCGTCGACGGCCACGCCCGCCAGCCACGAGCCGAGCGAGACGCCCACGCCCAGCGACGTGCCCACCCACGTGAGGCCCTCGGTGAGCTGGTGGGGCGCGACGAGCGCCTGCACCAGGGCGTTGCCGTTGATGAGCGTCGGGGCGATGGCGAAGCCGGCGACGAACATCACCGCGCCGAGGACCACGAGGTTCTGGACGAAGAAGAACAGCGAGACGCCGACGGCGATCCCGCAGGCGGTGACGGTGAACCGGACCGAGAGCGGGGACACCCAGTGCCGTGCGCCGTAGGCCAGCCCCGAGACCATCGACCCCAGGGCGAAGCACGCGAGCACCAGGCCGGCGAGGCCCTTGACGCCCTGCTCCTCCGCGAACGCCACGGTGGCGACGTCGCTCGACCCGAACATGACGCCCATGCCGACGAAGACGACGGCCAGCACCGGCATCCCCGGCATGCGGATGGCCGAGCGGCGCTCGAGCCGGACGGCGTCGGGGTGCGTCACCGTCCCGACGCGCTCGCCGTCCGGGGGCACGGCCGCGCCGCGGGCGGGCGGCTCCGTGCGGCGCTGCGTGAGGAACCAGGCGGCGCCCGCGCCGCCCACGACGGCCGCCACCAGCAGGCCGCCCGACGCGATCACGGTCGTCGCGAGCGTGGTGGCGAGCACCGGCCCCACGATGAAGACCAGCTCGTCGAGGGCCGACTCCAGCGAGTAGGCGGTGTGCACGCGCCGCGCCTCGGGCAGCACGTGGGACCAGCGGGCCCGGGCGAGGGAGCCGTACGAGCCCTGGCTCGCCCCGCCCACCGCGGCGCACACCCACAGCACCCACTCGGGTGCGCCCAGGCTCGCGGCCACCACCAGCCCCAGGAGCCCCACGGTCGTCGCGACCAGCATCGGGGTCATCACGCGGGCCTGGCCCGACCGGTCCACGAGGCGGGCGATCTGCGGCGCCACCAGCGCCTGCGCCACCACCAGCACCGCCGACACCCGGCCCGCCATCGCGTACGAGCCGTACAGGGCCTGCACCATGAGCACCGTGCCGATGCCGACCATCGACATCGGCAGCCGGGCGATCACGCCGGCGGCGGAGAACGGCAGGGCTCCCGGCACGCGCAGGACGTCGAGGTACGGGTTCTGCTTCCGGGCCCCCGACACCTCGCCGGGGGGATCGGGGGTGCGGGCTGTCACCCGCGGATTCTCCCACCGGGAGGCGACAGATGTCGGCGTCAGCGGCCAGGATGGGGGCCATGAACGCCACCCCTACCCCCGTGACGGTCGTCGACGACCGCGAGAACCAGGTCTTCCTCGCCCGGCTCGACGACGGACGCCGCGCCGGCGGCGCCTACTACGAGCGGAGGGGGGACGCAGGCTCGGGCGTCGTCGTCTTCACGCACACCGAGGTGGACCCGGCGTTCGAGGGGCAGGGGATCGGCTCGCAGCTCGCCGCCGGCGCGCTCGACCAGGTGCGCGCCGCGGGGGAGAAGATCGTGCCCCTGTGCCCGTTCATCAAGGCCTACGTGCAGCGGCACCCCGAGTACGCCGACCTGCTCGCCCACCCCGCCCGGTGAGGGCGGCGACCACCACCCGGCGCGGCGGCATCGCGGCGCTGGGTGTCTCCGTCGCGCTGCTCCTCGGCGCGTGCGCGGGCGCCGTCGAGCCCGCTTCCCCCGGTGGCGGCGTCGCGGAGGCGGAACCTCCAGCCGCCACGGCGACCTCCCAGCCTGAGACCTCCCAACCCGGGACCTCCCAGCCTGAGAATCCCCAGCCTGAGACCGCCGACCCCGCGGAGCCCGAGCCGCCTGCGTCGGGCACCGCGCTGGCCGCGCTCGAGGGGCTGCAGGTCAAGGGTCGCGCGCCCAAGACGGGGTACTCCCGCGACCAGTTCGGCCCGGCGTGGGCGGACGTCGACCACAACGGCTGCGACACGCGCAACGACGTCCTCGCGCGCGACCTGACGCGCACCGTCACGGACCCGGGCACGCACGACTGCATCGTGCTGAGCGGCGTGCTCGCCGACCCGTACACGGGCACGCGGATCGACTTCCTGCGCGGGCAGGCGACGTCCACCGCGGTGCAGATCGACCACGTCGTCGCGCTGTCCGACGCATGGCAGAAGGGCGCCCAGCAGCTCGACGGCCAGGCGCGCCGGCAGCTCGCCAACGACCCGCTGAACCTGCTCGCCGTCGACGGCCCGACCAACTCGGGCAAGGGCGACGGCGATGCCGCGACCTGGCTGCCGCCGTCCAAGGCGTTCCGCTGCCAGTACGTGGCGCGGCAGGTGGCGGTGAAGCAGGCGTACGCGCTGTGGGTCACGCAGGCCGAGCACGACGCGATCGCGGGCATCCTGATCCGGTGCCCCGACGAGCCCCTGCCCGCCGGCGGTCCGGCGCCACGGGTCGACGCCGCTCCGGAGGACCCCGCCGCGGAGGACCCCGCCGCGGAGGACCCCGCCGTGGAGGACCCCGCCGCGGAGGAGACCACGAGCGGGCCGTTCGAGAACTGCGACGCGGCACGGGCGGCCGGGGCGGCGCCGGTGCGGCGCGGCGACCCGGGCTACTCGTCGCGGCTCGACCGTGACGGGGACGGGGTCGCCTGCGAGTGAGCGACGGCAGTGTGGGAGGTGGCAGTGTGGGCGCCGGCCGGCGGTCCTACGGTGGAGCCTGAGCACGTCGCCCACCCTCCGACCGACCCCGGGGGCCCCGGATGCCGCACACCTACCTCTTCGCGCTGACCGACGGCGGCGGGACGGTGCCGCCGGAGCTCGGCGCCGCGCGACGGCTCGTCGAGCGCGGCCACCGCGTGACGGTCCTGGTGGAGGACTCGATGCTCCCGGAGGCGCGGGCCACGGGAGCGAGGGTCGCGCGCTGGGAGCACGGGCCGAACCGCCCGGACCGCGACCCGGCGCACGACCCGCTCCGGGACTGGGAGCGGAGCAGCCTGTTCGCGCAGGCGCGGCTCATGGGCGACCGAGCGATCGCCGGCCCGGCGGCCGGGCACGCGCGCGACGTCGCCGCGGCGATCGACGCCGACCGGCCGGACCTCATCGTCGCGTCGATCTTCGCGTTCGGCGCCATGATGGCGGCCGAGTCGCGCGGCGTCCCGTTCGACGTCCTCATGCCCAACATCTACGCGGCACCCACCCCGGGGACGACCCCGATGGGGATGGGTCTCTCGCCCGCGCGCGGCCCCCTCGGCAGGGCCCGGGACGCGGCCGTGCGCCGCTTGAGCGTCGCAGGCCTCGACCGCTACACGCTGGAGCGGCTCAACGCCCTGCGCGCCGAGCTCGGCGTCGACCCGATCGCGCACTCGTGGGAGCTGGTGCACCGCGCGCGGCGCCAGCTGGTCATGACGAGCCCGGCGTTCGACCTCCCCGCCCGGCTGCCTCCGAACGCGCGGTACGTCGGCCCTGTCCTCGACGACCCGTCCTGGGCCGACGACGGCGGCTGGTCGCCGCCGCCCGGCGACGCGCCGCTGGTCCTCGTCGCGATGTCGTCGACGTTCCAGGACCACGTGGGCGTGCTGCAGCGGGTCGTCGACGGGCTCGCGACCCTTCCCGTGCGCGGCCTGGTGACGACAGGCCCGGCCGTGCCGCCGTCGTCGCTCCGCGCTGCGCCGGCCGTCATGGTCGTCGCGGCGGCCCCGCACGGGAGGGCGATGCGGGCGGCCACGGCCGTCGTGACCCACGGCGGGCACGGGACGCTGCTCAAGGCGCTCGCGGCCGACCTCCCCGTCGTCGTCGTCCCGCACGGTCGTGACCAGGCGGACAACGCCGTCCGCGTCACGCTGCGCGGTGCCGGGATCCGGCTGCCGCGCACGGCGTCGTCGGCGCGGTGCGCGGACGCGGTCCGGCGGGTGCTCGACGACGCGTCGTACGCCCGCTCGGCACGCGCCCTCGGCGCAGCGGTCCGGCGGGACGCCGAGCACAGCACCCTCGTCGCCGAGCTGGAGGACCTGGACGGGGCCGACCGCGCGTAGCGCGCGGAGGCTCCTCCCGAGGTCAGGCGGGCAGCGCGTCGCCCTGCGCGGCCTGGATCTCCAGCTCGACCTTGAGGGTGGTGCCGACGATGGCGACGCCGGCCGCGGCGACCTCGTTGTACCGGATGGCGAAGGCGTCGCGGCGCAGTTCGGTGGTCGCGCGGACCACCCCCTGCGCGTCGGCGCCGGTGCCCAGGTAGGTCAGGTCGAGGTCGACCGGGTGCGCCAGCCCGTGCAGGGTGAGGTCGCCGTGCACGGTCCAGCGGCCGTCGGCGACCGGCGTCATCCCCGTGGAGCGGTACGTGATGTGCTCGAACCGCTCCACGTCGAGGAAGTCCGGGGACCGCAGGTGCCGGTCGCGGTAGGCGTTGCCGGTGTCGATGGACGACGCGACGATGATCGCCGCGACGCCGGAGCGGGAGACGTCGCCGGGCGCGACGACGATCCGGCCGGCGAGCTCCGTGAACCGGCCCCGCACGCTGGAGATGCCCAGGTGCTGGGCCACCGCCGTCACCGACGAGTGCGCCGGGTCGATCGTCCACGGCCCCGGCGGCGGCAGCTCCGCGCCACCCTGCCGGGCCAGCGTCACCGTGCCGAGGGCGGCGCGGCCGGTCGCGGTGACGATCGCCGACGTCGCGGCGGGCGCGTAGCCCACCGCGGTGACGATGGCGACGTACCCGCCCGGGGCGAGCGCGGCCTCGCCGCGCACCGCGCCGTCGTGGTCCGCGGCCACCCGCAGCACCTGCGCGCCCGCGGCGTCCGTGAGGGTGACGACGGCGTGCGGCACGGCCCACCCGTCGCGCGTGTGGATCGTTGCGGTCAGCACGCCGCTCACTCCGCGGGGTGGGCGAGGGCGATGTCGTGGCCGTCGACGCCCGCGCCGGCGAGGCTCAGCGCCGTCGCCGCCGGCGGGTAGCCCGTCGCGATCACGGTGTACTCGCCGCCGTCCAGGTCGGCCGGTCACCCGGGCCCCTGCCGCGAGCTCGACCTCGACGCGCGTGACGCCGGCGCCGCCCACGTCGACCGGCAGCGCCCGCGGCCGGAACCCGGCGGCGTTGACCGCCACCGTGACCGGCCCCGGCACGAGCTCCTCGAGGGCGAACGTGCCGTCCTCCGCCGTGCCGGTGCTCGCCTGCAGGTCGCCACGCACGTCCGTGACCAGCACCATCGCGCCCGCGACGGGCTGCTGGTCCGGGCCGCGCACCACGCCGCGCAGGCCGCTGGTGCCGCTGAGCAGCACGTCGTGGGCGAGCGGCGTCGCACCGACGACGATCGTCGACGCCTGCGGCTGGAACCCGTCGGCCGAGGCGATGAGCACGTACGTGCCGGCGCCCGGCGCGTCGACCGCGTAGGCGCCGTCGGACCGCGCGATCGCGAGGCCGAGCTGGCGCCCGCCCAGCGAGATGAGCGTGATCGCCGCCTGCGGCAGCGGCGCGCCCTCGGCGCCGCGGACCAGGCCGTGCACGGTGACACCGCCCGGGACGGCGCCCGTGACACCGCCCGGGACGGCGCCCGTGCCGCCGTCCGTGCCAACATCGCCGGGCAGGCCGCCCGCGGCCGGGACGGCGCGCCGGGCCGTCGGCTCGGCGCCGACCGCGACGAGCTCCGGGGTGTAGGCCTCTGTGTCCTCGACGGTCTCCGTGTCCTCGACGGTCTCCGTGTCCTCGGCGGCGGACTGGTCCATCGCGCCCTTGGTCTGGAGCGGGACCTCCTTGATGAAGACCACGAGCAGGAAGGCGACGAGCGCGGCGCACGCGCCGATGAGGAAGACGTCGGCGATGCCGTGCCCGTACGCGCTCTCGAGGACGCCGCGCAGGGGCTCGGGCACCTGGTCCATGTCGGGGATCTCGCCCGAGCCGCCCGTCGCGCCCTGCGCGAGCTCGGCGCCCTTCGGGCCCAGGTTCCGCAGGCCGTCCGCGACGTAGTCGGGGATCCGGTGGGCCAGGACGGCGCCGAGCGCGGAGACGCCGATCGCGCCGCCGAGCGAGCGGAAGAACGTCACCAGGGAGCTGGCGGAGCCCAGGTCGGCCGGGGCCACCTGGTTCTGCGTGCAGAGCACCAGGTTCTGCATCATCATGCCGACGCCGACGCCCATCACGGCCATGAAGACGGCGACGTGCCAGTACTCGGTGTCGTAGCGGATGGTGCCCAGCAGCCCCAGCCCGGCGGTCAGCAGCAGCGCGCCCGAGACGAGCCAGCCCTTCCAGCGGCCCGTCCTGGTGATGATGAGGCCGGAGAGGGTCGACGAGACGAACAGGCCGCCGATCATCGGGATCGTCATGACGCCGGCCATCGTCGGCGACTGGTCGCGCGCCAGCTGGAAGTACTGGCTGAAGAAGATGGTGCCGGCGAACATCGCCACGCCCACGAAGAGCGACGCCACCGAGGACAGGGCCACGGTGCGGTTGCGGAACAGCCGCATGGGGATGATCGGCTGGGACACCTTCGACTCGACCAGCACGAACAGCAGCACGAGGACGAGCGCGCCGCCCGTCATCGCGTACGTCTGCCACGAGTTCCAGTCGTACTTGTCGCCCGCGAACGTGACCCACAGGAGCAGCAGGCAGACGGCGGCGGTGGAGAGGAAGGCGCCGCCCCAGTCGATCTTGACGTTGTCGCGCTTCACGACCGGCAGGTGGAGCGTCTTCTGCAGCACGATCAGGGCGATGAGCGCGAACGGCACGCCCACGTAGAAGCACCAGCGCCAGCCGAGCCAGTCGGTGTCGGTGATGACGCCGCCCAGCAGCGGGCCGCCGACGGTGGCGACGGCGAACGTGGCGCCGAGGTAGCCGGAGTACCGGCCGCGCTCGCGCGGAGCGATCATCGTGGCCATGACGATCTGCGCCAGGGCCGACAGGCCGCCGGTGCCGATGCCCTGGAACACGCGGCAGACGATCAGCCACTCCGCGGACTGGGCGAGCCCCGCCGCCGCCGAGGCGAGCACGAAGATCACCAGCGCGACCTGCACCAGCACCTTCTTGCTGAACAGGTCGGCGAGCTTGCCCCACAGCGGGGTGGTGGCGGTCATCGACAGCAGCGAGGCCGTGACGACCCAGGTGTAGGCCGACTGGCCGCCGCCGAGCTCGGCGATGACCTCCGGCAGGGCGTTCGAGACGATCGTGGAGGACAGGATCGCGACGAACATGCCCAGCATGAGGCCCGACAGGGCCTCCAGGATCTGGCGGTGGGTCATCGAGACCCCCGCCTGGTGGTCGGTGCGCCCGCCGCGCTTGGCGTGCGCGGGCGCCGCCGCTGTGGTCGATGCCATGAAGGTCCTTCCGAGGTGCTGCTGGTCGAGGTGCAGCGTGTCGAGGTGCTGAGTGTCGAGGTGCTGCGTGTCGAGGTGGGGCCCGGGGCGTCAGGCCCGGGCGGGGACGGCGGCACGGGCCGGCGTCGGGCACTCGGCGAAGCTGCCGTGCAGCCGCGCCATGAGCTCGGTGAGGCGGTCGATCTCGGCGTCGTCCCAGTCGCCCATCCGTTCGGCGAACA
Organism: Isoptericola sp. NPDC019482; assembly: GCF_040632295.1. NCBI lineage: Bacteria > Bacillati > Actinomycetota > Actinomycetes > Micrococcales > Promicromonosporaceae > Isoptericola > Isoptericola sp. NPDC019482. The sequence continues at coordinate 87,751 of NZ_JBEYBQ010000011.1, forward strand.
GGCCGGCGGTGCGCTCGGAGATCTCCTCGAGCTTGCGCCGTCCTGTCGAGGTGAGGCTGAGGATCCACGACCTCCGGTCGTCCGGGTCGGGCGTGCGCTCGACCCACCCCTGCTCGACGGCGTGGGACGCGTGCCGGCTGGTGACGGACGGGTCCAGCCACAGCAGGTCGGCCAGGCGGCTCAGCCGCATCGGCCCCTGTCGCCGCAGGGTCGACATGACGGCGGTCGGCCCGACGGCGCAGTCGTGCGGCAGGTTGCGCACGATGGCGCGCTTGATGACGCCGACGGCGCGCAGCTGGCGCTGGAGCTCCTCGTACCGCGCGTGCTCAGGCATGTTCGCCCACCCCCATGTTGGTTGCGGGGAGCAAACATAAAAAGGTTGCCTGCTGAAATCAAATGGATGTCAGGGAGTGGTCGTGCGGCGCCGCGCCTCGCGCGCCATCGTCGCCATCTCGCGGACGCCGTACCGCAGGTGCACCCGCTGGGGGCGGCCGCCGCGCGTCAGGGCGTCCGTGCCGCCGTCGCAGTAGACGACCTGGCCGGTCGTGAAGCGGTTCTCCCGCGAGACCAGGAACGCGAGCAGCTCGGCGACCGGCGCGACCGGCCCGGGCGCGCCGAGGGGCTGGGGGAGCGCCGTCTCCAGCAGCACCCGGTCGCGCTCCCAGGTGCGGGTCACGACGTCCGTGGCGACGATCCCCGGGGCCACGGCGTTGAGCACGATGCCGTCGCGGGTCCACGCCGGCGACACGGCCGTCGACCGGGTCCACAGGTTGAGGGCCGCCTTGCTCGACCGGTAGAGCTGGCTCCCGCGCCCGGTGCGGACCAGCCGGCGTGCGACGGCGAGCGCGCGCCGCTCGTCGCCGCTGCGGCAGGCGCGGACCAGGGCGCCGCTGCCGCGGTTCAGCGTGGACGACGACGAGACGACGGCGGCGGCCGGGGCGTCCGAGGCCGCCAGGCAGTCGCGCAGGCCCTCCAGCACGGCGGTGGCGCCGAAGTAGTTCAGCGCCACCGTCTCGGGCTGGGGCGCGCCGGCACCCGCCGCCGCGACGATCCCGTCGACCCGTCCGTCGCTGAGCGCCCGCACCTGGTCGACCAGACCGGCGCGCCCGGCGGGCGTCGCGAGGTCGGCGCGCACGTCCACGCCGTCGCCCAGCCCGCACGTGATCACCCGCCCGCGCGCGGCGAGCAGGTCGGCGACCGCCCGGCCGAGGCCGGAGTCGGCGCCGGTGACGACGGTCGTGCGCGGGCCCGGCACGGCGGTCGGTCAGGCGTCGCCGAGCGCGCCGTCGACCAGCTCCTTGGCGGCGGCCTGGACCTCGGCGAGGTGGTCGGCCGACACGAACGACTCGGCGTAGATCTTGTACACGTCCTCCGTGCCCGACGGGCGCGCGGCGAACCATGCGTCCTTCGTGGTCACCTTGAGGCCGCCGATCTTCGCGCCGTTCCCCGGCGCCTCGGTGAGCGTCGCGGTGATGTCCTGCCCGGCGAGCGTCGTGGAGGCGACCTCGTCGGGGGACAGGGCGGACAGCCGCGACTTCTGCGCGCGCGTGGCCGGCGCGTCCACGCGGGCGTACCAGGACTCGCCGTAGCGGCCCACGAGGTCCGCGTGGTGCTCGGACGGCGTGCGACCCGTCGTCGCGATGATCTCGGAGGCGAGCAGCGCCAGCAGCAGGCCGTCCTTGTCGGAGGACCAGACGCGGCCGTCGCGGCGCAGGAACGACGCCCCCGCCGACTCCTCGCCCCCGAACCCGACCTCGCCGTCCAGCAGGCCCGGCACGAACCACTTGAAGCCCACCGGCACCTCGACCAGCTGCCGGCCCAGGCCCGCCACGACGCGGTCGATGAGCGCCGACGACACGAGCGTCTTGCCGACCGCCGTGCCCTCCGGCCAGCCGGGACGCGCGCCGCCGTACAGGTAATCGATCGCGACGGCCAGGTAGTGGTTCGGGTTCATCAGCCCCGCGTCGGGGGTGACGATGCCGTGCCGGTCGGAGTCGGCGTCGTTTCCGGTCGCGACGTCGTACGGCGCGTCCCCCGCCATCTTCTCCACGAGCGACGCCATCGCGTACGGGGAGCTGCAGTCCATGCGGATCTTGCCGTCCCAGTCAAGCGTCATGAACGACCAGCGCGGGTCCACCTGCGGGTTCACGACGGTGAGGTCGAGGTCGTACCGCTCGCCGATGGCGCCCCAGTACTCCACCGACGCGCCGCCCAGCGGGTCCGCGCCGATGCGCACGCCGGCCGTCCGGATCGCCTCGAGGTCGACGACGTTCGGCAGGTCGTCGACGTACGTGGTGAGGAAGTCGTGCTTGTGGGTGGTCTCGGCCCCGAGCGCGTCCTCGAGCGAGATCCTCCGCACCGACGCCAGGCCGCCGGTGCGGAGGATCTCGTTGGCGCGGTCGGCGATCCAGCCCGTCGCCTCCGACCCGGCGGGGCCGCCGTGCGGCGGGTTGTACTTGAAGCCGCCGTCGCGCGGCGGGTTGTGCGACGGCGTGACGACGATGCCGTCCGCGAGCCCCGGCCCCTGCGTCCGCACGCCGTCGCCCGTCGTCGCGCCGTTGTGGATGAGGATCGACTGCGACACGGCGGGCGTCGGGGTGAACGAGTCGCGCGCGTCGACCATCACCGTGACGCCCGCCGCGGCCAGCACCTCCAGCGCCGTCTGCCACGCCGGCAGGGACAGGGCGTGCGTGTCCCGGCCGATGAACAGCGGGCCGTCCGTGCCCTGCGACGCGCGGTACTCGACGATCGCCTGCGTGATCGCCGCGATGTGCGCCTCGTTGAACGCCGTGTCCAGGCTGGAGCCGCGGTGCCCGGACGTGCCGAACACCACCTGCTGCGCCGGGTCCGCGACGTCCGGCACGAGGTCGTAGTACGCCCCCACCACCTGGTCGACGTCGATGAGGTCGATGTCCTGGGCCGGCTTCCCCGCGCGCTCGTGCATGGGTCGATCTTGCCAGGCCTCGTGGCCGGGTGTCAGGGCGGTCCCGTCAGCCCCGGAAGTCCGCCTTGCGCACCAGCCCGTGGACGCCCACCGTGCGGTCGACGACCTGCGAGACGGCGAAGTCGGCCGCCGCGGACAGGTAGGCGTACGCGATCGCGCGGTCCAGGCCCTGGTCGTGCTCGAGGAAGTCGAGGGCGTTGACGACGGCGCGGCGCATCGCGACGTCGAGGTCGCTGCCGTTGCCGCCCACCGCGCCGTCCGGGTCGGACAGGCCGATGGGGATCCAGGCGTCGGCGGTCTCGGCGAAGGGGTAGGAGTACGCGACGGACGGCGCGTCGCCGGAGCCCGGCTTGCACACGGTGAGGCGGAACGTGCCGCGCAGCGAGCCCTCCATCGCGGTGAGCGCCACCTCGCCGTCGCCCATCGCCATGTGCGGGTCGCCCACGTAGAACAGCGCGCCCGGCGCGCGCACGGGCAGGTAGAAGGTGGAGCCGGCACCCAGGCGGCTGATGTCGATGTTGCCGCCACCCAGCGTGGGCGGGATCGAGTTGGCCTCGGGGGCGGTGAGCCCGGTGTTCTCCGAGAACGCCACGCCCATCGTGCCGAAGAAGTACCGCAGGGGGAACGACACGCGCGAGCCGCCCTCGCCGATGGTCGCCCGGCCGCCCCGGATCTGCGCGAGCACCGACACGTTGCCGTACTCGGTGGGGACGCCGGTGCCACGCCCGTCCGTCGCGACGGGCGGCATGACCTCGTCGAGCGTGATGCCGGCGGGCGCGCCCGTGGCGGTGAGCGCCAGCGCGCCCTTGCCGTGCCGGGAGGAGATGACGCCGTACGGCACGCGCGGGACGACGTCGAGCGTCTCGATCTTCAGCACGTCGCCGGGCTCGGCGCCCTCCACGTGCACGGGGCCGGTGATGACGTGCGGCCCGTCGGTGTCGAAGTCGCGCGGGGTGCGGTCGTAGCCGCCGGCGATCGCGACGGCGTCGTCGAGCACCTCGCGGCGTCGGATGCCGCGCTCGCCGAACCACGCGACGGGGTCGCGCCCCTGGTCCTCGAGGATGCCCTCGTGCGACACCGAGTCGATGGTGATCGTGCGGCCGGACCGGACGCGGGTCACGGCGGTCGCGTGCACGGAGGGCACGTAGCCCCACAGCACGTCGTCGACGTCCGAGCGCAGGTAGTGGTCCCCGCGGATGCGGCCCTTGCCCGGCTGCAGGATGCCGCCGAAGCCCGCCTCCCCGCCCCGCCCCGCGGCGGTGGTGCCGCCGGACGTGGCCGCGGCGGGGACCGCCGCACCGACCGTCAGCGCCGCGCCCGCCCCGACGCCGGCCGCGGCCTGCAGGAAGCGGCGACGGCCGAGGCCGGCGGTGAGGGTCTCGGCAGCGTCTCGTCCGTCGTGCATGTGCTCCTCCTGGGGTCGGCCGGAATCGTCGGCTGCGCCCGACCGTAGGGAGCGCGCATGACGGGCGTGTTCGCCGCCGGTGTCCTCCGGGTAACGGGCGGGGTGCGTTCGCTGGGAGTTCGCCGTGCCCCGTCTGACGTTCCGCTCCCCGGCGTCTCGGTGTCACCGGACGGTTGCCTCGGCTGCCTACCGTCGTCGTCATCGGCATGCCGGAGCGCCCTGACGAGGGCGTGTACTCGATCCGCTCTCTGACGACCCCGGAGGAAGTACATGAACCCCCGCAGCATCCGCCAGGCCTGTGCCGTCGCCGGCACCGCCTCGCTCGTCGGGCTGGTCCTCGTGGCGCCGGGCGCCGCGGCGGCGCCGTCGCCCGACCCGGCAGGCCTGTACGCCGGTCACGTCGAGGTCGTGCGCGGCGAGGCCGCCGACCCCGAGGTGCTCACCGGCACCGTCTTCCACGACAAGGACGAGGACTCCACGCAGGACCGGCGGGAGAAGGGCGTCGCCGGCGTCCAGGTGTCCAACGGCCGCGACGTCGTCACCACCGACGGCAAGGGCCGCTACAGCCTGCCCGTGCTCGACGACATGACCGTCTTCGTCACCCAGCCTGCGGGCTACCAGGTGCCGGTGGACGAGAACGCCATCGCCCAGTTCAGCTACAACCACTCGCCCGAGGGCTCGCCCGACCTGAAGTACGGCGGCCTGGAGCCCACCGGCCCGCTGCCGCAGGCGGTGAACTTCCCGCTCGGGAAGTCGAAGGCGACCGGCAAGGCGCAGCAGAGCTGCCCGATCGCCTCCGACACGCAGGCGTACAACATGACCGAGATGGGCTACGCCCGTGACGGCGCCGTGGCGGACCTCATGGACCGCGACGACTACGCCAGCTGCGGCATCCTCATGCTCGGCGACAACGTGGGTGACGACCTGAGCCTCAACCCGGCGCTCAAGGACATCTACCGCGACGCCAACGGGCCCGTCCGCCTGGCGCCCGGCAACCACGACATGGACTACGACGCGGCGGACGACTCGCACGCCCTCGACACGTTCCGCCAGCAGTTCGGGCCGGGCTACTTCTCCTACGACGTCGGGCAGGCGCACGTCGTCGTGCTCGACAGCATCGTCTACAAGGGCGCCAAGCCGGACGGCAAGAACGGCGGCTACTGGGAGAAGATCGACGACCAGCAGCTCGCCTGGCTCGAGGCGGACCTCGCCGAGGTGCCGCGGAACAAGCTCGTCGTCGTCGCGACGCACGCGCCGATCCTCGACCACGCGTCGGTGATCGTCGACAACGCCCCGGCGCTGTACGACGTGCTCCGCGGCCGCAACGCCCTCACGATCGGCGGTCACACGCACCGCCTGGAGAACCTGCTCCCCGGCGACACCCGGGCGGAGTGGGCGAACGCCGGTGTCCCGGAGCTCGAGCACACGCAGCTCGTGGCCGGCGCCGTGTCGGGCAACTGGTACTCCGGCGGCCTGGACGAGCACGGCCTGCCGTACGCGTTCATGACCGACGGTGCGCGCCCCGGCGTGCTCACGCTCGAGCTGGACGGCAACGAGTTCTCCGAGCGGTACACGATCCGCGGGGAGTCCGACGACCTGCAGCTTGCGCTCGGCGTGAACACGCCCCACTGGCGTGACTGGGCGGCCAAGCAGCTCGAGTGGCGCGACGGCGGCAAGCTCGGTGCGGCGCCGGCGCTCGGCGACGAGCGCGCGGTCTCGGTCGAGGACCTGGCCGGCGACAGCTGGCTGACCGCCAACTTCTACGCCGGCTCCTCGGACGCCGACGTCGAGGTGTCGATCGACGGCGGCGCCGCGGTCGAGGCGGAGCACACGCAGCCCATGCGGGGCGAGGCGCTCGCGAAGGGGTGGGAGTACTCCGACACGTTCGCGGCCACGCGCAACCTGCTCACCAGCGGCGGGGTCACGCAGTCGAACGCCCACCTGTGGCGGCTGCCGCTGCCGGCGGACCTCGACGCGGGCACCCACTCCGCCGAGGTCACCGCGACCGACCACCGCGGCCGTGAGTTCACCGAGACCCTGCGGTTCACGGTGACGGACGAGCGGGCCGCCGCGACGGCGACCGTGCTGCGCGAGGAGGTGCCGGGCAAGGTGCCCGCGGGCATCGGGGTGACGGCGAACGGCTGACGCCGCCTCGCCCGACGTGCAGCCTCACTCGAAGTAGCGGGGCACGTCCAGCGGGCCGCCGTGCGCGACGAACTCGTCGTGCACGGCGGTCCGCAGCGCGTCGTCGGTGAGGTACTCCAGGGCGGTGAGGGCCAGCCCGACGGCGCCGTCGACGGCGGCCGGCACCGCGGCGGGCCCGCCGGCGGCGTCCGCGAACTCGGCGGTGTGCAGCGCCACGTCGGGCGCGGAGACCTGGATCAGCGGGTGCATCCCCGGCACGCGGAAGGACACGTTGCCGAAGTCGGTGGACGCCGCGAGCGTCTCGGACACGACGCCGGGCGGCAGCGGGTCGCGCCCGCGTCGCCGCTGGGCCGCCACCCAGCGCTCGGTGAGCGCCGCGTTGGTCCGCACCGGCAGGCTCGGCAGGGCGCCGTCGTCCCACACGATCTCGACCTCGGTGCCGGTCATGAGCGCCGCGCCGCGGGCGACGTCGTCGAGCCGCGCGGACAGGTCCCGCAGCGTGTCGGGGTACTTCGACCGGGCGTAGAGCCGCATGACGGCGCGCTCGGTGATGATGCTGGGCCGGGTGCCGCCCTCGACGACCGTCGCGTGCACGCGGTCCACCGGCGGCAGCTGCTGCCGCAGCAGGCCGATGCCCTGGTAGGCGAGGTTCGCGGCGTCGAGCGCGTTGCGCCCCATGAACGGCTGGGCGGACGCGTGCGCCGGGCGCCCGGTGAACGTCCAGGTGAGCAGGCGCCGACCCAGCCACACCTGCTCGGCGACGTCCTGCCCGTACGGGTGCACCATGATCGCCGCGTCGACGTCGTCGAACGCGCCGGCACGGGCCAGCACCTCCTTGCCCGAGTGCCCCTCCTCGGCGGGCGTGCCGAGCAGGACGACGCGGCCGGCGGGGGCGTCCTCCGAGGCGAGGACACCGCGCAGCGCGAGGAACGCGCCCACCCCGGCGGCGGCGATGACGTTGTGCCCGCAGGCGTGCCCGATGACGGGCAGCGCGTCGTACTCCGCGCAGATCGCGATCGCCGGGCCCTTGCCGTCGGGGTCGCCGGCACCCCGGAGCTCCGCGCGGAACGCCGTCGGGACGCCGTGCGCGCCGAGCTCGGCCTCGACGCCGTGCCGGGCGAGGACCTCGACCAGCAGGGCGGCGCTGCGGTGCTCCTCGAACGCCGGCTCCGGGTCGGCGTGCAGCCGCTCGACGACCTCGCGCAGGTCGGGCTCCAGCGCCTCGGCCGCGCGCTCGACGGCGTCCGCGACAGCGTCGGGCAGGAGGGAGGGGGCGACGTCGGCCGGCGGGGCCGCCTGCCGGCGTTCCTCGCTCTCGTGGAACAGGTGGTCGAGGTAGGCGGTGCTCGGGCGGGCGGGCTGCGTGGCGTTCGCGTCGGGCACATCGTCGGGCACATCGTCGGGCACATCGTCGGGCACGGTCATGTCAGGCATCGTAGGGAAGCCGCCCCGGCACGGGGGAGGAATCGCGCGAATCTCATGATGCGGACGAATGCGTGGATCTCTCGCCATGGGTGCCCAGGGCCACTACGTTCGGGCGGACACGCCCGCGGCGGCGGGCCGACCCGGGGAGACCGCGTGACCAGCACCCTCGACACCCGATCCCGCACCGACCGGTTCCTGGCCGTGGTGGAACGGATCGGCAACAAGCTGCCCGAGCCGTTCACGCTGTTCCTCATCCTGTTCGGCGTCATCGCGCTGGCGTCCACGGGCATGGCGCTCGCGGGCGTCACCGTGCAGATGCCCGGCAGCGACGAGGTGGTCGAGGTCAAGGGCCTGTTCACGGCCGAGGGGATGACCTGGCTCACCGAGAACCTCGGGGAGAACTTCCTCGGCTTCCCGCCGCTGGTCACCGTGCTGCCGATCCTCATGGCGGTCGGCGTGGCGGAGAAGTCGGGCCTGCTCGGCGCGGCCGTGCGGTACGCGTTCGGCTCCGCCCCGCGGTGGGCGCTCGCGTACGCCGTCGGGTTCGTCGGCGTGATGGGCAGCATCATGTCGGACACCGCGTTCATCATCATCCCGCCGCTGGCGGCCATGGTGTTCCGCGCCGCCGGGCGGCACCCGGTCGCGGGCCTGCTCGGCGGGTTCGCCGCGGCCGGCGCGGGGTACTCCACGAACATCCTCGTCACCAGCCTCGACGCGCTCTTCGCGGGCATCACCAGCTCGGTCGCGCAGATCCTGCCCGACCCGGGCTCGCCCGTGAACCCGCTGTCGAACTGGTTCTTCAACGCCGTCTCGTCGATCGCGCTCGCCCTGCTCGCGGGCTTCCTCATCGATCGCGTGCTGGAGCCGCGGGTCCGCCGGCAGGGCGTGCCGACGGAACAGGTCGCCGACGACGGCGAGGACCCGCTCGCCGACGCCTCCGCGGCCACGACCGCGGACGAGCGGCGCGGGCTGCGGAACGCCCTCCTCGTCGCGCTGGGCGTCGCTGCCGTCATGGCGGCCGCCGTGCTGGTGCCCGCCTCGCCGTGGCGCAACGAGGACGGCGCGTTCCTGCCCGAGTCGCCGCTGCTCAGCTCGATCGTGTTCATCGTCTTCACGATGTTCCTGGTGCCGGCGATCGTCTACGGGCGCGCGGTCGGGACGGTGCGGCGCATCGAGGACGTGCCGATCATGTTCGGCCAGGCGCTCAAGGACATGATCGGGTTCGTCGTGCTGGCGTTCGTGCTCGGCCAGTTCATCGCGCTGTTCAACTGGTCCGGCGTCGGGCAGTGGATCGCGGTGTCCGGGGCGTCGGCGCTCGAGTCGATCGGGCTCACCGGCTACGGCGCGATCCTCGGCTTCCTCGTCGTCGCGTCGCTGCTCAACCTGTTCATCATCTCGGGCTCGGCGCTGTGGACGCTCATGGCCGCCGTCTTCGTGCCGATGTTCGCCCTCATCGGGTACGAGCCCGCGTTCGTGCAGGCCGCGTTCCGCGTGGGCGACTCCGCGACGCAGATCATCACCCCGCTCAACCCGTACATGATCGTGCTGCTCGCCTACCTGCGGCGGTGGGAGCCGAGCGCCGGCCTGGGCACCGTGATGGCGCGGCTGCTGCCGTTCACCGTCTGCTTCTGGCTGGTGTGGGCCGCCATCCTCACCGTGTTCTTCTTCCTCGACCTGCCCGTGGGCCCCGGCAACGGGATCTTCCTGGACGCTTGATCCCGTCGCCGGGACGGCTCACGCGCGCCGGGTGCGGCTCGGCGCGGACTCGTTCCAGAGCCGGTCGAGGGCGGTGACCGCGTAGGCGTAGCGCTCGCCGGCCACCGCCGTCGTGTCGGCGAACTCGTGCAGCACGCCCCCGTCGGAGCGGACGGTGCCGAGCAGCTGCGTGGCGTCGTCGACGTCGACCCGACCGCCGGAGGCCCGGTAGACCGCGAACGACGTCGCCCGACGCCGGTGCGGCGCCGCGTCCACCCAGCGCAGCTCGACGCCGTCGTCGCCGGGGCGGGCGTGCGTGAGCACGGGCGCCTGCACGGGCGTGCCGGGCAGGTGCGGCATCGTCGGGACCAGCGCGGGGTGGCTGTAGTGGTCCGCGTAGACCCGCGACATGGAGCCCTGCGGGTCCTGCGGCACGTGCTTGGCGGAGAAGTACACGTTGCCGTGCACGGGGGTGCCCTGCTCGCTCACCTCCGCGCAGAAGGTGAGGTGGTTGCTCAGCTCGGCCGGGTCCGTGAACACTCCGGACGTCACCTTGTACAGCGCCTCCCCGATGTACAGGTGCGTGCCCGACCGCGCGGCCACGTCGGCCCACCACGGCACGAGCTTCGCGTAGTCGGCGACGGCGAGGCCGAACTGCCAGTAGATCTGCGGGTTGATGTAGTCGAGCCAGCCCTCGAGCACCCACTTCCGGGTGTCGGCGAACTGCAGGTCGTAGCTCTGCGACCCACCGGTCTCCGAGCCGCGCGGGTCGGTCGAGGCGTTGCGCCAGATGCCGAACGGGCTGATCCCGAACTTGACCCACGGCTTGAGCGCCTTGATGCGCTCCGAGATCGTGCGGACGAACTCGTCCACGTTGTGCCGCCGCCAGTCCTCGACCGTCGCGAAGCCGCCGCCGTGCTCGGCGTACGTGGCGGCGTCGGGCAGCGTCTGGCCGGCCACGGGGTACGGGTAGAAGTAGTCGTCGAAGTGCACGCCGTCGATGTCGTAGTGCTCCACGCTGTGCAGGATCGCGGTGTAGATGTGCTCGCGCGCCTCCGGCAGGCCCGGGTCGAAGTAGAGCTTGCCGCCGTACGGCCACACCCATTCGGGGTGCTGCCGGGCGGGGTGGGTGGGCAGGAGCGCGGCGGGGTCCGCCTGCATGGACACACGGTACGGGTTGTACCAGGTGTGCAGCTCGAGGTTGCGGGCATGGGTCTCGGCGACGACGAAGGCGAGCGGGTCGAACCCCGGGTCGCCGCCCTGCGTGCCGGTGAGGTACTGCGACCAGGGCTCGTAGGGGCTGGGCCAGAAGGCGTCCGCCGTCGGCCTCACCTGCACGAAGACGGCGTTGAGGTGCATGCTCGCGGCCACGTCGAGCCAGTGCAGGTACTCGGCCTTCAGCTCGTCCGCGCTGAGCCCCGTGCGCGAGGGCCAGTCGATGTTGACGACGGACGAGATCCACATCGCGCGCAGCTCGCGCTTGCGGGCGGTGGTGCCGGCGGCCGGCTCCGCCGTCGTCGTGGTCGCCGCCGCCGTGGCGGGCGTCATGGAGCCGACGGCCACGGACAGCGCCGAGCCGGCGACCCCCGCGGTCGCGAGGGAGAGGAAGCCGCGGCGTCCGAGGGACCGGTCGGCGGCTCGTGCTGTCGGGACGGGGTGCGTCATTGCAGACCTCCGGTGATCAGGCGTGGGTAAGGGAGTTTCATGCTCACTGCTACCTGTGAAGACGAGTGTCCTCGATGTCACCCGGCGCGCGCCACCCCGTGCCCTGTGCTTACCGTGCCGCTGGGCAACGACGCCCCGGACCCTGACACGGAGAGGGCACCACCATGCGCACCCTGCGTCGCATCATCACGACCGGAGTCACGATGGGGATCGCCACCGCCGTGGCGCTCACGACAGGAGTCGCGGGGGCGGGGGCCGCGACGGCCGCCGTCCGACCGCTCCCCGACAACAGCTACGGGCTCTCCTCCTACTACGGGCCAAGGTGCATGCCCATCAAGGGGGCATCCACCTACCACCTCGGCCAGGACATGAGCGCCAAGAAGGGCACCAAGATCAAGTCGGTCGCGCCGGGCACCGTGATCAAGGCGGGCTCCGCACCCGGCTTCGGCCAGGTCGTCGTGGTGCGGTCCAACGCGAACGGCGGCAAGGTCTTCGCCGTCTACGGCCACGTCATCGACGGCGACAAGTACGTGAAGACGGGCAAGTACGTGAAGCGCGGCCAGCACATCGCCGACGTCGGGAGCTCGGGGACGTCCACCGCGCCCCACCTCCACCTGGAGATCTGGAAGCGCGCGTACAAGGGGTCCGGCAGCACCACCGACCCGCTGCCCTGGATGAAGAACCACGGGGCGTCGCTCACCGCGGGCGCCGCGTGGGCGTACAAGCGGGTCGTGCCGACGTCGTGCACGTACTACACGACCACGCGCGTCAACCTGCGCTCCGGCCCGGGCACCGGCTACCGCGTGCTCAAGACCGTCAACGTCAACCGCAAGCTCACCGCCAAGCCCGGCGCGGGCTCCGGGGTGTGGCGCAAGGTGACCTACAGCGGCACCACCGGCTGGATGCACTCCTCCTACGTCTCGCCCGGGCTGACCTCGCTCGGCACGCGGTACGTCACCGTCAACGGGCTGCGCCTGCGGTCCACGCCGAGCACCAGCGGCAAGGTCCTCGACTCGCTGAACCGGGGCAAGGCCGTGAAGAAGATCTGGGACTCCTCGAACGGCTGGGTCAAGGTCTACGTCAACGGCAAGCAGGGGTTCGTCGCGACCAAGTACCTCAGCTCGAAGAAGCCCTGACGCGGATCACCCGGCGTGCGGGTGGGTGGCGTTCGGGTGGGTGGCGTGCCGGTCCGTGGCGTTGAGCCGCGCGACCGTCGCGTCGTAGGCCCCCGACGTCTCGGCGAAGCGGAGGAGCTTCACGCCCTCGACGAGGATCTCGTGGGCGTCGGGACGCGTCGCGAGGAGGTCGACCACCTCGTCCCCGAACGCGTCCAGCGGCATGGCGATCGGGTTGTCCTCCTGCCCCGGCATGAGGGCCGTGCGGACCGCGGGCGGCACGATCTCGATCACCTGCACGCCCGCGGGCTCGAGCTGAAGCCGGATGCCCTCGCTGAGCCGGTGGATCGCGGCCTTGGTCGCGTTGTACGTGGGCGTCACGGCGAGCGGCACGTGCGCCAGCCCCGAGGAGACGGTGACGAACGCGGCGCCCGTGCCCGACGCTGCGCGGGCGCGCAGGTGCGGCAGGAACGCGGCGGCCAGGCGGATCGGGCCGAGCAGGTTGGTCGTGACGGTGCGCTCGGCGGTGGCGAGGAAGTCGGACGACGTCCAGTCCTCGGCCTGCATGATGCCCGCCATCGCGACGACCACGTCCAGGTCGGGGTGGCGGTCGAGCACCTCTCGGCGCGCGGCCTCGATGCTCTCCGGGTCGGCGGTGTCGATGCGGACGGCATCGATCCCGGGGTGGGCGGCGACGATCTCGTCGAGCAGGGCGGTGCGGCGGCCGCCCACGATCACGGTGCTCCCGCGCGCCTGCAGACGGAGGGCGAGCGCGAGGCCGATGCCGCTGGTCGCGCCGGGGACGAAGACGGTGCTGCGGGTGAGGTCCATGCCCCTCACCCTGCGATGCCCGGCGCCCGGGCGGGAGAGGAGCGGTCATCGGGGGACCGGCGGTCCCTGGCTGGGGCCTGGCCCGACCGGCGTCGTCGGCGGACGATGGGCGCATGGCTCATGAAGGACGCATGGAGCGTGCCGCCGACCGTCGAGAGCTGGCCGAGTTCCTGCGCCGTCGTCGGGAGGCGGTGCAGCCGGCCGACGTCGGCCTGCCCGCGGGGGCCCGACGCCGCACCGCGGGGCTGCGGCGGGAGGAGGTCGCGGCGCTCGCGGCCATGTCGGCCGACTACTACACGCGCCTGGAGCAGCAGCGCGGCCCGCAGCCGAGCGAGCAGATGCTCGCGTCCTTGGCGCGGGCGCTCCGGCTCACGGACGACGAGCGCGACTACCTGTTCCGCGTCGCCGGCCGGGGGACGCCGGACCGGGTGACGATGTCGTCCCACGTGTCGCCCGCGCTGCTGCGCGTGCTCGACCGGCTCTCCGACACCCCCGCCCTCGTGCTCTCCGCGCTCGGCGAGACGCTCGTGGCCAACGACCTCGCCGTCGCGCTGCTGGGCGACCGGTCCGCCCTGACCGGGTGGGCGCGCAGCGACGTCTACCGCTGGTTCACCGACCCCGCGGAGCGGCTGCTGTACCCCGAGGACGACCGCGACCGGCAGGGCCGCTCGCTCGTGTCCACGCTGCGCGTGGCCCACGGGATGCTCGGCCCGCGCTCGCGCGCAGGCGAGCTGGTGCGCGAGCTGCGGGCGCGCAGCCCCGAGTTCGCCGAGCTGTGGGACCGGCACGAGGTGCACCAGCGGTTCGCCGACCACAAGACGCTCGTGCACCCGCAGGTCGGGCCGATCGAGCTGGACTGCCAGGTGCTGTTCACCGAGGACCAGACCCAGGCGCTGCTGGTGCTCACCGCGCCGCCGCGCTCCGAGGCGGAGGAGAAGCTCGCGCTGCTCGCCGTCGTCGGGCAGCAAGCCCTGGCGCACTGACCCCGGCGCGATGCCGAACAGGCGGTTGGTTCCGGAATGGGCGTCGTCGGAGGCCCATAACGGTGTCAACCGCCTGTTCGGCGACGCGGGGTCGCGCTACCAGCTCGCGTTGCGCGCGAGCTCCAGCGCGATCTCCTGCCACCACGCGCCGGCGACGGGGCCACCGTTGCAGGCGCCGTCGCTCTCGCCGGGCCGCTTCACCCACAGCAGGGCGTCGAGGTGGGTGGCGTCGTCGACGACGGCGGGCCGCTCGCCCAGCGCACGGCCGCGCGGGTTGCACCACTCGCCGTCCGACCCGTTGCCGTTGCGGGACGTGTCGACGACGAACGGCACGCCGCCCAGCAGGGCGGACACCTCTTCGCCGTAGGCGCGCGACTCGTCGGTGGTGCGGTAGTTCGACACGTTGAGCGCGAAGCCCGCGACGTGCTCCAGCCCCACCTGCTCCAGGCGGGACGCGGCCTCGGCGGCGGGCAGCCACGCCGAGTGGCCGACGTCGAGGTACACGCGGGCACCGGCCTCGTCGAGGATGCGGGCGGCGTCGGCCAGCATGCCGACGCGGTCGCCCTGCCCGTCGCAGTCCCCGAGCTGGGGGAGGGCGTCCGGCTCGAGCACGACCCAGGGCTCGCCGACCATCGCGCCCGCCACCTGCTCGACCCACGCGCGGTACGCGGCCTCGTCCGTGCCGCCGCCGGAGTGCGAGCCGCAGTCGCGGCCCGGGATCGCGTACACCGCCAGCAGCGGCGTCGCGCCGGCCGCGGCGGCGCGGGAGGTGTAGTCCGCCACCCCGGCGGCCGCCTCCGCCGGGTCGGCGTCCGTGACCCAGGAGGCCTGCGGCGTGGCCGCGATCTTCTCCAGCAGAGTGCGGTCCGTGCCGGACGCCGCCTGCCAGGCATCCCATGCCTGCGTGCCGTCCTCCACGAAGAACGTCGCGTCGGCGGGACCGCCGGGTTCGTCGGTGGGCGGGTCCGTCGGCTCCGTGGGCGGGTCCGAGGGGTCCGTCGTGGGCACGTCGCCCGTGCAGGCGACGCCGTCGAGGCTGAAGCTCGCGGGCACCGCCGCCGCGCCCGCGGACGTCCCGATCAGCCCGAACGACGCCGTCGCCCCCGTCGCGAGCGTGCCGTTCCAGCCGACGTCGGCCACGCGCACCTGCCCGCCGTCCTGCGTGAGCCGCCCGTTCCAGACCTGGGAGACGCGCTCCCCGTCGCCCTGCTGCCAGGAGACCTCCCAGCCGGTGCGGGCGTCGCCGAGGTTGGTCAGCGTGACGTCGGCCTGGAAGCCGCCCGCCCACGAGCTCGTGACGGAGTAGTCGACCTCGCAGGCCGTCGTCGCGCCCGCCGCCGACGTGGCGAGGGTGACGGCGCCGGCGGTGAGGCCGGCGCCGCCCACGAGGGCGGCCGCGGCAAGGGCCGCGACCCGGGCGGTCGATCGAGGGCGTGGTGCGGTACGCATGCGAGGCTCCGTCGCGTCGGGGGTGCGGACGGGGCCACGCTAGGAGCGCGCCGGTGCGGCGCGGCCGCTCCTAAACGCTTCGGGTCCGCAACGCTTCGGGTCTCGAGCCGGGTCGGCCGAGGACGCCGGGTCAGGCGAGGTAGTCCTCGACCAGCCGGGCGGCGATGCCGGTGTACGACGCGGGCGTGAGGTCCGCGAGGCGCGCGGCGACGTCGTCGGGCAGGCCGAGGCCGGCGACGAACTCGCGCATCCGGGCGGCGTCGACGCGCTGGCCGCGCGTGAGCTCCTTGAGCCGCTCGTACGGGTTCTCCATGCCCTCGACGCCCGCGACGGACGCGGCGCGCATCGCCGACTGGACGGGCTCGCCGAGCACCTCCCAGTTGTGGTCGAGGTCGTCGGCCATGAGCGCGGCGTTGACGTTGAGCGCCTTGAGGCCGCGGCGGACGTTGTCGATCGCGAGCAGCGAGTGGCCGAAGGCCGGGCCGATGTTGCGCTGCGTCGTGGAGTCGGTGAGGTCGCGCTGCAGGCGGGAGGTCACCAGCGTGGCCGACAGCGTGTCGAGCAGCGAGCACGAGATCTCGAGGTTCGCCTCGGCGTTCTCGAACCGGATCGGGTTGACCTTGTGCGGCATGGTCGAGCTGCCGGTGGCGCCCGCGACGGGGATCTGCGTGAAGAAGCCCAGCGAGATGTACGTCCACACGTCGGTCGCGAGGTTGTGGAGGATGCGGTTGAAGCGGGCGACGTCGGCGTAGACCTCGGCCTGCCAGTCGTGCGACTCGATCTGCGTGGTCAGCGGGTTCCAGACCAGGCCCAGGTGCTCGACGAACGCCTTCGACACGGCCGGCCAGTCGGCGCCCGGGACGGCGACGACGTGCGCGCCGTAGGTGCCGGTGGCGCCGTTGAGCTTGCCCAGGTACTCCGCGCCCTCGATGCGGCGCAGCTGGCGGCGCAGGCGGTGCGCGAGGACGGCGAGCTCCTTGCCCATCGTCGTCGGCGTGGCCGGCTGCCCGTGCGTGCGGCTCAGCATCGGGACCTCGGCGTGCTCGCGCGCCATGCCCGCGAGCTGGTCGGTCAGCGCGGTCGCGGCGGGCAGCCACACGTCGCGCACGCCGCCCTGCACCATGAGCGCGTACGACAGGTTGTTGATGTCCTCGGACGTGCACGCGAAGTGCACGAGCTCGCTCGCGGCGGGGAGGCTCGTCGCGTCACCGAGGGCCTCCGGGGCGGCGGCGATGCGGCGCTTGATGAAGTACTCGACGGCCTTGACGTCGTGCACCGTCTCGCGCTCGATGGCGGCGAGCTCGGCGATCTCGTCCGCGCCGAACGTCGCGGGGATCCGGCGCAGGTAGGCGATCTCGGCGTCGGTCAGCGTGGGGGCACCGGGGACGACGGCGCCGGGCGTCGTCGTCGTGCCGTTGCACAGCGTGACCAGCCACTCGACCTCGACGTGGATGCGCGCGCGGTTGAGCGCGGCCTCGCTGAGGTGGTCCACCAGGGGCGCGACGGCGCCGCGGTAGCGGCCGTCGAGCGGCCCGAGGGCGATCGGTGGGGTGACGTCCGCGAGGTTGACGCGGGTCTGGACGTCGGACGGCGAGGTCTGCGGCGCGGGGGAGGTCACGGCCCACATTCTCCCACGGGCCCACAACGACCGGGTGGGCCCGCTCAGGCGAGGAGCGGGTAGTTCCCGCGGACGGTGCCCCGCGGGTCGCGGGCGCGCTTGAGGTCGCGCAGGCGGACCGGCATCGACATCCTCTCCGATACGGTCCGGCTCCTCGGGGTGCTGGCCGACTGACGGTCTCGCGGGAGGACGCGGGCGCGGAGCCGTGCCGGGCGGAGCCTGTCCCCAGGCCGGCGTCGTCCACAGGGGGCGGTGGCGCAGGACGTGGCGGCCGGTGCGCGGCCTAGCGTCCCGGGCATGACCTCCTCCGTACCGCCTTCCCTCTTCCCGGACCGCTGGTCGAGCCCTGCCTCGCGTGCCGCGTGCGACGCCGCGAGCTCCGCCGCACTGGCGGCCCACCACGACGTCGTCGACGCGGCCGCGAGCGCGCGGCGCAGCCTCGCGGTGGCCTGGGAGTCGACGGCGGCCGACCGGTTCCGCGACGAGGTCGCCGCCCTGCTCGCCGACCTCGACGTCGACCTGGCGCTCCTCGAGCTGGCGGCCGAGGGGCTGGCCCGGTGACGCGCGGGCTTCCGCCCGAGGAGACGCTGGACGTGGCCGGCGGTCGCGCGGTCTCCAGGGTCGACGCGGAGGCCGTGCAGGGTGCGGCCGTGCTGCTCGACACCGCGGCGGAGCGGCTGCGGCAGGCGTCGCACCGGTGCCTCGCCGCCGCCGGGACCCTGCGGGGCGCGGTGTGGGCGCCCGACCCGCTGGTCGCTCCCTCCCTGTCCCCGCCCGCGGTGCCCGACGCCGCGGAGGCCGCCCGTCGCGCGGCGGGGTCCGCACGCCTGGACGAGGCGAGCGCGCGGCTGCGCGCACGGACGCAGACGGCCGAGCGGAGCGCCCGCCGCCTGCGGTTCGCGGCCGGCCTGTACCGGGACGCGGAGACCATGGCGCAGCGGGTCGCCGACGGCGCGGTCACGCTGCTGTCGGGGGTGGCGGGGGCGTGGCTCGGGCTGCGCGTGCTGCCGATCGTCACCGCGTCGTCGGGGGCGGGCGGGCTGCTGCGCGCATGGGTGCTCGGTGGCACGCCGGCTCCCGCTCCCACCGCGCCGCCGCCGGGGCCGCTGCTGCCTCCCGTGCCGCCGTCGGCCCCCGTCACGACCGGTCCCGACGGGCTCCTGGCGGACGCCTGGCGCGTCCTCGCGCCGGTGTCGGACGAGGCGGTCGCGGGGCTCGCGGCGGGGCTGAGCGCCACCCGGCCGCTGACCTGGCAGGACCTGCGGCGCGCGGTCGAGCAGGGCCCGGCCGCGTTGGACCCGGTCACGCGGGGTGCGGCCTCGCTGTCCGACGTCGTCGCCGGGCTGCTGCCGGGCGCCGTGCCGCAGGTGGAGGCCCTGGCCGACGACGACCTGGCGGGACCGCCGCCCCCGTGGGCCGACCGCCCGGCGGGCACCGTCGCGGAGGCGCTCGCCCGGACCGCGGACCTCTACCCCCAGGGCAGCGGCGTCGTCGACCGACCCGCGGCGGGCGTGCCCGCGGGATCGCTCGCGGTCGAGGAGGTGGTGCACGCGGACGGGAGCACGTCGTGGACCGTGCTGATCCCCGGGACCCAGGAGTTCCTGTCGTCCGGGAACCCATTCGACGCGGCGACCGACCTGAACCTCATGGCCCACGAGACGGCGGACGTGTCCGTGGCCGTGGAGCAGGCCCTCGACGCGGCGGGTGCGGCCCCGGACGAGCCGGTGGTGCTGGTGGGCCACAGCCTCGGCGGGATCGCCGCGGCGGCGCTCGCGGCGTCGCCGCAGTTCCGCGAGCGGCACCCCGTCGGCGGGGTGGTGACCGCGGGGGCACCGACGGCGACGTTCACGGTCCCCGCGGGAGTGCCGGTGCTGCACGTGGAGAACGAGGAGAGCCTGGTCGAGAACCTGGACGGCCGGTCGCGCGAGGAGGGCCCGGCCACGGCGGACCGCGTCACGGTGGGGCGACGACTGCTGGACTCGACGGATCCGGCCGACGTCGCCGCCGCGGGCAGCATCTCTCTCGCCCACGCCATGCCGACGCACCTGCGCACCCTGGCGGCCGCGCAACGGTCCGGGAACGTGCAGGTGGCGGGGGTGACGGGGCGGCTGGAGCGGCTGCTCGACGGCGCCCGGGCGCGCACGCGGTTCTTCGTGGCGCGGCGCGTGGACCCGGCGCCGCCGCTGGTGCTGGCTCCCGGTCCAGGCCCCGGACCTGGGTCGACCGTGCTCGGGACGACGTCGCCCCCGCCGGGGAACCCGACGGGGGCGACGCTGCACTGACCGAGGTGCATCCGGCGCGCGGTGCGGGGCTGTCAGCCCTTCTTCGGCGCGAACGCGCCGATGATCGCCTGCAGCACGGCGAGGATGAGGGCGATCCAGACGAACCACCAGAAGCCGCCGGAGACCTCGACGCCCCAGTCGCCGAACCACCCCTGCTCGGTGATCCAGGTGGTGAGCCACAGCACGAAGGCGTTGATGACGAGGTAGAAGAGGCCCAGCGTGAGGATGAGCAACGGGATCGAGATGATGCTGACGATCGGCTTCACGAAGCTGCTGATGATGGTGAACACCAGCGCCACGCCGAGCACCGCCAGGATGTACTCGATCACGTTGTCGCCGTCGTACGGCGGCAGGATCTCGAGGTTGGTGAAGATCAGGTCGCTCAGCCACAGCGCCACGGCTGTGACGAGGGTGCGGACGATGAAGTTCATGCGGCCATCGTGGCACGTCATGCCCGCGCGGGGCTGGCGCGACGCTCGGCACCGCGCGCCTCGGCGGCCCGCTCCGGGCGACCGGCCCACGCGCGTAGGCTCGTCGGGTGAGCGAGCCGTCCGTCCTCGTCCTGCACGACAACCCCGACTGGCTGCCGCCGTTCGAGCGGGCCTTCGACCGCGCCGGCGTGCCCCTGGAACCGGTGCACCTGGGCGACGTCACCCTGGACCTCGCCGAGGCGCCGCCCCGGGCCGTGCACTGGTCGCGCCTCAGCGCGTCCGCGCACACGCGCGGGGTGCCGCACGCGCCGGAGGCGGCACAGGCGGTGCTGTCCCGGGCCGAGGCGGCGGGGCGTCGCGTCGTCAACGGCACGCGCGCCGCCGCGCTCGAGGTGAGCAAGGTGCGGCAGTACGCGCTGCTGCGCGCGGCCGGCCTCGACGTGCCGCGCACGACCGCCGTCACGGACCGCGCGGCGCTGCGGGCGGCGGCCGAACGGTTCGGGGCCCCGTTCATCACCAAGCACAACCGCGGCGGCAAGGGGCTGGGGGTGCAGCGGTTCGACGACGTCGAGACGTTCGCCGCCGCCCTGGACGCGGGGCTCCTCGACGAGCCCGTCGACGGCGTGTGGCTGCTGCAGGAGCTGCTCGTGGCGCCGGAGCCGTTCGTCACGCGGGCGGAGTTCGTCGGCGGCCGGTTCCACTACGCCGTCCGCGTGGACACGTCGACCGGGTTCGAGCTGTGCCCCGCCGAGGCGTGCGCGCTGCCCGGGGCCGACGGCGTCGCCCCGCCGCCGCTGTTCGCCCTGCGGCCCGAGATCACGGCGGAGCACCCGCTCGTCGTGCGGCTCGAGCGGCTGCTCGCGGAGCAGGGGATCGAGATCGCCGGGGTGGAGTTCTTCGAGACGGTCGACGGCCGCACCGTGCCGTACGACATCAACACGAACACCAACTACAGCCCGGACGTCGAGGCGTCCGTCGACGTACCCGCCGCCGACGCGATCGCCCGGTTCTTCGCCGGCCTGGTGCGGGAGCTCGCCGAGGTAGTGCCCATCTCCGTGAGGTAGTGCGGACCGCGCCGAGGTAGTCGTGGTCTCCACGAGGTAGTCCGGGTCTCCACGAGGTAGTGCGGACTGCGCCGAGGTAGTACTCCCTCGCGGAGGGTGTGACGACCTCGCCCACCCTGCGCGGGTGGCATCCTTGACCGCTGTGACCACCCCCGCTGACCCGCACGCCGCCCCCGCCGCTGTCGTCCCCCTGCGCGCCGCCGTCGCCGCGCTGCCCGCGTACGTGCCGGGCGCGCGGCCCGCCGAGGGCGCGAAGCTGTGGAAGCTGTCGTCGAACGAGAACCCGTACCCGCCGCTGCCGTCCGTCCTCGAGGCGATCACGCGTGCGGCGGAGGAGACCAACCGCTACCCCGACATGTACGCGACGGAGCTCGTCGAGGCGCTCGCCGCGCACGTCGGCGTCTCGGCCGACCAGGTCGTGGTGGGCAACGGCTCGGTGGCGGTGCTCGGTCACGTTCTGCAAGCCGTCGTCGAGCACGGCGACGAGGTGGTGTTCCCGTGGCGCTCGTTCGAGGCGTACCCGATCGTGGTCGCGGTCGCGGGCGGCGTCGCCGTCACCGTGCCTGTGGCCGCGGACGGCCGGCTCGACCTGCCCGCGATGGCCGCCGCCGTCACGCCCCGCACGCGCGTCGTCATGGTCTGCACCCCGAACAACCCCACCGGCCCGGCGGTGCACTCCGACGAGCTGGAGGAGTTCCTCGCCGCCGTCCCGAGCGACGTGCTGGTGATCGTCGACGAGGCGTACCTCGAGTTCGTGCGCGACACGCAGGCGCCCGACGGCGTCGACCTGCTGGCCCTGCACCCGAACGTCGTCCTGCTGCGCACGCTGTCGAAGGCGTACGGGCTGGCGGGCCTGCGCGTCGGGTACGCCGTCGCCGAGCCGCGCCTCGCCGCTGGCATCCGCGCGGTGTCGACGCCGTTCGGCGTCAACCACATCGCGCAGCGCGCGGCCCTGGCGTCGCTGGAGCCCGTCGCCCAGGACGAGCTGCGCCAGCGGGTCGACGCCCTGGTCGTCGAGCGTGAGCGCGTCGTCGCCGCCCTGCACGAGCAGGGCTGGGACCTGCCGGAGACGCACGCCAACTTCGTGTGGTTCCCCCTCGGTGAGGAGACCGTGGCCCGCGCCGCCGAGGCGACCGCCGCCGGCGTCCTCGTGCGCCCCTTCGCCGGCGACGGCCTGCGCGTGAGCATCGGCGAGGTCGAGGCGAACGACGCCTTCCTCGCCGTCGCCGCCACCTGGCGCCCCTGAACCTGGCGCCCTCCCGGGTGTTGTGAGCGCGATTTCGGGGACTATTCGCGATCGAATAGTCCCCGGAATCGCGCTCACAACACCCGGCGGGGCTGGGGTCAGCGGGGCAGGTTGCGCAGGTTCGAGCGGGCCATGGACATGACCTCGCCCATGCCGCCGCCGAAGACCTGCTTCGTCATCGCCGTCGCGAACCCCCGGATCTGGCCGGACGTGATGGACGGCGGGATGGACAGCGCGTTCGGGTCGGTGACGACCTCGATGAGCGCCGGACCCTTGCGGTCCAGGCCGTCGGCGAGGGCGCGGCGCAGGTCCTTCGGCCGCTCCACGCGGACGGACGGGATGCCGACGGCGAGGCCGATGTTCCGGTAGTCCACGGGCGGGGAGTCGGTGCCGTACGACGGCAGCCCCTCGACCAGCATCTCGAGCTTCACCATGCCGAGCGTCGCGTTGTTGAAGACGACGACCTTCACCGGCAGGTCGTAGGTGCGCACGGTGATGAGCTCGCCCAGCAGCATGGACAGGCCGCCGTCGCCGGCGAGAGCCACGACCTGCCGGCCGGGCTGCGCGAACGCGGCGCCGATGGCGTGCGGCAGGGCGTTCGCCATCGACCCGTGGATGAACGACCCGATGACGCGCCGCTTCCCGTTGGGCGTGAGGTACCGGGCCGCCCACACGTTGTTCATGCCGGTGTCGACGGTGAACACGGCGTCGTCGGCCGCCGTCTCGTCGAGCTGCACGGCCGCGTACTCGGGGTGGATGGGCGTGTGCTTCTCCACGTTGCGGGTGTACGCGCCGACGACCTTGGTCATGAGCCCGGCGTGCTTGTCGACCATCGAGCGCAGGAACTTGCGGTCCTTCTTGCGCCTGACCAGCGGGTTGAGCAGCCTCAGGGTCTCGCCGACGTCGCCGTGCACCGGCAGGTCGAGTCGGGTGCGGCGGCCCAGGTGGGAGGCGTCGACGTCGATCTGCGCGGTGCGGACGTCGGCGGGCAGGAACGAGTCGTACGGGAAGTCGGTGCCGACCATCACGAGCAGGTCCGCCGAGTGCATCGCCTCGTGGCAGGAGCCGTATCCGAGCAGCCCGGACATGCCGACGTCGTGGGGGTTCTCGTACTGGATGATCTCCTTGCCGCGCAGCGAGTGGCCGACGGGCGCGGCGGCCAGGTCGGCGAGCTCGAGGACGGCGTCGCGGGCGTCGCGCGCCCCTGCCCCGACGAACAGCGTGACCTTCTTGGCCTGGTTGATGGCGTCGGCGAGGGCCTGGACGTCGGCGGAGTTCGGCACGACGCGGGCCGGGCAGGCGCCGGGCACGAGGATCGGGGCGTCGTCGTCGGGCACGCGCTCGTCGGCGACGTCGCCCGGCAGGGTGAGCACCGCGACGCCCGGCGCGGCGAGCGCGTGCTGGATGGCGGAGCGCGTGACGCGCGGCAGCTGGGCCGGGGACGAGATCAGCTCCGAGAACACGGACGCCTCGTTGAAGATGCGGTCCGGGTGGGTCTCCTGGAAGAACTGCGTGCCGATCTGCGCGCTCGGGATGTGCGACGCGATGGCGAGCACCGGCAGCTTCGACCGGTTCGCGTCGTAGAGGCCGTTGATGAGGTGCAGGTTGCCCGGCCCGCACGACCCGGCGCAGACGGCGAGCTCGCCCGTCACCTCGGCGTCGGCGGCGGCCGCGAACGCGGCAGCCTCCTCGTGGCGCACGTGCACCCAGTCGATGCCGTCGGTGCGGCGGACGGCGTCGACGACGGGGTTCAGGGAGTCCCCGACGATCCCGTAGATGCGCTTCACGCCGGCGGCGACGAGCTGGTCGACGAGGTGTTCGGCGACGGTGCGGGCCATGACGAGACCTCCTGATGACGGCGGCTGGTCCGTCTCGATCCTGCCTCCGACGCCGTGTTTCCGCAGGACGTCGGGGCGTGAGGTGGCGCACCCCCGCGCATCTCCGACAGACCATTGACCTCAACCATGGTTCAGGTCGGACGATCGGTGCATGACGACGACCACTCCGGCGCACGCCGTCCCCGCACGCGTCCCGCACCACGTCCGCGACCTGGTCGCCCGCGTCACGGGCGACGAGAAGCACGACCCGAGCGCGCACTCGACGCTCGACGTCGTGTGGACCCTGTACGACCAGGTGCTCCGCGTCGACCCGGCCCGCCCCGACGACCCCGACCGTGACCGCTTCCTGCTCTCCAAGGGCCACGGCCCGGCGTCCACGTACGCCGTGCTGGCCGCGAAGGGCTACTTCCCCGCCACCTGGCTGGACGACGTCGCCTCGTTCGAGTCGCCGCTCGGCCACCACCCCGACCGCACCCTGGTGCCGGGCATCGAGATCGGCAGCGGCTCGCTCGGGCACGGGCTGCCGCTCGCCGTCGGCCTGGCGCTCGGGCTGCGCGGCCGGTCGCCCGCCCGCGTCGTCGTCCTCGTGGGCGACGCCGAGCTCGACGAGGGCAGCAACGCGGAGGCGATCCAGGTCGCGGGCCGGTACGGGCTCGGCAGCCTCACCTGCGTCGTCGTCGACAACCACAGCGACGGCCTCGGCTGGCCCGGCGGCATCGCGACCCGGTTCGCCCTCGAGGGCTGGGCGGCCGCCGAGGTGCGCACGCACGACCAACCCCGCCTGACAGTGAGGATGATGTAGTCGAGCCCCGCAGCGGGTCGTTCCTGACCCTCCGCCTGACTGACTTCGGGTCTTGAACCGGATCTGTCGG
>NZ_JBEYBQ010000012.1:0-112492 GCF_040632295.1 Isoptericola sp. NPDC019482
GCCCCCCGGTGTTGTTTCTTACCACTCTCTGCCAATTCGGCCCCGGCGGGGGGGGGGGGGGGGGGGGGGGGGGGGGTGGGGGGGGGGGGGGGGGGCCCCCCCCCGGCGGGGGGGCGCCCCACGGCTCCGGGTCCTACTCGACGTCGAAGGGGAACTCGTCGGTGACGCCGATCTGGTCGTACTGCATCTGGGAGGCGTCGAAGCCGTCCTCCCAGTTGCCGTTGGTGACCTCGTTGCACTGGTAGGACTGGTAGGACTGGTCGGTGGTCTTGCCGACCTCGATGTTGGAGAAGGCGAAGCCGCAGCCCCCGGCGTCCATGTGGATGCCGCGGGTGCCGGAGTCCGGCATCGCGCCGGCCGGGTCGGGGATGACGTCGCCGATGACCATCTGGTCGACGGTGTTCTGGATCGGGTGCGGCTCCTGGTTCGCGACGCCGTAGGTGTAGAAGGCGCCCATGTCGCCGGAGTCGAGGCCGACCTCGTCGATGCGGATGTACTTGAAGGTGTTGTTGTCGGTGTACTGGTCGCCGTCGACCACCTCGGGACGCGACTCGAGGCTGATGCCGTAGCGCGCCGAGTGCTTGACGTTGATGTGCTCGACGGTGTTGTCGCCGGTGTCCATCAGCTCGATGCCGGCGGCGTCGCCGGGCACGAGCTCGCCCACGTGGTCGATGTACAGGTTGCGGAAGGTGTGGCCGTGGGAGAGGTCGCCCTCGCCGGGCCAGCCGCCCTCGATCTTGACGCCGTCGGCGCCCAGGTTCTCCAGGAGCGAGTCCTGGACGGTGAGGCCGTCGTTGGCGAACAGGGCGTAGACGCCGGTGAAGCCCGTGTCCTGGACGTGCATGCCCGTGAGGGTGATGTCGCTCGTGTTCTCCAGGGTGATCGCGCCGAAGCGGTTGCGGGGCATCTCGATCTGCCGGTCGTACTGGGGGTACTTGTGGGGTTCGCCGGAGTCGCCCGCGCTGACCCAGCCGGCGCGGTACCACTCGACGAAGTCGGAGTACTGCACGCCGATGCCGTCGAAGGTGATGTCGTGCGCCCGTGTCTCGGCGTCGGCCCCCTTGACGTCGATGACCCGGTCCACGGTGGGCTTCATGATCGTGACGTCGGCGATGTCGCCGCGCGGCTTGTAGTAGAGGTCGCCGGAGTCGCGGTCGATGTAGTACTCGCCGGCCTTGTCGAGCAGCGGCAGCGCGTTCTGGAGGAAGTACCGCGAGCCGCTGCGCGAGTTCATGAGCGCGTACCGCGGCCAGTACTTGAACGTCGTGAAGTTCTTGCGGTAGTCGGCGCCGCCGATCGGGATGGTGTCCGTGAACCAGCTCCAGGAGCCGCCCGACCACACGGTGAGCTGGGCGTCCTTGAGCGGGTTGCTCTCGGGGGTGTCGTCCCAGGCGGGGTCCCAGTCGCCGTCCTTCCAGTACAGCCACTCACGGACGCCCTCCTTCTCCGGCTCGCCCAGCACGGAGAAGAGGTACGGCGCCTGGGTGTCCTCCGACGTCCGGTTGGGGTGCCGGGCGAGCTCGGAGCGCTCGCCGTCCTCGAACAGCGTGTAGAACTGGTCGTCCGGGTCCACCTGGGTCTTGTAGATGCCGTCCTGGTAGAGCTCCCAGCCGGTGACGGGCTCGGCACCGACGAGGTTGGCCTTGCCGGGGCCGTCGGCGGACCGGTAGATCACCTGGTGGCCGTTGTTGCCCGAGTCCTTGTCGGTGAACTCGATGGTCTCGTCGACGGGGTAGTCGCCCTCGGCCAGGTTCACGGTGATGTCGCACCGCATCTTGCGCTCGTGGTTGAGCCCGAGGTCCTGGATGTGCTCGCGGGCCTTGTCGAGGGTGGCCCACGGCCTGCGCTCGGTGCCGTTGCCGCGGTCGTCGTCCCCGTCGGGGGAGACGTAGAGCTGCGGGCACCTGCCGCCGCTCTGGGAGCTTGCGGCGTACGGGTCGAAGGCCGTGGCCCCGACCCCGACGGCCGCGACCGCGCTGACCGCGACGACCGCCGCCGTGCCGGTCCTGATCCATCGTCTGGACATCGGTGTCCTCTTCTCGTGAGTGGTGCGGGTGGGTGGCTGGTGGATGGCTGCCGGGTGGTTCAGGCCGCCGGCTGGACGACGTAGGTGGCTCCGCGCCGCGTCTCGAACACGGCGAGCCCGTCCTGGGGTCGTTCGACGGCGACCGGGCCGCCCGGCCCGACGACGCGCACGGGCGCGTCGGTGCGCAGGCGGACCGTGCGGCCGAGCAGCGAGCGCACACGCGCGTGCTGCAGCCGGTGGGCGCACCACGTCATCGTGATCTCGAAGCCCCCGCGGGTGCGCAGGCCGCGCACGCGCCCCTCGGGCCACGCCTCGGGGAGGCACGGCAACAGCCAGACCTCGCCGGAGTGGGACTGCAGGAGCATCTCGTTGATCGCCGACGTGCCGCCGAAGTTCCCGTCGATCTGGAACGGCGGGTGCAGGTCGAACAGGTTGGGCGCCGTCCGGCCGGGGGAGAGCAGCTGCGTGAGGTGCGTGTACGCGCCGTCGCGCTGGAGGAGCCGGGCGCGGATGTTCATCTTCCAGGCCAGGGACCAGCCGGCGGTCACGGCCGGGCCGCGCAGCTCGAGCGACCGGTCGGCCGCGGCGGCGAGCTCCGGCGTCCGGCGCGGCGTGATCTGGTCGCTCGGGAACACGCCCCACAGGTGCGAGACGTGGCGGCTGGTCTCGGTGGCCGCGTCCTCCCAGTCGATCAGCCATTCCTGGAGCTGGCCGAGGTAGCCGACCTGGTTCGGCGGCAGCTTGTCGCGCGCGGCGAGGGCCGCCACGGCGGTCTCGCGGTCGAGGCCGAGCTCCCGCGACGCGTTGTCGAACGCGGTGAACAGGTCGCGCAGGATCTGGCAGTCCATCGTGGGCCCGGCGCAGAGGCTCACGCCCTCGTCGTCGTCCTCGTGGTGCTTGAGCTCGGGGGAGTGCGACGGGCTCGTGACCAGGTAGCCGGTCGCGTCGTCGACGACGAGCGTGTCGAGGAAGAACTCCACGGCGCCGCGCAGCACGGGGAAGTACTCGCGCAGGGTGTCGAGGTCGCCGGTGTACTCGTAGTGCTCCCAGAAGAGCAGCGAGAGCCACGCGCCGCCGGTGGGCCACACCCCGTAGAAGGCGTGGTCGACAGGGGCGGTCCCGCGCCACAGGTCGGTGTTGTGGTGCGCCACCCAGCCCCGGGCGCCCCACATCGTCCGCGCCGTCCGCGCCCCCGACTCCGCGAGCTCCTCGATCATCGCGAACAGGGGCCGCCAGCACTCCGCGAGGTTCGACGGGCCCGCGGGCCAGTAGTTCATCTCGCAGTTGATGTTGAGCGTGTACTTCGACTGCCAGGCGGGCAGCATCTCCGCGTTCCAGAGTCCCTGCAGGTTGGCCGGCTGGCCCGGCGTGCGCGAGCTCGAGATCAGGAGGTACCGGCCGAACTGGTAGTACAGGGCGGCCAGCTGCGGGTCGCCGCCCGCGCGGAACGCCGCCACCCGTTCGTCGGTCGGCAGGTCGACGGACGACGACGTGCCGAGGTCGAGGTCCACGCGCCCGAACAGCTCCTGGTGGTCGCGCACGTGCGAGCGGCGCAGGACGCCGAAGCCGCTGACGCTCGCCCGCTCGAGGGGCGGTGCCGCCTGCTGGAGCGGGTCGCCCCCGACGTCGAGGTAGCTGCGGTGGCTGGTGCCGATCGTGACGAGCAGCGTGACCGCGTCGGCGCCCCGCACCCGCAGCGACGTCTCGTCGCACACCACCGAGCCGCCCTCGGTGACGGCCCGCGCCAGGGCGACGAAGCGCACCTCGCCCTCGAGGCCCTCGGCCTCGCCGGAGCGCCCCTCGAGGGCGAGGGTCCGGCCGTCGTGCGCCAGGGTGGTCGTCTCCTGGAGCGAGGTGAACGAGGCGTCGACCGAGACCGCGCCCGGCACGTCCGTGCGCAGCCGCACGACGATCGCCTGGTCGGCGTGGCTGACGAACACCTCGCGGGTGTGCCGCACGCCGTCGGCGACGAACGTCGTGGTGGTCACCGCCGTGGTGAGGTCGAGCGAGCGGCGGTACTCCGCGACGTCGTCGGTCAGCCCGGGGAAGGCGAGGTGCAGGTCGCCGACGGGCTGGTACTGCATCTGCTCCGTCGGCCGGCCCATGAAGCGCGCGTCGGCGAGCCGCTGGGCGTCCGCCCAGCGCTCCTCGGTGAGCAGCCGCCGGATCTCCGGCAGGGCCTCGGCGCCAGCGGGGTCGGCATAGTCGTGCGGGCCGCCCGCCCAGACCGTGTCCTCGTTGAGCATGAGCGTCTCGGCCGCGACGCCGCCGAAGACCATGGCGCCGAGCCGGCCGTTCCCGACCGCGAGGGCCTCCAGCCACGCCGCCGCGGGCCGGGCGTACCAGAGCTCCAGCGGGCGGGTCGCGGCATCCTCCGGCGCCGCGTCGCCGGCGGCCACGGCCGTGCCGGCGCGCGCGCCGCCCGCCAGCACGACCGCTCCGGCCGCCGCGGCGCCGGACGATCTCAGCAGGTCTCGTCGGGTGAACGAGGTCATCGCATCCACATCCCTCTCGTCGTCCGTCTCGTCGTCCGTCTCGTCGTCGAGGCCACGAAAGGTCGAACGGCCGCCCGCGCTGTCGGGCGTCGTCGCCTCCGGAACCGGAACTGCAGGTTGTCGCTGGGGTGCTGCCGCGGCCGGTGGAGGCCGGGCAGCTCTGCCCCGCCGTCCGCGCGTCCCGAGGCGCTCAGGGATGCGGTGCCGCGATGGATCGAATGTAGTACATCACATGTAGTACAAGTCAACAGGTCGAGAAGAGACCCGGCGCCCCGGACGGCGGTGACGCCGCCGGGAGGGCCGGGCCCCGGGTCGGCTATTCCTGGGGGCGGCGGCGAGCCCAGGACGACGTGATGTGGTCGCGCATCGCGGCGTCGGCGGCGTCGGCGTCGCCGGCGGCGAGCGCCTCCAGAATCCGGGTGTGCCCCTCGTGCGTGGAACGGACGTCGTCGACGCTCGGGGTGCCGCTGTACTGCGGCGAGTGCAGCGCCTTGCCCTGGACGCTGGAGACGATCGCGCGGCCGAACGCGTCGCGGGAGGCGCGGTGGATCAGCTCGTGGAACTCGAGGTCGACACGCGCGTACGCGGTCGGGTCGTCGACGAGGTCCGCGAGCTCGTCGAGCTTGGCGGCGAGCGTGGCCCGCTGCTCGGCGTCGAGCAGGCCGGCCGCGCGCCGGGCCATCGCGCACTCCAGGGTGGTGCGGATCTCGATGAGGTTGTCGAGGTAGACGAGGCGGTCCTCGCGCTGGAAGAGCGCGTCGAGGACGAGCGGGTCGAGCAGGCTCCACTGGTCCTGGTCGAGCACGATCGTGCCCCAGCCCTGGCGGGACGCGACGAGGCCCTTCTCCACCAGGGCGGTGGTGGCCTCGCGGATCACCGTGCGGCTGACCTCGTACTGTTCGCAGAGGGCGCCCGCCGGGGGGAGGGCGCTGCCCGGGGGGTGCTCGCCGACGACGATCGCCGTGACCAGGCTCTTCACCACGGCGGCGGCGAGCGGCGGGCGGTGTCGTTGGGGGCGGGGCACCGCTCCGGCGGTCGAGGGCGTCGTTGTCATGTCGTCCGGGCTCCGTTCTGCGTCGCGGCCTGCGCTGACGGCCACCCCGAGCGTAGCGGGTGCTTGCATACTCATCACTCGTATCATAAGTTATGACTCAGCCGACAGGCTCGACGAGGCGCTGGCACCCAGCCGCTGCACCTCCCACGACCCGGCCTCGAGACGCGCGCCGACGGCGGCGCGCGCGGATCAGGAGCAGCGGATGCGCATCACGGGATACCGGACCCTCACCACCGTCCACCGATGGGGGCGTCCGGTGGGCGACGTCAACGGCGTCGTCGCGGACGGGGTGACCGAGGTGCCGGTCGTGCTCCTCGAGACGGACGCCGGCGTCACCGGCGTCGGTCTCGGGGCGAGCGGCAACCTGGACCTGGTCTTCGGCGCCCTGGAGGGGCAGGACCCGCGGGCGGTGACCGCGCTCTACGACCGGATGCTCGCGTTCGTCTTCAAGTCCGGGCACGCGGGCAGCACGTTCGGCACGATCGGCGCGTTCGACATGGCGCTGTGGGACCTCAAGGCGAAGCTCGCCGACGAGCCCCTGTGGCGCACCCTCGGGGCGGCCGACCGGTTCGTGCCCGGCTACGCGTCCGGGCTGGAGTACGCGCTGCCGGACGACGCGCTCGTCGAGCTCTACGAGCCGTGGGCCGAGCGCGGCTTCACCGGCGCCAAGGTCAAGGGCGGCCTCGACGTCGATCGCGACGTCAAGCGGCTCGCCATCGTCCGCGACGTCCTGCGCGAGAACACCGATCACCCCGACCTCATGTACGACGTCAACGAGGCGTGGGGGCGCCACCAGGCGGTCCGGTTCGCCCGCCGTGTCGAGGACCAGGTCGACATCATGTGGATCGAGGAGCCCGTGCGCCGGTGGGACGTCGCCGGGCACCGGGCCGTCGCCTCCGAGCTGCGCGCGGCGGTCGCCACGGGGGAGAACCTCACGGGCCTGGAGCAGTACGGACCGCTGCTCGACCGCGACGCCGTGGGCGTCGTGCAGGCGGGCAGCGTCTGGGGCGTCACCCACTTCCTGCGGGTCTCCGTGCTGGCACTCGGGCGGGACCTGCCGGTCAGCCCCGTCGGCTACAACGCCAACCCCGTCGCCCACGCGTCCGCCGCGGTGCCCAACCACCTGGTCACCGAGGTGCAGGACCTGTCGTGGCCCGTGGGGCTGCGCGTGGACCAGGAGATCCAGGACGGCGGGATCGTGCTGGGCGACGCGCCCGGCCTCGGCATCGAGGTCGACGAGGAACTCATCGCCACCAACCGCGAGTCCGGCACCTGGGCGGTGCCGTCGGGTCCGCACGTGCGGCCTGCCGACGCCGGCCTGCGCCTCGCGCGCCGCCGTGCGGGCGAGCAGCCGTGAGCGCGACCTCCGGGCGCGCCGCGGACCGGCCGCGCGCCGTGCTGGCGTTCGACCCGCCCGCGCTCGTCGAGCGGATCTTCGGGGCGGACGGCCTCGAGCGCCTGCGCGCGGTCGTCGACCTCGACCCGGAGGTCGTCGTCGAGCACGGGTCGGGGGCCGCGCGCCGCCGGCTCGCCGACGCCGAGCTGCTGGTCGCCGGCTGGGGCGCCCCGGCCCTGCCGACCGAGCTCCTGCCGCGGCTGCGGGCCGTCGCCTACGCGGGCGGCGTCGCGCGCACGTGCCTCGCCGACCCGGCGATGCTCGCGGCGCGCGGCGTGACGGCGTCGAACGCCCGGGCCGCCAACGCCGTGCCGGTCGCCGAGTACGCGCTGGCGATGATCCTGCTCGCGAACAAGAAGGTGCACGCGGCCGAGCGGGCCTACCGCGAGCGCCGGGCGGCCCCGGGCGCCGACCGCCTCCTGGCCGGTGCGGGCAACTACCGCCGGACCGTGGGGGTCGTCGGGGCGTCGCTGGTCGGGCGCCGTGTCGTCGAGCTGCTGCGGCCCTTCGACCTCGACGTGCTGCTGTACTCCCCGGAGCTGGCGCCCGGCCCGGTGCCCGGCCTGCCCGGCGCGCTGGCGGCGGGCCTCGACGAGGTCGCTGCGCGCAGCGACGTCCTGTCCCTGCACCAGCCGCTCACCCCCGAGACCGCGGGGCAGATCGACGCGCGGGTCCTCGCCCTGATGCCCGACGGCGCCACCCTCGTCAACACCGCCCGCGGCGGCGTCGTCGACGGCGAGGCGCTGCTCGCCGAGCTGCGCACGGGGCGGATCGACGCCGTGCTCGACGTCACCGACCCCGAGCCGCCCCCGCCGGACAGCGAGCTGTGGAGCCTGCCGAACGTGGTGCTCACCCCGCACCTCGCGGGCTCCACGGGCACGGAGCTGCGCCGGATCGGCGACTCCGTCGTGGCGGAGGTCGAGCGGTTCGCCCACGGCCTGCCGTTCGCGCACCCGGAGGAGCTGGTGGCGTCGTGACGGCCGACGTGCGCGAGGATGCCACCCGCAAGGACGCCATCCGCAGCAACGAGGCAGGAGGACGCATGGCCGCAGGACAGGCAGGACCCGACGTCGCGGCGCTCGCGCGCTGGATGCGCACGTGGGTGGGCGACGAGGGGCAGATCCGGGGCTTCCACAACCACAGCGTGTGGGGCACGAACCCGGCGACGTTCGTCGACTTCACCAGCGGCCACCAGGCGTTCTCCGCCCCGGCGACCGCGGCGTTCGGCGAGGTGCTCGCGCGGTACCCCGACGACCGCGGGCTCGACCTGTGGCGCCGGATGATGCTCTTCCAGGCGCGGACCGTGCAGGACGACGGGCAGTTCCGCCACATCGGGTTCCAGGTGGGGGAGTCGGCCACCGCGGGCCTGATCCACAACATGGTGGGCTGCCTCGGGCTGCTGGAGGGCCTGCGGCACGCGGGCCACCTGCTGCCCGACGACGAGTGCGTGGAGGTCCTGGCGGCCGTGCGGCGCGACCTCGACGCGTGCCGCGTCTACGGCGGCGGGCGGCCCACCCCCGACGGCACGGTGAACCAGGAGTACGCGCGGGTCTGGGCCAAGCTGCGGTACGAGGAGCTGAGCGGCGACGACGTCTACGCCGCCGAGCTCGAGGACGACCTCGACGCCCTGGTGCGCCTCAGCCACGTGCGCGGGGTGCCCGACGGCGAGTCCGTGGGCGTCTTCCGCCAGCCGACCGACCGCGAGGGCGGCGGCATCCTCGAGCCCGCCGAGTACTACGGGCTCATGGTGGTGCCGCTCGTCCTGGGCGCGCGCCGGTTCGGCCGGCCCGACCTCCTCGAGGAGGCGGTGGCGATCTGCCGGCACGTCGCGCGCTCCGCCTGGGTGGACGACGCGGGCTGCACGCGGTTCCACCGCTACTGGTACGTGCGGGGCGACACGCACCTGCTCTCGACCACGCCGATGCTGGTCGCGGGGATGGGGCTGAGCCTGTACGGCATCGAGGAGGTGCTCGCCGGCGTCGACGTGCCCGAGCTGGGCGAGTTCCGCGACGCGTGCCTGCGGACCTACGCGCACTACCAGTCGCCCGCCGGCCCGTTCGTCTCGGCCACGGGCTGGCACCACGAGGCCGACGTCGCGCCGAGCACCGCCTGGCACGCGCACGACCTGCTCTTCCTCGCCCGCCACGCGCTGGCCCGGGGCGACGTCGACGCGACGTTCTGGGACGCCGTGCTCGCGGACCCCGACCGGCAGGCGGTGATCCTGTCGGACCGGGCGTTCTGGGCCGAGGACGGCGTGCACTGGTGCATCCTCAGCCCGTACACGGCCGGGGACCTCAGCATCTTCGGCCGCAAGGACCGGGACACGTTCGCGCGGTCGTTCTTCGCCTGGACGGACAAGGAGCCGCTGCCGGCGGAGCTCGAGTACCCCGGGGCGCCGGCGTTCTTCGTCGCGGACGAGGGCATCTTCCGGGTCGACGACTCGGACCGGCCCACGGACGTGACCGTGGTCGGCCCCGTCCCGTTCCGAGGTCGCCTCGACTAGGGACTGGTGGCGCGCCACCTCTCACATGTAGCATGTATGACAAGTGGTCCTCGTCTTCGAGGACGACGCACCCACCCAGGGAGACAACGATGTCAGCAAGGTTTCGGCGCGGGGCGATCGGCGCCTCCGCGCTCGGGCTCGTACCCGTCCTCGCCCTCACGGCCTGCAGCTCCGGCGACGGCGGCGGCAGTTCGGGCGGCGGCGACCAGGTGCGGATGCTCGTGAACATCACCGACAACCTCACGCAGGCGAAGTGGGACGAGCTCGTCGCCCCCTTCGAGGAGGAGACGGGGATCGACGTCAAGATCGAGGGGCCCAGCGGCCAGTCGGTCGCCGAGACGTTCCCGACGCAGCTCGCGGCCGGCACGGCGCCCGACGTCATCCAGTCGATCTTCCCGACCGAGGACACGGCGCCCGAGATCCTCGACCTGTCGGACCACGACTGGGCGCAGGACACCCCGATGGCCGACCTGTACGCCACGGACGGCGCCATCAACGTGGTGGGCGTGGGCATGCAGGCCCAGTCGCTCCTGTACTACAACAAGGACCTCTTCGAGAAGGCCGGCATCACGGAGCCCCCTGCCACCTGGGAGGACATGGACGCCGCCCTGAAGGCCCTGCAGGACGAGGGCGTGAAGAAGCCGGTCGGGTTCGCCTCCGAGTGGGCCACCGGCGTCCAGGTGCAGGAGATCTGGCACCCGCAGCAGAACCTCACCACCCCCGGGTGGCAGCAGGCCGTGGCCGGCGGGTCCTCGACCCTCGGCGACCAGTTCCAGCCGATGTTCGAGCACGTGGCCGACTGGATCGACGCCGGCTACACGACCGCCGACGACGTGGCCACGGACAGCGGCACGCAGGAGGCGAACTTCATCGCCGGCGACGTCGGGATCTACCCGATGGGCTCGTGGTTCACCACGACGCTCGCGGCATCACCGCCCGAGTTCGAGGTCGGGATCTTCGCACCGCCCGTCGACGACGCCGCCGACCTGCCCGCGCCGATGGGCGCCACGATGGCGTTCCCGTACATGGTGTGGAACGGGACGCAGGCCAAGGACGCCGCCACGCAGCTGGTGGAATACCTCGTGACGGACGAGGACGCCATCGCCGCCCAGGCGGAGATGGACAACTTCAACCGCGAGGGCCTGGACACGAGCGCGAACGAGTACGCGGGGCAGGTCCAGGAGCTGCTCGACGCCGCGCCCTCGTTCGTGGTGCCCGGCAACCAGACGGTGGGCGACTTCGCGCTGCCGGTCGCCGGGTTCAACGAGAAGTTCACCGAGGTCGCGCAGGGGCTGTGGCAGGGCACGTCGCCCGCGGACGCCGCCGGCCAGCTCACGGCCTGGTACGACGCGGAGGCAGCGGGCTGACATGGCTCGAGCGAGGACGGCACGCGTGCTGGGGAGAAGGAGCGCGCTGGGCCGGGGCCTGATGACGGTCCCGGCGGCGCTGGTCTACATCGGTCTCATGGTGGTGCCGGTCGGGTACGCCGTCTACTACTCGTTCACCGAGTACAACGGCATCCCGAGCCAGGCGCCGGAGTGGGTCGGGCTGGAGAACTACACGCGGATCTTCACCGACCCGACGGGCGACATGCACTCGTCGCTGTGGGTCACCGGGATCATCGCGGTGGTGGGGGCGTTCGGCGTCAACGCGATCGCGCTGGGCCTGGCGCTCATGCTGCGGCGGACCACGCCGTTCACCGCGTTCGCGCGGGCCGTGATGTTCTACCCGCACGTGCTGTCGGCCCTCATCGTGGGCTTCCTGTGGCAGGCGATCCTCGGTCCGCAGGGCGCGGTGAACAACCTGCTCACCGGGTCGGGCCGGTCGGCCCTGCCGTTCCTGTCCGACCCGGACTGGGCGCTCGCGACGATGATCGCCGTGATCGTGTGGGCCCAGCTCGGCGTCCAGCTCGTGCTGTACCTGGCCGGCCTGCAGGCCGTGCCGGCGGACCTCCAGGAGGCGGCGACGCTCGACGGCGCCGGCCGCGTCCAGGTGTTCCAGCACGTCACGTGGCCGGCGCTCGCGCCCACCGTGACGGTGACGATCGTGACGTCGGTGCTGTCGCTGCTCAAGGTCTACGAGGTCGTCCTCGGCCTGACCAACGGCGGCCCGGGCGACGCGACGCAGACCTGGGCCTACGAGATCCTCGCCGTGTCCTTCGCCAACAACAAGGTGGGGCTGGCGTGCGCGCAGGCCATGCTGCTCATCGTCGTCGCCGGGATCCTGTCGTTCACGATCATCGCGCTGCGCAGGCGCGCCGAAGAAGGAGCGGAGGCGCTGTCATGAGCCTGTCCGGGAGCCGTTCGGCGCGCACGCGCACGACCCTGCGGAACGGGGCGATCGCCCTCCTGTCGGTCGCGATGCTCGTCCCGCTGTACATCGTCGTCGTCAACGCGTTCAAGCCGCAGCAGGAGATCCTGCTGTCGCCGCTCGGGTTCGACCCGGCCACGGCCACGACCCAGTTCCTGCAGGACGCGTGGACCAACCCCAACTTCCCGGTGGTCTCCGGCTACGCGGTGACGCTGTTCCTCGTCGTCGCGTGCAACGTCGTCGCGATCGGGGTCTCCGTCCCCACGGCGTACGTCATCGCCCGGACCCCGACGGTCCTGTTCCGGGTGCTGCTGATGTTCTTCGTCGCCGGCATGTTCATCCCGGCGCAGATCATCCTGGTGCCCGCGATCTTCGTCCTGAAGGCGCTGCACCTCATGGGGACCCTGCCGGGGCTGGTGCTCTTCATGTCGTCGACGATGATCCCGTTCACCCTGTTCATCTTCACCGGGTACATCCGCATGCTGCCGCGCTCGCTCGACGAGGCGGCGGCGATCGACGGCGCGAGCCAGCAGCGCGTGGTGTGGCGGATCGTGTTCCCGCTCATGAAGCCGATCGTCGCGACGGCGTTCATCCTCAACGCGCTCAGCGCGTGGAACGACTTCGTCAGCCCCCAGCTCATCCTCGGGCCCGGGTCGTCGTTCCGGACCATCACCACCGGCGTGTACGCGGCCGTGTCCTCGTACACCACCAACTACGAGATCGTCTTCCCCACCCTGCTGCTGGCGGTGGTGCCGATCCTGCTCATCTTCGTCCTCATGCAGCGGCACGTCATGAGCGGCCTGTCCGCCGGCGCGGTCAAGGGCTGACCCGCGCACCCCACCTGGCTAGGAGAACCGCATGACCCTCGACTTCACCGACCCGACGCAGGTCGCCCGCGCGATCCAGTACACCAACGTCAACCCCGACCTCACGCGGGACGGCGTGACGAAGCACCTCGAGACGTGCGCCGCCTACGGCTTCGACGCGGCGATGATCGCCCCGTACTGGGTGCCGCTGGCGAAGGACGTGCTCGCGGGCACCGGCGTCAAGGTCGCCTCGACGCTCAACTTCCCCATGGCGAACGACACCCCCGAGATGCGCCTCGCCGCGCTGCGCGCCCTCGTCGCGACGGGGGTGGACGAGTTCGACTTCCCGCCGCACCCGGGCCTGCTGCTCGGCGGCGACGAGGACCTGTACGCCCGCGACATCGAGGACGTCGTGCGGCTCGCGCACGCCGAGGGTGTGGCCGTGAAGGTGATGCTCGAGTTCGGCTTCCTACCCACCGACGACCTCAAGGTCCGCGCGACGCGGATCGCGTACGAGGCCGGCGTCGACTGGGTGAAGCAGTCCTCCGGCTGGGGCAAGGGCGGCCTGGAGGCCACCGAGCACGACGTCCGCCTGCTCGCCGAGAACGTCGAGCCGCCCTGCCGGGTCAAGGTGTCCGGCAAGGTCAACTCGCTGGAGAAGATGCAGCGCCTGTTCGAGGCGGGCGCCGAGCTGGTCGGCACCAGCTCCGGGCCGGCCATCGTCGACGGGCTCGTCGGCGACCCGGACGCCTACTGACCGGACGCCTACTGACCGGACGCCTGCTGACCGGACCGGACGTGCGGCAGGCCGCACGACGCGCGACACGAAGGGGAGCGATGAGGCTCACGGTGGTGGGGAGCTATGCCAAGGCTCTCGTGATGACGGTCGACCGGCTGCCCGAGGCGGGGGAGACCCTGCTCGGGCGCGAGTACCGCGAGACGTACGGGGGCAAGGGCTCCGACATGGCCGTCCAGGCGGCCCGGCTCGGCGCCGACGTCGCCTACGTCGGGGCCGTGGGCGACGACGCGCACGGCGCGGAGTTCCGCGCCCTCATGGCGGCCGAGGGGGTCGACGACACCCGGGTGACCGTCGACCCGACGGCGCCGACGGGGGTCGGGTTCATCGTCAAGGACACCGCGGGGCGCAACCTCATCGTCGTCGACAAGGGCGCCAACGACCAGCTGCTGCCCGACGTGCTGGACGCGTCGGCCGACGCGCTGCGCGGAGCCGACGTCGTCCTGACCCAGCTCGAGATCCCGCTCGGCTCGGCGCTGCACGCGCTGGGCGTCGCGCGGCATGCCGGCGTCACGACGATGCTCAACCCGGCACCGGCCGTGGACCTGCGCGGGGCGGACCTCTCAGCCGTGGACGTGCTCACGCCGAACGAGCACGAGGCCCGGGTCGCGCTCGGCCTGCCGCCCGGCGACCCGACCGCGGTCGAGGAGCTCGCCCGGCGGCTGCTCGCGCTCGGGCCGCGCGCCGTCGTCGTCACGCGCGGGGAGGACGGGGCGCTCGTGGCGGACGCCACGGGCACGACGGCCGTGCCGACCGCCGCGGTCGACGTCGTCGACTCCAACGGCGCGGGCGACAGCTTCAACGCGGCGCTCGCCGTCGCGCTCGGGGAGGGGCGCGACCTACGGTGCGCCGCCGCCTTCGCCGGCGTCGTGGCGGCGCTGTGCTGCGAGCACTGGGAGACGGTGCCGTCCTACCGGACGCGCGCCGAGGTCGAGGAGTTCCTCGCCACCACGAAGGCCACCACGAAGGCCACCACGAAGGCCACGATGAAGGAGAGGGCATGAGAAGCGGACGGATCCTGCACCCCGGGCTGGCCGGGGCGCTCGCCACGCTGGGGCACACCGACGTCGTGCTGGTGACCGACGCCGGGTTCCCGATCCCGCAGGACGCGCACCGGGTCGACCTCGCGCTGACGCGCGGGCACCTCGACGTGCGGACGATCCTGCGGGTTCTGCTGGAGGAGGTCTTCGTCGAGGAGGTGCACATGGCCGGCGAGGTGCGGACGCACCACCCCCGCCTCTACGGCGACGTGCAGGACCTCTTCACCGGCTCGGGCGCCACGTTCCGTGGCACGACCCACGAGCACCTCATCGAGCACTGGGCGCCCCGCGCCAAGGTCGTGGTGCGCTCCGGCTCGTTCGAGCCCTGGGCGAACTTCGCGCTCGTGGCGTCGACCGCGCCGTTCGAGTGGTTCGCCGACGACGACGTGACGATCCTGCCGGAGTACGTCGAGCGGCGGCGGCTGATCACCGAGGGCGTGCGACCCGAGCTCGGGTAGCACGCCCCCGGGCTCCGGCGTGGCACGGAGCAAGGCCGGTCCGAGAC
This sequence comes from Isoptericola sp. NPDC019482, assembly GCF_040632295.1. Taxonomy (NCBI): domain Bacteria; kingdom Bacillati; phylum Actinomycetota; class Actinomycetes; order Micrococcales; family Promicromonosporaceae; genus Isoptericola; species Isoptericola sp. NPDC019482. The sequence goes on from NZ_JBEYBQ010000012.1 coordinate 14,932, forward strand.
CGGCCGGGGCGATCGTCAGGCGTCCTCGAGGGCCGTCAGCCAGTCGGCCCAGAACGCTTTCCACAGCTCGGCCTCGGCCGCGGAGCCCAGCCGCTCGTGGGTCACGGTGAGCCGCAGCCGGGAGCCGGCCGGGTCCAGCGAGAACATCGCGACGCCGTGCGCGCCGTCGTCGTCGGACACGCCGAACCGCGGGCTCCTCACGCCCGGCCGGGAGCGGGGCGTGAGCGTCAGACCGGGCACCAGGTCGGCGCGGCCCGCGTCGTCGTCGAGGAGGGCGCGCAGCTCGCCCGGGTCGAGGTCGAGCAGCCGCGACCGGCTGACGGAGAACGTGCCGTCCGGGCGCTGGCCCGGCACGCGCAGGCCGGTGATGCGCTCGTAGCCGACGGTGACGGACTGCGCCCACCAGCCGGAGACGCCGTGCTCGCCCGCGACCCAGGCGGCGATGGCCGTGTGCCCGGCGTCGCGGCCCGGCCCGGCGTCGACGAGCGCGACCCACTCGTCCCAGCCGCGGCCGGTGCTCTCGCGGATCGCCTCCTCGGAGACGTCGGGCTCCGACACCCAGGCGCGCGCGCCGGTCGGAGGTGGCGCGGCCTGGGCGAGGAGGGTGCGGCGCGCGGCGCCGTACTTCTCGCCGGTGGTGGCCATGCGCGCGCGGACGCGCTTCTTGAACGACTCCTGCGTGGTCATGAGGACTCCAGCGTGCTCGCTCGGTGCGCCACCCGCGGCTCGCGCCCGCCGGCAGGCACCGGTGAACACGGTGTCCTGACCGCGTCGAGCACGCGAGGTCCCCTCTGCCCCCACCGCTCGCGCGGTCCCGGCGGCGCGAGCGCCGGTCCGGGGGTCGGGCGGGACGCGCCGCCCTGCGGACCAGCGTAGAGGCCCGCCCCGGCCGCCGCACGATGCCGCGCGCGCGTCGGTGGCGCGTGCCACGCTCGTCGCATGTCCACCTCTCCCGGGCGCGCCCCGGTGACCCCGCTCGTCGACCTGCACGGCAGGTCCGCGTGGAGCGTGCTGCCGCCGCTCATCCTCGGCTTCTTCATGATCATGGTCGACACGACCATCGTGAACATCGCCATCCCCACCCTGACCGAGCAGTTCTCCGCGTCCCTCATCGAGGTCGGCTGGGTCAACAGCGCGTACCTGCTGTCGTACGCGGTGCTCATGCTCCTCGCCGGTCGGCTCGGCGACCGGTACGGGCAGAAGGCGGTCTTCATCGCCGGCCTGATCGTGTTCACGACGTTCTCGTTCCTGTGCGGCTTCTCCGGCAACATCGGCTCGGAGCCCGAGATCGGCTGGCTCATCGGTTTCCGCGTCGTGCAGGGCGTGGGCGCGGCGATGATGACGCCGCAGACGATGTCGATGATCACGCGCGTCTTCCCTCCCACGCAGCGCGGCGCGGCGATGGGGCTGTGGGGCGCGACGGCGGGCGTCGCGACGCTCGTCGGCCCGCTGCTCGGCGGCATCTTCGTCGAGACGATCGGCTGGGAGTGGATCTTCTACGTCAACATCCCGGTGGGCGTGGCGGCGCTGTGGTTCTCGGTCGCGCGGCTGCCGCACCTGCCGTCGCACGGCACCACGATGGACCCGCTCGGCGTGGTGCTGTCCGTGCTGGGCGTCGGGGCCGTCGTCTTCGGCCTCCAGGAGGGCGAGAACTTCGACTGGGGCCACATCTGGGGGCCGTTCTCCGTGTGGTCCGTGGTCGGCGTCGGCGTGCTCGTCCTCGCGGTCTTCGTGTGGTGGCAGCACCGGCAGGGCCCGCGCGCGCTGCTGCCGCTGCGACTGTTCCGCTCGCGCAACTTCTCGCTCGCGAACGTGGACGGCATGGTCGTCACGTTCGCGATGATCGGGATCTTCTTCCCGCTGACGATCTTCCTGCAGTCGATCCTCGGCCTGACGCCCATCAACGCCGCGCTCGTGATGATGCCGGGCTCGCTGGTGTCCGGCGTCGTCGCGCCGTTCGCGGGCCGGCTGTCCGACCGGGTGCCGGCCAAGTGGGTGGTCGCGGCCGGGTTCACGGCCATCGCGGGGGCGGTGCTGTGGCTCGCCGCGGTGCTCGACCCCGACCTGTCCCCGTTCGCGCTGCTGTGGCCCATGGCGCTGTTCGGCGTCGGCACCGGCCTCACGTTCTCGCCGCTCTCGAACCTGGCGACGTCGGGGCTCGACGCGCGCACGGCCGGCGCGGGCGCGGGCGCGTTCAACACCACCCGCCAGGTGGGCGGCGTCATCGGGTCCGCGGTCGTGGTCGCGACCCTCTCGGCGCGCCTCGGCGTCACCGTCCCCGCGGCCGCGCAGGACGCCGCCGCGCAGCTGCCCGAGCAGTACCGCCAGGCGTTCGTCGACGGCATCTCGCAGGCGAGCGGCAGCCTCGGCACGACGGCGGTGGGGTCGGTGCAGCTGCCCGACTCGGTGCCCGCCTCGGTCGCCGAGCAGGTGGGGGCGGCGGCCCAGCAGGCGTTCTTCGCGGGCTTCGCCGACGCCGCGGCACAGACGCTGCTGCTGGTGGGCGTGGTGCTCGTCGTCGGCGTGCTCTGCGCGGCAGCCATGTCGCCCGTGCAGCACCGCGAGCACGAGGCGGTTCCCGCAGCGGACTGAGCGCACACGGGTCAGACACGACGGCGCCGCTCCTCCGGGTGGGGGAGCGGCGCCGTCGTTCGTGCGGGTGGTGGTCGCCGTCAGGCGCGGATGTCCCCGCTGAAGTCGACGTCCCGGGTCTCCTTCTGCAGCCAGAGCGCGACGAACGTGATCGCGGCCATCACCGTGAGGTAGACGCCCACCAGCACGGGGGACTCTGCGGCCTCCCACAGCCACACCGCGACGAACGGCGCGACGGCGGCGCCGAGGATCGACGCGAGGTTGTACGCGACCGAGGCGCCCGTGTAGCGCACGTTCGCGGGGAACAGCTCGGGCAGCAGCGCCGCCATCGGGCCGAAGGTCAGGCCCATGAGGGTGAAGCCGAGGATGAGCAGCGACTGCACGCCGATGGTGCCCCCGGCGAAGAGGGGCACGAACAGCAGCCCGAAGACGGCGATGCCCCCGGTCACGACGAGCAGCATCGACCGCCGGCCGTACTTCTCGGCCAGGGGCCCGGACGCCAGTGTGAAGAGGCCGAAGAAGATGCAGCCCACGATGAGCATCCAGAGGAAGTCGATCTTCTCGTAGCCCAGGCCGGCGGGGGAGCCGTCGGTAGGGGAGGTGGCCGCGACGCCGTAGTTCAGCGTGAACGTCGTCATCAGGTAGAACAGCCCGTACGTGGCGAGCATGATGAACGTGCCCGAGACGATCTTGCGCCACGAGGTGCGGAAGACCTCGGCCACCGGCACCTTCGCCACGGCCTCGGCCTCGACGACCTTGGTGAACGCGGGCGTCTCGATCAGCTTGAGGCGCACCCACAGGCCGACGATGACGAGCACCGAGCTGGCGAGGAAGGGCACGCGCCAGCCCCACGAGGTGAACTGCGCGTCGGTCAGGGTCTGCGACAGCCCGATGAAGACGAGGTTGGCCAGGATGAAGCCGATCGGCGCGCCGAGCTGCGGGAACGTGCCCCAGATCGCGCGCTTGCCGGCCGGGGCGTTCTCGGTGGCCAGCAGGGCTGCGCCGCCCCACTCGCCGCCGAGGCCGAGGCCCTGGCAGAACCGGCACAGCACCAGGACGAGCGGCGCGAGCACGGCCCAGCCCGGGGTCGTGGCGGCGGGGATGACGCCGATGACCACGGTGGCGATGCCCATCGTGAGGAGCGACGCGACGAGCGTCGTCTTGCGGCCGACCCGGTCGCCGAAGTGCCCGAAGAGCACGGACCCGAGGGGGCGGGCGACGAACGCGACGCCGAACGCGGCGAACGACGCGAGGAGCGCCGTCGTGCCGTCCTGGTTCGGGAAGAACAGCGCGGGGAACACGAGGGACGCCGCGGTCGCGTATGCGTAGAAGTCGTAGAACTCGATGGAGGTGCCGATGAGCGACGCGACGATGACGCGGCCGCGCGAGTTGACGGCCGGCGTCGGCGTGCTGGGGGCGCCCGACGTGACGGAGGTGGTCATGGTCGACGACGGTACGACCGGTGTCCCGCATCATGAACAGTTGTCTCAAGATATGAATTGTGCCGCGCTGCGTGCCGGTGCCCGCGGCGTGAAGGTGTGGTGAACGTGAATAAGGCCGCCGCGGCGTGTGTTGGCACCACCGGGCCGGGCGAGGCAGGATCGACGGCGCCGCTGGGACGACACGATCGAGCCATCCCGGCATCACTGCATCCGTAACGACGGGACGAACACGACGACATGAACGATCTGCTGCATGTGAACGGCGGGACACCTCTCGAGGGCACGATCACGGTGCGTGGGGCGAAGAACTTCGTCTCCAAGGCGATGGTGGCGTCGCTGCTGGGTGAGTCGGCGAGCGTCCTGCGGAATGTGCCGCAGATCCGTGACGTGGGCGTGGTCACGGGGTTGCTGGAGCTGCACGGGGTGACGGTGAAGTCGGACCCGGACGCCGGGATCCTGGACCTGGACCCGTCGAACGTGGAGTCGGCGCACGTGGCGGACATCGACGCGCACGCGGGCTCGAGCCGGATCCCGATCCTGTTCTGCGGGCCGTTGCTGCACCGGTTGGGTGAGGCGTTCATCCCTGACCTGGGCGGCTGCCGGATCGGGGACCGGCCGATCAACTACCACCTGGACATCCTGCGCCAGTTCGGTGCTGTGGTGGACAAGATGCCCAACGGCATCCAGCTGCGCGCGCCGCGCCGGTTGCAGGGCACGAAGATCTCGCTGCCGTACCCGTCGGTGGGTGCCACCGAGCAGACGCTGCTGACGGCGGTGCGCGCGGAGGGCATCACCGAGCTCTCGGGTGCGGCGATCGAGCCGGAGATCATGGACCTCATCGCGGTGCTGCAGAAGATGGGCGCGATCATCTCGGTGGACACCGATCGCGTGATCCGCATCGAGGGCGTCGACCGCCTCGAGGGCTACACGCACACGGCGCTGGGCGACCGGATCGAGACGGCGTCGTGGGCGTCTGCGGCGTTGGCCACGGGCGGTGACGTGACGATCAAGGGTGCGACGCAGCCGGAGATGATGACGTTCCTGAACACCTTCCGGAAGGTGGGCGGCCGGTTCGACGTGCAGGAGGACGGGATCCGGTTCTGGCACCCGGGCGGGGACCTGGACCCGATCGTGCTGGAGACGGACGTGCACCCGGGCTTCATGACGGACTGGCAGCAGCCGCTGGTGGTGGCGCTCACCCAGGCCAAGGGGCTGTCGATCGTGCACGAGACGGTGTACGAGAACCGGTTCGGGTTCACGGACGCGCTGCGCAAGATGGGCGCGACGATCCAGGTGTACAAGGAGTGCCTGGGTGGTCGTGACTGCCGGTTCGGGCAGCGCAACTTCCACCACTCGGCCGTGATCTCGGGCCCGACGCCGCTGTCCGCGGCGGACATCGTGGTGCCGGACCTGCGGGGCGGGTTCTCCCACCTCATCGCGGCGCTGGCGGCGAAGGGGACGTCCACGGTCCGCGGGATCAGCCTGATCGACCGCGGGTACGAGTCGTTCCAGGACAAGCTCGTCGCGCTCGGCGCCGACGTCTCCCGCGGCTGAAACGCCTCCGACCGCGGGGGTCGGGAGGTAGGCTCTGGCCCCGTGCCGATCGCCCGACCTGACTCCCGTGGTTACCGCCTCGTCGCGCGCATCGTGCGGCCTCTGCTGTTCTCGATGGTCCGTTACGACTGGGACGGCGGCGCGGAGAACCTGCCCCGCGAGGGCGGGTTCATCGCCGCCGCCAACCACGTCACCGAGTACGACGCCCTGACCCTGGCGCACTACCTCTTCGACAAGGGGTTCGAGCCGCGGATCCTGGCGAAGCGCGGCCTGTTCACCGCGCCGGTGGTCGGGTCGGTGCTGCGTGCGACGCGGATGATCCCGGTGGACCGTGGCACGTCCGCGGCCGCCCGGTCGCTCGAGGACGCGGGCAACCAGCTGGGCAGCGGCGCCTGCGTGGCGATCTTGCCCGAGGGCACGCTCACGCGGGACCCGGACCTGTGGCCGATGGAGGGCAAGACCGGCCTGGCACGGTTGGCCCTCGTCAGCCGACTGCCGGTCGTGCCCGTCGCCCAGTGGGGCGCCCACAAGATCCTGCCGCGGTACGGACGCCTCCCACGCCCGTTCCCGCGCAAGCCCGTGACGATCGTCGCCGGCCCGCCGGTGGACCTCTCCGACCTGTACGACCGGCCGATCGACACGCAGACCCTGCGTGAGGCCACCAACCGCGTCATGGACGCCATCACCGTGCACCTTGCCGAGATCCGCGGCGAGGCGGCCCCGGCCGCCCGCTTCGACCTTCGCAAGCACCCCGAGTACGAACGCAAGCAGACCGTCTACCCGCCCGTGGAGCGCCCATGACGAACCCGACCGCCGTACCGTCGTCCGCCAGGCCGGGCGCGCCGACGCGCGTCGCCGTGCTGGGCTCCGGCTCCTGGGGGACGACGTTCGCGATGGTCCTCGCCGACGCGGGCTGCGACGTCCGGCTGTGGGGCCGGGACGCTGCCGTCGCCGAGGAGGTGACGTCCCGGCACACCAACAGCAAGTACCTGCCCGGCGTCGAGCTGCCCGCGATGGCGGGCACCACCGACGCCGCCGCCGCGCTGGCCGGCGCGGAGATCGTCGTCGTCGCCGTGCCGTCGCAGGTGTCGCGCGCCACGCTCACCGCCCTGCGCGACCTCGTCGAGCCCGACGCCGTGATCGTCTCCCTGATGAAGGGGGTGGAGCTCGGCACCGACGAGCGCATGAGCCAGGTCATCGTCGAGGCGCTCGACGTGCCGCTGTCGCGCGTGGCCGTCGTCTCCGGCCCGAACCTCGCGGCCGAGATCGCCCGCCGCCAGCCCGCGGCGAGCGTGGTGGCGTGCACCGACGAGTCGGTGGCGCGGTTCGTCGCCGACGCCTGCTCGAGCTCCTACTTCCGCCCGTATACCAACGACGACGTGATCGGCGTCGAGCTGTGCGGCGCCGTGAAGAACGTCATCGCGCTGGCCGTCGGCATGGCCCAGGGCCGGGGCTTCGGGTCCAACACGGTCGCGACCGTCATCACCCGCGGGCTGGTCGAGATCACCCGCCTCGGCCTCGAGCTCGGCGCGGACGCCGCGACCTTCGCCGGCCTCGCGGGCATGGGCGACCTGGTGGCGACGTGCACCTCCCCGCTGTCGCGCAACAACACCCTCGGCCACCACATCGGGGAGGGGATGTCGCTGGAGGAGGCCGTCGCGGCCACCGGCACGACGGCGGAGGGCGCCAAGTCCTGCCGCTCCGTGCTCGACCTCGCCGCCAAGCACGGCGTCGACATGCCGATCACGGCCGGGGTCGTGGCGGTGCTCTACGAAGGCCTCCCGGTGGAGGAGATGGCGCGCGGCCTGCTCTCCCGACCGCAGAAGGCCGAGGGCATCGGGGGCTGACAGGCCGGGCGGCGGTCAGCCGTCCGCCGGGTCCTGCACGTCCACGACGACGCGCGCCGGGTCCTCCAGCGCGAACACGCGGAACGGCAGGCCGGGCTCGTCCACGCCGACGAACGCCGTCGTGTACCCCTCGAACCAGAACCGGTAGACGACCTCCTCGACGGCCTCCGTGCCCTCGGGGTCGATCGTGGCGCCGTCGTACTCGGTGATGTCCGGGTCCTCGCCGGGCATCGCCATGCCCGACAGGCGCACCTGCAGCACGCCGTCGCCGTCGACCGCCACCGGGTCCCCGCTGCCGTCGTCGGCCGCCGCGTCCACGTACTCCACGCTCCAGCCGGCAGCGCCCGTGCCCTCCATGTCGAGGACGACGCGGTCGAAGCCGTCGTGCCGCCCGACCCGGACGTCGGTGACCACGAGCGCGGCGTCGGCGCTCGGGTCCGCGGTGTCGGGCGACGCGTCGGCGGCGAACGGGACGTCCGAGGTCGGGTCGTCGCCGGTCGTGCTGTCGCCGGTCGGGTCGTCGCCGGCGGTGCTCTCCGCCGGCGGCGACGCGGGCTCCGGAGACGCCGTCGAGCCCGGACCGTCGGGGCCGGTGCCGGCGCACGCGGCGAGGGTCAGGGCGAGGAACGCCGTTGCGGCGCGGCCCACGGGGCGGCGAGCCCCGGGACGGGTCCTGGTGCTGGTCATGGCGCCTCCCGTGGTCGGCCGCCGCACGGCGGTGGCACGACCGTACGCAGCCGCGGACGTTCCTGCACCGGGGCGCCGCGCCCCCGACGGCGCCTGGTGTGGCACGAGCGGCGTTGGACGTCGGCACGCACGAGCCCGCGCGACACGCCGCCGACCTGGCGGGCCCGCGCGATCGCCTGCTCGCCGGGAGCTGCGGGCGGTGGGCCGACGCGCGTCAGGCGGCGGGGCCCGCCCCCGTGCGCAGCGCCTGGTCCAGGTCCGCCCAGAGGTCCTCGACGTCCTCGACGCCCACGGACAGGCGCAGGAGGTCCTCGGGCACGGTGGGGGACTCGGTCGCGAACCGCCGGCGGCGCTCCAGCGTGGACTCGACGCCGCCGAGCGACGTCGCGGGCACCCACAGGCGAACAGCGGCGACGACGGCGTCCGCGGCGGCGGGGCCGCCGTGCGGCCGGAGGCCGAGGATCGCGCCGAAGCCGTTCATGAGGCCGGCGGCGCGCTCGTGCCCGGGGTCGCCGGGCAGCGACGGGTGCCGCACCTCGGCGACGCCCGGGTGCTCCGCGAGGCGGCGGGCGAGCTCCGCCGCCGAGGCGCCCGCTCGCTCCACCCGCAGGTGCAGCGTGCGCAGGCCGCGCAGGGCGAGCCACACCTCCATCGGGCCGGGGATGGCGCCGTGCAGGGTGCGGTACGCCCGCAGCCCGGCGGCGAGCTCGTCGTCGCGGGTCACGGCGGCGCCGAGCACGACGTCGGAGTGGCCCGCCAGGTACTTGGTCACGGAGTGCACGACGACGTCCGCGCCGAGGTCGAGGGGGCGCTGGCCGAGCGGCGTCGCGAACGTGTTGTCGACGACGGTGCGCACGCCGCGCTCGCGCGCGGCCGTGAGGATCGCGGGCAGGTCCGCGACCTCGAGCATCGGGTTGGTCGGCGACTCGGCGAGCAGCACGTCCGCGCCGTCGAGCGCGGCCACGACCTGGTCGGTGTCGGCGATGTCGACCCGACGTACGTCGACCCCGTGCCGGGCGGCGAGGTCGTCGAGGTAGCCCAGCGACACCTGGTACGCGTGCCGCGGCACGACGACCGCGCCGCCGTCGGGCACGTCGCCGACGGCCGCGATCACGGCCGCCATGCCCGAGCCGAAGACGACGCCGTGAGTGGCGCCCTCGAGCGCGGCGAGCGCCTCCTCGAACGGGTGCCACGTCTCGGTGTCCATCCGCGTGTACAGCAGCTCCCCGGGCCCCGTCACGCCCTGGTTCACGTACGTGGAGCTGAGCACGACCGGCGGGTTCACCGGCCCGCCCTGGACGCGAGGCGGGCGGCCCGCCGTGACGGCGAGGGTGGCGGGGGAGAGGGGTCCGTGCGGGTCGTGCGTCATGGCCGCAGGGTACGACGGCGCCCGGGGCCGGCGACGCCCCGTCCCACCGACCTGTCAGAGCCAGGACCGGGTATACACCGACCTGGCTCTGACAAGTCCCCGGCCGCGCCAGTTGTCAGAGCCACGGCGTGCTATATGCCGACGTGGCTCTGACAACTCGGGTCAGACGGCGGGGCGCGGCTCGACCAGGCGGGCAAGCAGCTCGACCAGCAGGCGCTCGACGAGCGGCGCGGGCAGAGCCTCGACGAGCGCCAGCAGCGGCGCCATGGGCCCGACGCCGGGCGCGGCGTCCGGGTCGCCGCCGACCCCTCCCAGGCCGACCGCGTCCAGCAGGGCCGCCGCCGTCGCGGAGTCGAGGGGCGTGGCGGGGTCGAGGGGCGGGAGGGCGCTGAGCAGCGTGCCGGCGTCGGGCCTGGGCAGGCCGCGGACGTCGTCGGCCGCCGCGCGCAGCACGGGCACGAGCTCGCCGAGCACCCCCTCGGTCACCGGGGTGACGGTGAGGTGCGTGGTGTGCGGCAGGCGGGTGCCGTCGGACTGCTCCAGGCCGGGCTGGGCCTGGAGCGTCCAGCCGCGTGCGGCGACGGCGTCCGCCCACAGGTGCGGGTCGACGCGCCGGTCCGCGGGCACGGCGTCGTCGGCGGCGACGGCGAGGAGCGGCCCGACGGGGGAGCCGATGACGCGCAGCCCGTCGATCCCGGCAGGTCCGTCCACCGCGTCGCGCAGCGCGAGGGTGGCACGCCGGGCGCGGCCGGCGAGCGTCGCGAGCCCGTCCGTGCCGAGGGCCTGCAGGATCGCCCACGCGGCGGCCAGCGGTCCGCCCGAGCGTGAGCCGAGCAGCGTCGGGTTCACCACGGGGTAGCCCGGCCACCGGGTGGTGGCGAAGTACTGCGCCCGCTGGCGGTCGCGGTCGCGGTGCAGCAGCACCGACGCGCCCTTGGGGGCGAAGGCGTACTTGTGCAGGTCGGCGCTCACGCTGGTGACGCCGGTCACGCGCAGGTCCCAGGCGGGCAGGCCGGGCCAGAACGGCAGGGCGAAGCCGCCGATGCACGCGTCCACGTGCACGGGCACCCCCTCCGAGGAGGCGAGGGCCGCGACGTCGGCCACCGGGTCGGCCGCGGCGTGCGGGTACGACGGCGCGGAGACGACGACGAGCGCGACGTCGGAGGCCCCCTGCGGGCCGGCGGCCAGGCGCGCGCCGAGCGCCGCGGCGTCCACGGCGCCCGCCGTCGGGCCGTCGACGGCGACGGGCACGAGGTCGAGCTCCAGCCCGTACAGGTGCGCGGCCTTCTGGAACGCGGCGTGGACCGTGATCGGCGCGACCAGCCGGGGGCGAGCCTCACCCGGCCGCAACCCGCGGGCGGCGAGCCACGTGTCGCGCGCGGACTGCACCGCGAGCAGGCAGCTCTCCGTGCCGCCGCTGGTCACGGTGCCGACGGTGTCGGCGTCGCCGCCGAGCAGGTCGCGCGCGAAGGCCACGACGTCGCGCTCCAGGGCGGCCACCGAGCCGAACGTCGTCGGGTCGAGCCCGTTGACGGGCTGCATGGCGCGGGCCGCGTCGCCCGCGAGCGCGTCCAGCTCGGGCACGCCCGGGTCGTAGACGTAGCTGAGCACGCGGCCGCCGTGGGTGGGGGCGTCGTGCCGACGCAGGGCAGCCAGCGTGGCGAGCACGGCGGCGGGTTCCTGAGCCAGGTCGAAGCGATCGTCGAGAGCGTCGGCGGGCAGGGCGGGGCGGTTCACGGGGTCTCCTGGTGGTCGGGCGTGCCGAGGGTGGGGGCGGGGCGGGCGGAGTCCACGTCGCGCCGGCGCAGCGGGTAGCGACCGAGCGGCAGCAGGCTCGCGGCCACGAGCAGCGCGGGCAGGAGGCTGAACGACGCGACGATGCCGAGCACGGCGGCGTCGGGCTGGGCGACGGCCTGCCCGCCGGTGGACTCGACGTAGCCGGTGACGGCCAGGACCACGGTCAGCAGCGTGGTGCCGAGCGCCATGCCGGTGGTCTCGCCCGCGGTCCAGACGCCGCCGAACGCGCCGGCCCGGTCCGTGCGCGTCACGTGGGCGTCGTGCGCGATGACGTCGGGCAGCATCGCCATCGGCAGCGACTGCATCCCGGCGTACGCCGCGCCCGCCAGGGCGACGGGCCCGTACACCCAGGCGCCGGGAGCCCAGGCGAGGGGGAGCAGCGCGAGCGCCGCCACGGCGAACAGCACGGACGCCATCCGGAACGCCCGCTCCTTGCCGACGCGGCGCGCGAGGACGCCCCAGCCCGGCGTCACGACGAGCGCCGGCCCCACCAGGGCGACGAACAGGAACGTCACCGCTGCGGTGTCGCGCAGCACCCACGTCGCGACGTACTGGGCGCCCGCGAGCATGGCGCCGGTGGCCAGGGCCTGCAGCACGAAGGTGCCGAGCAGCGTGCGGAACGGTCGGCTCGAGCGCAGCAGCCCGACGCCCTCGCGGTAGTGCGCGGCCAGGCGGGCGCGTGCCGGGACCGGCCGGGGCGGGGCGGGCGGCCCCGCGGAGGCCTCGACCGTCGACGCGACGAGCAGCGCCGCCCCCAGCACGAGGGCCGCCGCCACGGCCATCAGCAGGTAGCCGAGCCGCTCGTCGTCGCCCCCGAGGCCGCGCAGCGCGGGCCCGCCGCCGCCGAACAGCAGGATCGCGGCGGTGAGCACCACCACCCGCGCGGTCAGGAGGCGGGTGCGGGCGTCGTAGGTGTCGGCGAGCTCGGCGGGCAGGGCGATGTACGGCACCTGGAAGAGGCTGAACGCCGTCGCTGCCGCGAGGAACGCGAGGAGCACCCAGGTCGCGGCGGCCGCGGGGGCGAGGGAGGCGGGGACGGCGAACGTCAGGGTGAAGAACACCGGCAGGGCGAGGCCGCCCACCACCATGAGGCGCCGACGACGGCCGGTGCGGGCGCGCTCGCGGTCGCTGGCGGCGCCGATCAGCGGGTCGATGACGACGTCCCACACCTTCGCCGCGGTGACCAGGAGGCCCGCGAGCCCGGCCGCGACGCCGAGCGTGTCGGTGAGGTAGAAGACCAGCACCAGCCCGGGGAGCGTCGCGAACCCGCCGGTACCGACGGACCCGACGGCGTACCGGGCGACCGTGCCCCTGCGCAGCGTCATGAGGCGGGATCGTAGCGGCCCGGGAATGCCGCGGGCGCCGCCGTGCTTGTGCGTGCTGTGACCCAGGCGACGAACTCTGCCCCGGCCGGCCCCGCGCTCGGCTCCCTCGACCTCGACGCGGCGCCCCTGGTGCTGGGCGGCAACGTGTTCGGCTGGACGGCCGACGACGCGGCGTCCTTCGCCGTCCTCGACGCGTTCGTCGACGCCGGCGGCCGGATGCTCGACACGGCCGACGGCTACTCCGCCTGGGTGCCCGGCAACTCCGGGGGAGAGAGCGAGGCGACGATCGGACGCTGGCTGGCCCACACCGGGCGCCGCGACGACGTGCTGGTCGCGACCAAGGTCTCCACGCACCCGGAGTTCCGCGGGCTGGCGGCGCCGACCGTGCGCGCGGCGGCGGAGGCGTCCCTGAAGCGGCTGGGCACCGACCGCATCGACCTGTACTACGCGCACTTCGACGACGCCGACACCCCGCTTTCGGAGACTGCCGCGGCGTTCTCGGCACTCGTCGACGACGGCCTCGTGCGCGAGATCGGCGTCTCGAACTACACGCCGGAGCGGATCGACGAGTGGTTCGCCGCCGTCGACGCCGCCGGGCTGCACCGCCCCGTGGCCCTGCAGCCGCACTACAACCTCGTGGAGCGCGGCTTCGAGGACGGGCTGCGGCGGGCCGCCGAGCGGCACGGGCTCGGGGTGCTGCCGTACTACGCGCTCGCCTCCGGCTTCCTCGCCGGGACCTACCGCGACGGCGAGGCGCCCGACAGCCCGCGTGCCCAGGGCGCGGCGCGCTACCTCGACGACCGCGGGCGGCGCGTGCTGGCCGCTCTCGACGACGTCGCCGCCGCCCACGACGTGCCCGTCGCGTCCGTCGCGCTGGCCTGGCTGCGCGCGCAGCCGACCGTCGTCGCGCCCATCGCCAGCGCCCGGCACACGGGTCAGCTCGGGGCGCTGCTGCGCTCCATGACGCTGGAGCTCACCCCCGACGAGCTCGCCCGGCTGGACGGCGCCTCCGCCTGACCCCGGACCTGTCAGAGCCACGCCGGGCTATATCCCTCCGTGGCTCTGACAGGTCGCGAGCTCGGGGAGTTGTCAGAGCCAGGTGGTGCCATACCCCCACGTGGCTCTGACAACTCGGCAGAAGGTCAGACCTCGAGCGGGCCGAGCACCGCCTGCGCGACGGTGGAGTGCGCGGACTCGTCGTCGCTGGGGTGGAAGATGCCGGCCAGGACGTCGCGGTAGAGCCGCCCCAGCTCGGAGCGGTTGAAGTACGTGGAGCCGCCGGAGCAGCGGATCGCCTCGTCCACGACCTGCCGCGCCGTCTCCGTCACGCGGACCTTGAGCCCCGCCGTCGAGCGGAAGAACCCCGCACCCTTGTCGACCTGGGCGTCGACCTCGCCGGCCACCAGGTCGAGCTGCGGCCACAGGCCGTCGAGCGCGAGGGCGGCCGTGCCGATGCGCCAGCGGATGTCCGGGTCCTGCGAGTACGCCTTGCCGGTCTTCATCGAGCGGCGCTTGCCCACCGTCTCGACGGCGAGGGCCAGCGCGCGGTCGGCGACGCCCAGGTACACGCTCGCGAGCAGGATCTCGAAGCTGGTGAAGATGCCCAGCACGTACGGGTCGAGGCTGGGGCCGGGCGCGATACGGCGCAGCACGCGGTCGGCGGGGGCGTGCGCGCCGTCGAGCACGGTGGTGCAGGACTGCGACGCCCGCATGCCGAGCGTGTCCCAGTCGTCCTTGATCTCGAAGCCGCCGCCGTCGCGCGTGACGAAGGCGTGCACGATGCGCGGGTCGTCGGGGTCGGTCGCGTCGTCCAGGCCCATGACGCCCAGGCGGGTCCAGCCGGGGGAGTTGGACGTGAAGATCTTCGTGCCGTGGAAGGAGTACCCGCCCTCACCGTCGGGGCGGGCCTCGGTGCGCGAGCCGAGCAGCACCAGGTCGTTGCCCGCCTCGGAGTAGCCGAAGCCGAAGACCTCGCCGTGCGCGGTCTCCTCGAGCAGCCAGTCGAGGGAGTGGTCGCCGCGTCGCGTGAGGAACCGGGCCACGCCCACCCACACGTGGTGCATGTTCACCGCGAGCGCCGTCGCGGGAGCGGCGCCGGCGAGCCGAGCCTGCTCGCGGGCGGCTTCGCGCAGGGTCAGCCCGGCGCCGCCCAGGTGCTGCGGCACCATGGCCTGGAGGTACCCGGCCGCCTTGAGGTCGGCGAGGTCGTCGGCGAAGTACGCGTTCTCGCGGTCGTACGCCGCCGCGCGGCCGCGGATGGTCTCGAGGAGCTCGTCGGTGAGGATCTGCCGGGGGGTCGAGAGCGGTGACGGCGCGTCGTACGGTGAGGGCGGCATGCCCTCACCGTACGACGACGGTCAGTCGGCCGCGGCGACGGGCTCGGGGAGCAGACGGTGCAGCACGTCGGCCAGCGTGACGACACCCACCGTGCGCCCGTCACGACGCACCAGCGCGAGCTGCTCGCCCGCCTCCCGCAGCAACGAGATCGCCGCGTGCACGGTGGTCGACGCGTCGAGCACGAACGGTGCGCGCGCCACGGGCGCCACGGGGGCGTCGTCGGCGAGCAGCAGGGTGTCGCGCACGTGCACGACGCCGGTCACCTCGCCGTCACCACCGCCGGCGACACTGCCGTCACCACCGCCGTCGACACCGCCGTCGACACCGCCGTCGCGCACCAGGATGCGCAGGTGGCCGGACGCGACGGACGCGGCCCGCACGTCCGCGGCCGTGGCGTCCGTGGTGACGGCGGTGGGGCGTGCGCCCGCCGGCACCAGGGAGTCGACGGTGAGCGTCTCGAGCTCGAGCGCCCCGGCGATCTGCGTGGAGTACGTGGCGTCGAGCGCGCCGACGTTCACGGAGTGCTCCACGAGGTGCCGCAACGTGGCCGGGTCGTGACCCGCCTCGATGTGGTCCACCGGCTCCACGCCGACGGCCCGCAGGCACCGGTTGGCCAGCGCGTTGAGCCAGCGCAGCACGGGCCGGGTGACCCACATGAACGCCCGCATCGGCAGCGCGAGGAGCGTGGCGGACGCCTCGGGGTGCGCGATGGCCCACGACTTGGGGGCCATCTCGCCCACCACGAGGTGCAGGAAGGTGACGATGATCAGCGCGAGCACGAAGCCCGCGACGTCGGCCACCCAGTACGGGGCGCCCCACGCCGCGAACAGCGGCGTGAGCCAGTGGTGCACGGCCGGCTTGGTCACGGCGCCGAGCGCCAGGGTGCAGGCCGTGATGCCGAGCTGCGACCCGGCGAGCAGCAGCGTGAGCTCGGACGAGCTGCGCAGCGCCGCCCGGGCGGAGCGGCTGCGCGGGGCGGCGTCCTCCAGCCGGTGACGGCGCGCCCCGAGCAGGGCGAACTCCACGGCCACGAAGAACGCGCTGAGCGCGATGATGACGACGGTCGCCGCGACGACGACCCACGGGTTGCTCATCGGTCGTCCTCCTTCGCGGGGGCCGGCGTGACGTCCGGGGCGGGCTCGACCGCGCCCTCCCTGCTGTCCTGCGGGGCGTCCTGCGTGGCGTCCTCGAAGAGCCGTACGCGCACCAGGTGGGGCACGTGCCGCTCGACCGAGATCACCTCGACCTCCAGCCGCCGGTGACGGGGTTCGTCGTGCACCAGGTCCGCAGGGTCGGGCGGCAGGTCCACCGTCACCGTGTCGCCGGCGCGGGGGAGCGCGCCGGTCTGCGCGATGAGCAGCCCGGCGACGGTCTCGTGGTCGCCGCGCGGCAGGTCGTGCCCGATGGCGCGCTCCGCCTCGTCGAGGTGGACGTCGCCGCCCATCACCCACGCGCCGTCGTCCTCGGACGACACGGTGACCGGCAGGGCCGGGTCGTGCTCGTCCGTGATCTCGCCGACGAGCTCCTCCGCGAGGTCCTCGAGGGTGAGGACGCCCGCGAAGCCGCCGTACTCGTCGACGACGACGGCGAGCTGGTTGCGGGTGCGCGTCAGCTCGGCGAGGGCGTCGGGCAGCGCCATGAGGGTGGGCAGGACGGTCACCGGCCGCATGAGCTCGGTGACGGGCGCGGCGTCGTCGAGGCCGGTCCGCAGCAGGTCGGTGAGCTGGACGACGCCGAGCGCGCGGTCCTCGTCGTCCACCACCGGGTAGCGGGAGTGGCCGCCCGCCATGAGCGTGCGCAGCTCGCCCACCGTGAGGGCGGGGTCGACGGTGCCGACGCGCGAGCGCGGGATCATGGCGTGCTCGACGTCGTGCTGCGGGAAGTCGAGGATGCGGTCGAGCAGCACCGACAGGTCGTCGGGCAGGTCGCCGCTCTCGCGGGAGTCCGCGACGATGTGCTCCAGGTCGCGGGCGGTGGCGGAGTGCTCGACGTCGTGCACGGGCTCGATGCGCAGCAGCCGCAGCAGCGCGTTCGACGCCTTGTCGAAGACGGCGATGAGCCAGCCGAGCACGGTGAGGTACGCCGTCGTCGAGCCGGCCAGGCGCAGGGCCGTGGGCTCGGGGCGGGCGATGGCGAGGTTCTTCGGGAACAGCTCACCGAAGAGCATCTGCACCAGCGTCGAGACGACGAGGGCCGCGACGGTGCCGACGGCCACGCCCACGCCGGTCGGGACGCCGACGCCGCCGAGCAGGGTGCCCAGCGCGTCGCCCACCAGGGGCTCGGCCACGTAGCCGACCAGCAGGCCGGTCACGGTGATGCCGAGCTGGGCGCCCGAGAGCACGAAGGACGTGCGGCGCGTGACGGCGAGGGCCCGCTTCGCGGTCGCGTCACCGGCTTCCGCGCGGGCGGCGAGCCGGGAGCGGTCCACGGTCATGTAGGCGAACTCCTGGGCGACGAAGTACGCCGTCGCCGCGGTGATCACGAGGATCACCAGGATGCCGAGGAGGAGGGAGAGGACGGCGGTCACCGGTGGCGCACCGCCTCAGGGTCGAGCGGGGTCGGGGGCTGCGTCGAGCCCGGACTATGACTGGGATCGTCGGCGGGCGCGGCCTGGTCCTCGGCCGCGGGCGCCGCGAGGGCGGTCGTGTCGTTCGTGATGTCCACGATCGCCCCAACGTCGCTCCCGCGCCATCGGTTCCCGGCGCTACGCTCCCGTGCACACGGTCGACGAGGACCGTGCCGCACGAAGGGGACCGCCATGTCCGACCTGTTGCCCGAGACCAGCGCCGACACGGGCGTCGACACCGCCGCCGACCGTTCCGTGATCCGCAGCCCGCACCCCGACGTCGAGATCCCCGACGTCACCCTCTACGAGTTCCTCTTCGCGTCGCTCGACGGCGCCGACGCCGACCGGGTCGCGCTGGTCGACGGCCCGAGCGGCGCCACGACGACGTACGGGGAGCTGCGCGACCGCGTGGACGCGATCGCCGGGGCGTTCGCCGCCCGCGGCCTGGCCGTCGGGGACGTCGTGGCCCTGCACAGCCCCAACGTGCCCGCGTTCGTCGCCGTCTTCCACGGCCTGCTGCGGGCCGGCATCACGGTGACCACGATCAACGCGCTCGCCTCCGGCCGCGAGGTGGCCAAGCAGCTCGAGTCGTCGGGGGCGAAGTCGCTCGTGACGGTGTCGGCGCTGCTGCCGGCCGCCGAGGCCGGCGCCGACGCCGCGGGGCTCGCGCCCGCCGACGTCGTCGTGCTCGACGGCGCGGACGGGCACCCGTCGCTCGGCGAGCTCCTCGCGGGCGGCCACGCCGCGCCCGACGTCGCGTTCGACCCGCGCACCCACCTCGCCGTGCTGCCGTACTCGTCCGGCACGACCGGGCTGCCGAAGGGCGTGATGCTCACCCACCGCAACCTCGTGGCGAACGTCGTGCAGACGGAGGCGTACCTGCCCCTCACGCGCGACGACGTCATCCCCGCGGTGCTCCCGTTCTTCCACATCTACGGCATGACGGTGCTGATGAACGGCGCGATCTACCAGCGCTCCACGCTCGTCACGCTGCCGCGGTTCGACCTCGCGGAGTACCTGCGCGTCGTCGAGCAGCACCGGTCCACCGTGCTGTTCGTGGCGCCGCCGATCGCGCTGGCGCTCGCCAAGCACCCCGCGGCCGCCGACCGGGACCTGTCCAGCGTGCGGATCCTCATGTCGGGGGCGGCGCCGTTCGACGAGCACCTGGCCGAGGCCGTGGGCCGCCGGCTGCCCGGTGCCCGGGTGCTGCAGGGCTACGGGATGTCGGAGATGTCGCCGGTGTCGCACGTCGTGCCGGTCGACCGGACCGACATCTCGCCCGGCACGGTCGGCCTGCTGGTGCCGAACATGCTCGCCCGGGTCGTCGACCCGGCGACGGGGGAGGCGATCGCGCCGCCGGCCGAGGGCGTGAGCGCGCCCGGCGAGCTGCTGTGCGCCGGGCCCAACGTCATGGTCGGCTACCTCGCCGACGAGCAGGCCACCCGCGACACCCTCGAGCCGGACGGCTTCCTGCACACCGGCGACATCGTGACGGTCGACGCCGACGGCGCGTTCACCGTCGTCGACCGCCTCAAGGAGCTCATCAAGCACAAGGGCTACCAGGTGGCGCCGGCGGAGCTGGAGGCGCTGCTGCTCACCCACCCCGAGATCGCGGACGCCGCCGTGATCGGCGTCCCCGACCCGGAGTCGGGGGAGGTGCCGAAGGCGTTCGTCGTGCGGGCCGGGGGCAGCACACTCGACGCCGACGACGTGCAGACCTTCGTCGCCGAGCAGGTCGCCCCGTACAAGAAGGTGCGGGTCGTGGAGTTCGTCGACGCGGTCCCGAAGTCCGCCGCGGGCAAGATCCTGCGCAAGGAGCTCCGCGCCCGCTGAGGAGGTCGGGACGGCGGGCCGGGTCCGGTAGGTTGGGCGGCGATGTCCGACGCCACCGCTCCCACGACGAGCCCCGTTCCCGCCGTCCCGACCGCGGGCGACGGCACCCCGCGCAAGACCCGCGTCGCCGTGCTGTTCGGCGGCCGCTCGGGCGAGCACGCCATCTCCGCGTCCACCGCCGCGGGCGTGCTGCGCGCGATCGACCGCGACCGCTACGACGTCGTGCCCGTGGGCATCACGCGTGAGGGCCGCTGGGTGATCGCGGCCGACGACCCGGAGCGCTGGCAGATCACCGACGGCCGCCTGCCGGAGGTGACCGCCGACTCGGGCGCCGAGGTGGTGCTGTCGCTGACGCAGGGCGAGCGCACCCTGCGCGTGCTGGAGCCGGGCCAGGTGCCCGCGCTGCTCGGCGAGGTCGACGTCGTCTTCCCGCTGCTGCACGGCCCGTTCGGCGAGGACGGCACGGTGCAGGGCCTGCTGGAGCTGTCGGACGTGCACTACGTCGGCGCGGGGGTGCTCGCGTCGGCCGTCGGCATGGACAAGCACTTCATGAAGCTCGTCCTCGCGGGCCAGGGCCTCGCCGTCGGCCCGTACGTCGTGATCCGGCCCCGGGACTGGGAGCGGGACCGCGCGGCGTGCGTCGCCGCCGTCGAGCCGCTGGGCCTGCCGCTGTTCGTCAAGCCCGCGCGCGCGGGGTCGTCGCTCGGCATCACGCGCGTCGACGACCTGGCCGACCTGCCCGCCGCCGTCGACGCCGCGCGCGAGCACGACCCCAAGGTCGTCGTGGAGGCCGGGATCGAGGGCCGCGAGATCGAGTGCGCCGTGCTCGGCGGGCACGACGGCGCCCGGGCGCGTGCGTCGCTGCCGGGCGAGATCATCGTCGACCACGACAGCCACGCGTTCTACGACTTCGAGGCGAAGTACCTCGACGAGGCGCACGTCGACCTGCGCTGCCCGGCCGAGCTGCCGCAGCCCGTCATCGACGAGATCCGCGAGGTCGCGGTGCGCACCTTCGAGGCCGTGGAGGCCGAGGGGCTGTCCCGGGTCGACGTCTTCGTCACCCCCGACCAGCGCGTGATCGTCAACGAGATCAACACCATGCCGGGGTTCACGCCGTTCTCGATGTACCCGCGCATGTGGGAGGCCTCGGGCGTGAGCTACCCCGAGCTCGTCGACGAGCTCATCCAGCTCGCCCTCGAGCGGCCGACCGGGCTCCGCTGACCGCCCTGGGCTGACCACGGCCTGCCCGGCGGGTCAGGGCACCACCAGCTCGCCGAGCGGCCCCGGCGCGTGCGCGACCTCCCACAGGAACCCGTCGGGGTCGGTGAAGTAGCCGGAGTAGCCGCCCCACTCGCGCCGGACGCCGTCGCGGACGGTCGCCGCGCCGGCGCGGCGCGCGTGCTCGAGGACGGCGTCCACCTCGGCGGGGCTCGCGACGTTGTGCGCGAGCGTCAGCGGCGCCGTGCCGCCCCGCACCACCGGACCGATCTCCTCGGTGGCGTGCGCCTCGTCCCACATCGACAGCACCACGTGTGGGCCGACCTGGACCATCAGCACCTCGCCGGGCGCCTCGAGGAGCGGTTCCCAGCCCAGGCCCTCCACGTAGAAGCGGCGGGTGGCGGCGAGGTCGGCGACGACGAGGGTGACGAGGCTCAGGCGCTGGTCCATCCCGCCACCGTGCCACGGGCGGCCGACACGCGCGCGGGTGCGCCCGTCAGGCTCCCGTCAGCTGCACTGCGCCGTCGGCGCCACGTTGCTCACGGCCTGGGCGAGGTCGCCGACGAACGACGTCGAGTGGTCCTCGGTGACCGACGGCGGCACCACGACCTCGACGGCGGGCTCGCGGCCGTAGGTGGTGAACCGCCAGGTGCCGTCCTCGCCGGCCTCGACGATCCAGTCGACGGCGCCGCCCGGGGACTCGACCCGCTGGCAGTCGGGGGACGGCCCGGGCGGGGTGACGCCGCAGCGCAGGGTCACGGCGGCCCCGGGCTCGCCCCAGGCGGCGGTGGCCTGCGCGTTGGTCTTCGCCTTCTCGAGGTCGCCCGCGAGCACGTCGGGCAGCGCGAGCATGACGGGCGCGCAGTCCGGGTTCGCGGCGTCGTCGGCGGGCGTGGCGCCGATCGTGGTGGCGCAGGCCGCCAGCGGGAGGACGAGGACGCCCAGCGCGGCGGCGCGGGCGGCACGGGACGACATCAGGACACGGCGGGGCACGGCGACCACGCTACCGGGCGGGACGCGCCCGCCGACCGCCTACAGTCGTCCCGTGACCGACGCCACCCGCACCCTCGTGCGCGACCTGTCCGAGGAGGAGCTGCTCGCCCGGATCTTCCCGCTCCTGCCCGCCGGGTCCGCTACCGTCCTCGGCCCGGGGGACGACGCGGCGGTGGTCGCGGCGCCGGACGCACGGTTCGTCGTCACGACGGACGTGCTCGTCGAGGACCGGCACTTCCGCCGCCGCTGGTCGGGCGGGGAGGACGTCGGCGCGCGGGCGGCGACGGCGAACCTCGCGGACGTCGCGGCGATGGGCGCGCGCCCCACGTCGCTGGTCGTGTCGCTCGTGGTCCCGGGGGACCTGCCGGTCGACTGGGTGACCGGCCTCGCCCGCGGGCTGGCGGACGTGTCCGCGCCGGTCGGGGCGGGCGTCGTGGGCGGGGACCTGTCGGGCGGGGAGGCCGTGGTCGTGGCCGTGACCGCGCACGGCGACCTCGAGGGCCGCGCGCCCGTGACGCGGGCGGGCGCACGGCCCGGCGACGTGCTCGCCTACGCCGGGCACCGCGGGCTGTCGGCGGCGGGCCTCGCGCTGCTCGACGCCGGAGCGGCGGGCCCCGCCGACGCGACGACCGTCGACGACGCGGCAGGTGTCGGCGCCTGCGTCGCCGGCTACCTGCGCCCGGCGGCGCCGCTCGCCGCGGGCCCGACGGCGGCGCGCTGCGGGGCGACCGCGATGCTCGACGTCTCGGACGGGCTGCTGCGCGACGCCGGACGGCTCGCCCGCGCGAGCGGCGTGCGCATCGACGTGGAGACGTCCGCGCTCGCGGCCGACGTCGAGCGGCTGCTGCCCGCCGCCGAGGCGCTGGGCCTGGGCGGCGACGACGCGGCCGGCGCCGCGCTGGGCTGGGCGCTCACCGGGGGAGAGGACCACGGCCTGCTGGCGGCGTTCCCGCCCGACGTCGCGCTCCCGGAGTCGTTCCGGCGGGTAGGGAGCGTGCGGCCCGGGCCGGCCACCGTCACCGTCGACGGCGCGGAGCCCGCCGCGCGCGGCGGGTGGGACCACTTCGGCGGCTGAGGCGCGGGGCGGGTCAGCCGCGGCGGTAGCGGACCTCGGTGACCGGGGTGTCGCCGATGTCGTCCATGCGCTCGACGCCGTCGGCCTGGAAACCGTGGCGGCGGTAGAAGTGCTGCGCCCGCTCGTTCTGCGCGAGCACCCACAGCGACATCGGCACGCCGTCGGGGACGTCGGACAGGACCGTGCGCATGAGGTCGCGGGCCACGCCGCGTCCCCAGGACTCGGGGTCGAGGTAGATCGCGTACAGCTCGAGGTCGCCGTCCTCGGCGTCCTCGTCGCGCGACGGGCCGTAGCTCGCGAAGCCCAGGAGGCGGCCGTCGCCCTCGGCGACGAGCGTGGTGCGGGTGCCCTCGTCGAGGATCTGCTGCCACTGGGCGGCGCGCTCGGTCGCGTCGAGGGAGTCGAGGTACTCGGCCGGCAGCACGCTGGCGTAGGCGCCCTTCCACGAGATGAGGTGCACCTGGGCGATCCGCCCTGCGTCGGTCACCGCGGCGGGCCGGATCTCCACGTCGCTGTCGGTCTGCACGATCATCTGCTCAGGGTGCCACGTCGGCGCCGCGCCGGCCAAGGCCGTTTGGTGAATCCTTCACGAATTCTTTGCCGGTGAGCGCGTGGTGGTGCGGCCCTGTGAGGGGACGCCGAGACGCCCGCCGGGAAGATCCCGACGGGCGTCTCGTGAAGCGTCATGCACCGGGCGCGCCCGGTGCCGCAGGCTCAGGCCTGGCGCGTGACCTTGCCCGCCTTGAGGCAGGACGTGCAGACGTTCACACGCTTGGGGGTGCCCGCGACCACGGCACGGACGCGCTGGATGTTCGGGTTCCAGCGGCGCTTCGTGCGGATGTGGGAGTGCGAGATGCTGTGCCCGAAGCCCGGGCCCTTGCCGCAGACGTCGCAGTTGGCAGCCACGGTCTCTCCTGAATCGTCGTGACACGACCCGCGCCAGGGCAGCAGGGCGTGAAGCTTGGTGGTTGGGGGAGCCCGGAACTGGCCGGGCAACCACACGAGGATAGCCGATCACGGGAGTGCCCCTCAACGTGGGGTGTCTCACCGCTACGGTGGGGGCGTGCACCAGCCCGAGCTCCTCGACGCCATCGTCGTCCGTGCCTGGCTGAGCACCGCCGCCCGCGCGCTGGCCGAGGCCCGCGCCGAGATCGACCGCGTGAACGTCTTCCCGGTGGCCGACGGCGACACCGGCACCAACATGTATCTCACCGTCCGCGACGCCGCGGCAGCCGTCCGCACCGCGCCGTCCGAGGCCGGCGGAGGGCGCCTGCTGCGGCTCGCCGCGCGGGCCGCGCTGCTCGGCGCCCGGGGGAACTCGGGGGTGATCCTCAGCGAGTGGCTGCGCGGTCTCACGCTCGCGGCCACGCGCGGCGACAGCCTCGCCATCGCGCTCGACGTCGCCGCCCGCACTGCGCGCCACGCGGTCGCGCACCCCGCGCCCGGCACGATCCTCACGGCCGCGGAGTCGGCCGCGGCGGCCGCCCGGCACGCCGAGGCCGGCGGGATGGTCGGCCCGGCCGGCGCCCCGGCACGGCTGTCCACGACCGACGCCGCGTGCCGCGGCGCGCGGGAGGCGGCCCTGCGCAGCGTGGGGGCGCTGGAGCCGTTGCGCGCCGCGGGCGTGCTCGACGCCGGCGCCTGCGGGCTCGTCCTGGTGCTGCGGTCCCTGGCGGCGGCGCAGCGGGCGGTCTCCGCCGGGGAGCTGGAGGGCGTGTCGGAGGCGGACGGCAGCATCGGCCCCGTGCTGCTGGATCTCGACCTGCGCGGCCACGCCGCCCCCGCCGCCCGTGCCGCGGGCCACGCCGCGCCGGGGGGCGCCCCGGGAACGGACTTCGGCGCGCCGGTGGCGGACCGGCAGCGCCACGCGCAGGAGCACGACCACGAGCACGACCACGCGCACGGCGGCGACCCGACCGACGACGTCGAGCTCATGTTCGTGCTGGAGCGCTCCGCCTCCGCGGCGAGCTTCAGCCCCGGCGCGGTGGCGGACGCGCTGCGGGCGGACCTGGACGACGTGGGGAGCTCGGTCGTCGTGGTGGGCGGAGCGGCCGACGGCTCGGGTGGCACCGACGACACCGACAGGTCGCTCTGGCAGGCTCACGTCCACACCGCCGACCTCGACGCGGCGCTGGGCGTGGCACGGCGCTGGGCCTCGCGTGGCGCGGTGTCGCGGGTGTCCGTGCGCCACCTCGCCGTGCCGCCCGACCGGTGGGCGGTGGTCGTCACCACGGCGGCGCCGGCACTGGCCGCCGAGCTCGCGCGCGGCGGCGCCGTGGTGGTGCTGGACCTGGACGTGCCGCCCACGGCCGACGACCTCGCCGCCGCGGCCCGCGGGGCGGGCGCCCCGCGGGTGCTCGTCCTGGCGCCCGAGCCGCTGCAGGTGGCCTCCGACGGCGCGGACGACGGCGCCGCACCCGCGGACGGCCCGGACGAGGTGCCCGAGATCGTGCGGGTCGTCGCGCCGGGGGACGTCCACCTCGTGGCGGGGATGTCGGCGCTGGCCGCTGTGCTCGACGACCCGCGAGAGCTGGACGCGGGTGTCCCGGCCGCCGTCGGCGCCGTGGTCGCCGGGCTGCGCGTCGGTGGCGGGCCGGCCGTCACGGTGGGCGCGATCGTCAAGCGGCTCGTGGCGGGCGCCCCCACCGCGATCGTCACGCTGCTGCCCGACGACGACGTGCCCGACTCCACGGTCGAGGTGCTCGCGGCGCGGGCGGCCGCCGTCTCCGACGGCGCGGACGTCGTGGTGATGCGCACCGGCCGCCCCGGGGACCACGTGGCGATCGGCGTCGAGCCGCTCGTGGACGACGCCGAGGGGTCCGCATGACCGGGCGCGAGGGCGAGACGCTGGCCAAGGTGCTGGGGGCGCGCAGCGCGGGCCCGCTGGACAAGCTGGGGCTGACCACGGTCGGGGACCTGCTGCGGCACTACCCGCGCCGGTACGGCGACCCCGGCACGCTCACGGACATGGACCGGCTGGCGCTCGGCGAGCACGTCACGGTGATGGCGCGGGTGGCGCGCGCGACGGTCCGGACGATGCGCTCGCGCGCGGGTGCCATGCTCCAGGCGACCGTGACGGACGGCCGGCACGAGCTGGCGCTGACGTTCTTCGCCAAGCGTGCCGGCGCGCTGCGGCCGCACGAGGACAAGCTGCGGCCGGGGCGCGTGGGGCTGTTCACGGGGGTGGTGAGCGAGTACCGCGGCACCCGCCAGCTCACCCACCCGGACTACGTCCTCGTGGGCGTCGACGCGGACGACGCCGAGGAGGCGATGTTCGAGGCGAGCCGCCCCATCCCCATCTACCCCGCGTCGTCGTCGGTGCCCTCCTGGCGCATCCAGCGGGCCGTGCGCACGGTCCTCGACCCGCTGACCGAGGCGGACGTCGAGGACCCGGTGCCCGACGAGGTCCGGGCGCGGCACGGGCTGCCGAGCCGGCTCGACGCCCTGCGCGCGATCCACCATCCCGTGGACCAGCGGGCGTGGCAGCAGGCACGGCACCGGTTCCGCTTCGAGGAGGCGTTCGTGCTGCAGGCCGCGCTCGCGCAGCGCCGGGCGCACGCCGCCGAGCAGGAGGCGACGGCGCGCCCGCTGCGGGCGGAGGGGGAGGCGAGCCTGCTCGCCGACTTCGACGCGGGCCTGCCGTTCACGCTGACGGACGGGCAGCGATCGGTCGGCGAGGACCTGGCGCACGAGCTCGCGCAGGCGCGCCCCATGCAGCGCCTGCTGCAGGGCGAGGTGGGCTCCGGCAAGACGGTCGTGGCGCTGCGGGCGATGCTGCAGGTGGTCGACGCCGGCGGCCAGGCCGCGCTGCTCGCGCCCACCGAGGTGCTCGCGGCGCAGCACGCCCGCACGCTGCGACAGCTCCTGGGGTCGCTCGCCGAGGGCGGGCTGCTGGGGGGCGCGGCCCACGGCACCCGGGTGGCGCTGCTCACCGGCTCGCTCGGTGCGGCCGCCCGCAAGGAGGCGCTGCTGCAGGCGGCGAGCGGCGAGGCGGGGATCGTCGTGGGCACGCACGCCCTGCTGGGCGACCAGGTGCAGTTCGCCGACCTGGGCCTCGTCGTCGTCGACGAGCAGCACCGGTTCGGCGTCGAGCAGCGCGACGCGCTGCGCGCCAAGGGGCGCGTCGCTCCGCACGTCCTGGTGATGACGGCCACGCCCATCCCGCGCACGGTCGCGATGACGGTGTTCGGCGACCTGGAGACGTCGTCGCTCACGCAGGTGCCCGCCGGGCGGGCCGGCATCACGTCGCACGTCGTGCCCGCCGGCAACCCGCGGTGGATGGAGCGCACCTGGTCGCGCGTGCGCGAGGAGGTCGACAAGGGGCACCGCGCGTACGTCGTGTGCCCACGGATCGACCCCGACGAGGACCTCCCCGCGGGCGGCGGCGCCGCGGCCAAGGACTTCGACGACGTCCCCGACCTGCTCGAGCTCATGGACGGCGACGCCGCCGGGGCGAGCGACCGCCCGCCGCTGCGCGCGGTGCTCGAGGTGGCGGACATGCTGCGCGAGACGCCCGCGCTCGCGGGCCTCGACGTCGGCGTGCTGCACGGTCAGATGGCGCCCGCGGACAAGGAGTCCGCGATGGCGCGCTTCGCGGCCGGCGAGCTGCAGGTGCTCGTCTCCACCACGGTGATCGAGGTGGGCGTGGACGTGCCCGACGCCACGGTGATGGTCGTCTTCGACGCCGACCGGTTCGGCCTGTCCCAGCTCCACCAGCTGCGCGGCCGCGTCGGGCGCGGCTCCGCGCCGGGGCTGTGCCTCCTGGTCTCCACGGCGCAGCCCGGCACGCCCGCCGCGACCCGGGTCGAGGCGCTCGCGGAGACCACCGACGGCTTCCGGCTCGCCACCCTGGACCTCGAGCTGCGCTCCGAGGGCGACGTGCTCGGGGCCGCCCAGTCCGGGCGCTCCAGCTCGCTGCGGCTGCTGCGGGTCGTCCAGGACGCCGACCTCATCGCGGACGCGCGGCGCGAGGCCACCGCCGTCGTCGACGCCGACCTCGAGCTGGGCTCCCACCCGGAGCTGCGCGCGGCGATCGAGGCACAGCTCGACGACGAGCAGGAAGAGTTCCTCGAGCGGGCCTGAGCAGCCTCCCGCCCCGCTAGCATCCGGCTCGTGCGCGATCACGTGAGGCACGCGGTGCCCTCGGACCGACGGCCTGGCACCGTGTGGCGGCGGGGGCGGGTCCTCGCCGCGCTCGCGGCGGCGGTGACGCTCCTCCTGGCCGGGCACCGATGGTTGCCCGACGTCGGGGGCCTGGGCAGCCTGGTCGCGACGTTCCTGCCCTGGCTGGGGCTGGCCGTGCCGGTGGTGCTCGTCGGCGCGGTGGTGCGCCGTTCGGCGACGGCCGCGACTGCGGCGGCCGTCCTCGCCGCGACCTGGGTGGCGGTGTGCGTCCCGCCGCCCGGCGGCGCCCCGGGCCCGGACGGTGGTGCGGACGAGGCGTCCCGCGGTGGCGGGAGGCTCGTCGTCGTGCAGCACAACGTCGGCGACACCAACGCGGACCCCGCGGCCACGGCCGCCGTCCTGCTCGCGGCGGCGCCCGACGTCGTCACGCTCGTCGAGGTGACCCCGCCGCTCGCCGCCGCCTTCACCGAGGCCTTCGGGGACGAGCTGCCGCACCGGGCGCTGCAGGGGACGGTCGGGGTGTGGTCGCGACACCCGCTGGACGCGGCGGAACCGGTCGACCTGCGACCCGTGGGGGTCGACCCGTCCTGGGACCGGGGCCTTCGTGTCACGGTGGACGGCCCGGCCCCCGGGGGCGTGCGGCTGTACGCGGTGCACCTGCCGTCCGTGCGACTGGGCGTCACAGGGCTGGGCACCGCGGCGCGCGACGAGAGCATCGCCCGGCTGGGGGCCGAGCTGGCCGCCGACGAGACCCCGGTCGTGCTGGTGGCGGGCGACCTGAACACGGCCCTCGACGACCGGGCGCTCTCCCCGGTCACGGCCGAGGTGACCGGCCTGCGGCAGGTCTTCGGGTTCACGTTCCCCGCGGCCGCTCCGGTCGTCCGGATCGATCACGTCCTCGCCCGCGGGGCGAGCGTCGAGCGGGTGGCGCCCCTCGGGCGGACGGCGAGCGACCACCTGCCCGTCGTGGCCGAGGTCGCGCTGCCGGGGTGAGCGGGGCGGATACGCTCGGCGCCATGACGAGGATCGTGGCCGGCCGGTTCGGCGGGCGCTCGCTGCAGGTGCCGCCGAAGGGCACACGCCCCACCAGCGACCGGGTCCGCGAGGCGATCTTCTCCCGGCTGGACCACCTCGACGTGCTGGACGGCGCGCGGGTGCTCGACCTGTACGCGGGCTCCGGCGCGCTCGGGCTCGAGGCCGCGAGCCGCGGCGCCGCCGACGTCGTCCTGGTCGACGCGAACCGGCGCGCGGCGGACGTCGCCCGCCGCAACGTGGCGGCGCTGGGGCTGTCGCGGGAGGTGCGCGTCGTCGCCGACTCCGCGGAGCGGTTCGCGGCGGGCGTCGTCCCGGCGTCCGGCGGTGGGTCCGGCGGTGCGCACGGGTACGACGTCGTCTTCCTCGACCCGCCCTACGACCTCGCCGAGGACGGCCTCGCGACCGTCCTCGCCCACCTCGCCGCGCCCGGGGTGCTGGCCGCGGGCGCCGTCGTCGTGGTGGAGCGGTCCACCCGCAGCCCCGAGCCGACCTGGCCCGCGGGCCTGGAGGCGTTCGCCCGCAAGGACTACGGGGAGACGGCGGTGCACTACGCGGAGCCGGTCGGGCCCGACGGCCCGGACGGGGCGTAGCGCTCCGCGCCCTCCAGGACCGCGACGGGCACGGCCGCCAGCGCCACGGCGTCGGCGGGGTCGACCGTCGGGACCCGGTCAGACGCCGCCGCGTCGAGAAGGCGGCGCGTCGCCGCGTCGCCCACCATCGTGCCCTCGCACTCGAGGAGGTGCTCCGCGAGGAAGCGGCGCACCGGGTCCGCGGGCACGGACGTCGGGGACCGCCCGGCCGGCGCGCCGTCGGCGTCGAGCGCGACGAGCAGCATGGCCGGGACCCGCGGCGAGCCCGGCCCGCGCATGCCGGGCTGGAAGTAGGGCAGCGCGAGCACGCGCGCGCCGTGGCGGGCGTAGAAGCGCAGCCGGGCGGCGGGGTCGCCGTGCCGGGCGTGGGCGGCATGATGGGCCGGGTGCTCGACCTCGGCCAGCACGACCGCCGGACCCAGGGCCGCGCGCCAGGCCGCGAGCGACCGGTCCAGGAGCAGGCCGCCCAGGCCGCCGCCGCGCCCGCCCGGCGCGATCGCGAGGTAGTCGACCAGCAGCACGCGGGTGCCCGGCGACCACGAGGCGACGATCCCCGCCGTGACCCGACCGCCCCGCTCGACGCCGTGCGCCGTCTGCGCACCGGAGCGGCAGCCTTCGCGCAGGTCCTCGAACGTCGTCAGCTCCTCGGGCGGGAACGACGGCGCCAGGACGTCGTGCCACAGCGACGCGAGCTGCGCCCCCGACCTCAGGGGCACCACGTCGGGCGCGGGGCTCAGGGGCTCCGGGCTCATGCCTCATGGTGTCCCGACGGGCCCGGCCGCGCTCCCCGGGATCGGCACCCCGCTGTACTAGCGTGACGGCGTGAGCATCGCCGTCTGCCCCGGGTCGTTCGACCCGATCACGCTCGGCCACCTCGACATCGTGCGGCGCGCGCGCCGGATGTTCGACGTCGTGGTGGTCGGGGTGGCCCGGAACGCCGCCAAGAACGCGCTGCTCGGCCCCGAGGAGCGGGTGGGGCTGGCCCGGGCGGCGCTCGCGGCCGACCCCGAGACCGCGGACGTGCGGGTCGAGGTGGTGCCGGGGCTGCTCGTCGACTTCTGTCGCGAGCTCGGGGCGGTCGCGGTGGTCAAGGGCCTGCGCGGCGGGGCGGACTTCGACGCCGAGCTGCCGATGGCCCTCATGAACCGGCACCTGACCGGGGTCGAGACGGTCTTCGTGCCGGGGGAGCAGCGGTACGCGCACGTGGCGTCGTCGCTGGTCAAGGACGTGGCCCGGTATGGCGGGCCGTTCGACGACCTGGTGCCGGACGGCGTCGCGGACGCCGTGCGCGCGGCCCTGGGCCGATGAGCCGGACGACGGAGCAGCACAGCAGCAGGGCGAGCAGCACGGCACGCAGCACGGCAAGGAGCAGGGGATGAGCGAGACGACCGAGACCACGACCGGGAGCGGCCAGGGGGACAACCCCGCCGGCGGGCTGCTGGACATCCTGGAGGACCTGGCGGCGCTGGTCGAGAACGCGCGCTCCGTGCCGCTGTCGACCAACGTGAAGCTGGACCGCGACCAGGCGCTCGCGCTGGTCGACGAGCTGCGCGACGCGTTGCCCACCCAGGTGGCCCGCGCCGACGAGGTGCTCGCCTCCGCCCGCGACACCCTGGACGACGCGCACCGCCAGGCGGAGGAGATCGTGGCGGCCGCCCGCGCCCGCGCGATCGAGCTGGTGCAGTCCGAGCAGGTCGTGGTGCAGGCGCAGTCGCGCGCGGCGGAAGTCGTCGCGGAGGCGGAGGCCCGGGCGGCGGCGCTGCGGGCGGACGCGGACGCGTACTGCGACGGGCGCCTGGCCGACTTCCAGCAGGACCTCGACGCCCTGTCGAACCAGGTGCGCGCCGGGCGGGAGAAGCTGGCCGAGCGCCTCGAGCAGGGGTCGCCGCGGGTGCGGTGGGACGCCGTCGCCGACCCGCGCTGGCCGCAGGAGCGGCGCTCCTGACCTGCGCGGTCGGTCGTCGCACAGCGTGAGAGGCGCGTCACTCCCGGGCGTGCTGCACGGCGGCGCCAGGATGGCCTAGACTAGGTCGCTGGCCCGAGTCCGGGCCGAACTCCCTTCCCGCCCGTCGGGTCCACCCCTGTTCATCGGAGCCTGCCATCGCCACCGCGAAGCCCTCGCCGCTCGTGCTCGACACGCACGAGCTGTCTCGGCGACCCGGTTCGATGGAGGAGGTCGCGCGCGTCGTGCCCGCTCCTGCGGACATGGGGACCGCCGTCATCGGCGTGCCCGAGGGCGACGACCTCACCCTGGGCCTCCGCCTGGAGTCGGTCATGGAGGGGGTGCTGGTGTCCGGCGTCGTGCGCGGCACGGCGGTGGGGGAGTGCGTGCGCTGCCTCGACCCGGTCTCCCAGCAGGTGACGGTGCGCGTGCAGGAGCTCTTCGCCTACCCCGAGAGGGCGCAGGCGGCGGAGGAGTCCGGCGACGAGGACGCCGAGGACGAGCCGGTCCTGGTCGACGAC
Source organism: Isoptericola sp. NPDC019482 (assembly GCF_040632295.1). Lineage (NCBI taxonomy): Bacteria > Bacillati > Actinomycetota > Actinomycetes > Micrococcales > Promicromonosporaceae > Isoptericola > Isoptericola sp. NPDC019482. The sequence continues at coordinate 46,779 of NZ_JBEYBQ010000012.1, forward strand.
CAGGCCGACATCGAGCCGGCGGTTCGGGATTCCCTCGTGACTGCACTACCATTTCAACCGCTGTGCCGTCCGGACTGCCCCGGCCTGTGCTCCGTCTGCGGAGCGCGGCTGGCGGACGACCCGGACCACCATCACGACGTTGTCGACCCCCGGTGGTCGGCGCTGCAGACCATGCTCGAGGATTCGAGCGTGTCCGACGAGACGAAAGAGAGCTAGCCGTGGCTGTTCCGAAGCGCAAGATGTCGCGCAGCAACACCCGTGCGCGCCGTTCGCAGTGGAAGACCACCGCGGCGGTTCTCACGACGTGCCCGAGCTGCAAGGGGCAGAAGCTGTCCCACGCCGCGTGCCCCACCTGCGGTGCCTACAAGGGCCGCCAGTACGCCGAGGCGCTGCGCACCGAGCACGCGGGCTGACATGCCTGCATCCGGCAACCGGCCCCGGCCGGAGCCGACCGCTCTTCTCGAGAAGCTCGGGGTCCACCTGGACCCCGAGCTTCTCGTGCTTGCACTGACGCACCGGTCGTTCGCGCACGAGGCCGGGGGCATCCCGACCAACGAGCGGCTCGAGTTCCTGGGCGACACCGTGCTGGGGCTGGTCGTGACGGAGGCGCTGTACCGGCGCCACCCCGACCAGTCCGAGGGCGAGCTGGCGAAGATGCGCGCGGCGACGGTGTCGCAGCGCGCCCTGGCCGCGATCGCGCGCCGCCTCGACCTGGGTGGCTACGTGCTGCTCGGCAAGGGTGAGCTCCGCACCCGCGGCTTCGACAAGGACTCGATCCTGTCCGACACGGTGGAGGCGCTGATCGGCGCCACCTACCTGTCCCACGGCCTGGAGCCGGCGCGCGAGCTGGTGCACCGCCTCGTGGACACGACGCTCGACGCCGCCGCGGGCCTGGGCGCCGGGCTCGACTGGAAGACGTCGCTGCAGGAGGCCGCCGCGGTCCGCGGCTTCGGCGCCCCGGTGTACGAGGTCACGGGCGAGGGCCCCGAGCACGCACGCGTCTTCCACGCGCAGGTGACCGCCGGCCCGGTGCTGGGCCTTGGCACCGGCTCCGCGAAGAAGCACGCCGAGCAGGCCGCCGCCGAGGAGGCGTACCGCGCCCTGCAGCAGCTCCCGGTGCCCGGCGCCGTCCCGAGCAGCACCGCCGACGCGACGGGCGACGCCGCCGGTGCCTGAGCTCCCCGAGGTCGAGACCGTCCGCGACGGTCTCGACCGACTGGTGGTGGGCGCCGTCGTGCGCGACGTCGAGTTGTTCCGCGACTACTCCGTGCGGCGGCACGACGGCGGCCCCGCGGGGTTCGCCGACCAGCTGCGCGGCCGGCGCCTGGCCGCCGCGGTGCGCCGCGGCAAGTTCCTCTGGCTGCCGCTCGAGGACGAAGGGCCCGGCGCGTCAGGCCCGGACGGCGCGGCCCCCGCGGCCGCGCTGCTCGCGCACCTCGGCATGTCCGGCCAGCTCCTGGTGCGCGACCCCGCCGTCGCGGGCGACTGGGCGCACCCGCACCTGCGCGCCCGCCTGCATCTCGCCGGGGCCCCGAGCGGCGCCGAGTACCTCGACTTCGTCGACCAGCGCACGTTCGGCCACCTGTCCGTCGTGGACCTGGAGCCGACGTCCGACGGCGCACCCGGAGGCCTGGGCAGCGACCTGCCCGCGGTCCCGGAGCCGGTGGCGCACATCGGGCGCGACCCGCTGGACCCGGCGTTCGACGCCGACGCGGTAGTCGCCGCGGTCCGGCGGCGGCGCACCGGGATCAAGCGGGCGCTGCTCGACCAGACGCTGCTGTCCGGCGTCGGCAACATCTACGCGGACGAGGCGCTGTGGCGCGCCCGCCTGCACTTCGCCCGCGCGACCGACCGGCTGCGGCCGGTGGAGGTGCGCCGCGCCCTCGACGCCGCCGCCGAGGTGATGGCCGAGTCGCTGGAGCAGGGCGGCACGAGCTTCGACGCGCTGTACGTCAACGTCAACGGCGAGTCCGGGTACTTCGCGCGCGGCCTCGCCGCCTACGGTCGCGCGGGCGAGCCGTGCCCCCGCTGCGGCGCCCCGATCCGCCGCGACGCGTTCATGAACCGCTCGTCGTACACCTGCCCGGTCTGCCAGCCGCGGCCGCGGAACGGCCGCTGGTAGACGGCCGCTCCGACCGAGGGCTCAGCGCGCGACGACGTTCCGTAGGCCTGTCGCGCCGTCGGACAGCCAGGCCCGCACCTGCTCGGTGACGAAACCGGCCGCGCCCTGCGGCCTCCCGCCCGCGACGTGCGGCGTCAGGACGAGGTGCGGGGCGTCCCACAGCGGCGAGTCCTCGGGCAGGGGCTCGGTCTCGGTGACGTCCAGCGCGGCGCCGGCGATCGTGCCGTCGCGGAGGGCGGCGACCAGCGCCTCCTCGTCGACGGTGGCCCCGCGGCCGGCGTTGACGAACCGGGCGTGCGCGGGCAGCAGGCCGAGCACCCGGGCGTCGAGCGCGTGGTGCGTCGCCTCCGTCGCGGGCAGCAGGGAGATGAGCACGTCGGTCGTGGGCGCGACCTCGTCGATCGACGCCACCACCGGGAAGCCGTACCGCTCGCCCGCCGACGACGCGACACCGGTCACGCGCGCCCCGAGCGCCGCCAGCAGCGGGGCGAGGACGGCGGCGATGGAGCCGAAGCCCCAGATCGTGACCCGGGCGCCGTGCAGCGTGAACTGCGACTCGTGGTTCGCCTGCTCCTTGCCGAGCTCGCGGTCCCAGCGGCGCTCGTGCTGGGCCTCGAGCGTGCGGTCGAGGCGCCGCACGGAGGCGAGGACGAGCGCGAGCGTGTGCTCGGCGACGGTCGCGTCGTGCAGGGAACGCCCCGAGGAGATGACGACGTCGGGCGCGAACCCGGCGGCGATCGCCTGGTCGGGGCCGGCGTTGAGGGTCTGCACCCAGCGCAGGTTCGGCATCCGGCGCGCGGCGTCCTCCAGGACCCGCTGCGGGCTGGACCAGGTGACCAGGGCGTCGGCGTCCGCGTGCTCCTGCGGCACCGGGTCGCGCATCACGTAGTGCGCCACCTCCACCCCCGGGACGTCGATCGTCAGGTCGAAGGGCACGTTGCCGGGCACGAGGAGCTTCACGCCTCGCGACGCTATCAGCCTGCCGGCGGGTGGTGCCGGGGTGGTTCAGTGCCGTTCGCCGTGCGGCCCGTGACCTGCCCTCTTATCGTGCGAGAGGCCGGCGTCCGCCGGATGGGCAGAGTGTCGAGGAGGTCGGCATGACGACGTCGGGGACGGGGACGGCGCCGCCGACCCGCGAGCACGTGCGGCAGGCCATGACGGCACGCACGCCGCGCAACTACGTCACCTGGATCACGCTCGCGTTCATGATCACCTCGTCCGTGGCGAGCCTGCGCGCCGCGCCGACGATGGCGGTCTACGGGCTCGCGGCGGTCTTCCTGTACGTGGTGCCGGCGCTGGTCTTCCTGCTGCCGACGTCGCTGGTCTCGGCGGAGCTGGCGTCCGGCTGGTCGGGCGGCGTGTACCGGTGGGTGGCGGAGGGGCTGTCCAAGCCGCTCGGCTTCCTGGCCGTGTGGTGCCAGTTCGCGATGACGATCTTCTACTACCCGAGCCTGCTCGGGTACGTGGCCAGCACGTTCGCGTACGTCATCAACCCGGCCCTGGCGTCCAACGGCGTGTACGTGGCGATCGTCATCGTCGTCATCTACTGGGCCGGCGTGTGGGTGTCGTCGCAGGGCACCAAGACGGTGGCGGGGCTGTCCAGCGCGGGGCTGATCATCGGCACGCTCATCCCGGCGGCCATCCTCGTCGTCCTGGGCATCGTGTTCCTCGGGCAGGGCAACCAGTCGGCCGCGCCGATGGATTCGAGCCACCTTCTGCCGCAGTGGACCGGCATCGCGTCCCTCGTGCTCATCGTCAACAACTTCCTGTCGTACGCGGGCATGGAGATGAACTCGGTGCACGTGAACACGCTGCGCAACCCGGGCAAGGAGTTCCCGCGCGCGATGTTCCTGGCGATCGGGCTGGTGCTGGTGATCTTCATCCTCCCGGCGGTCGCGATCAGCTGGGTGATCCCGGCCGACCAGCTCTCCCTGACCGCGGGCGTCATGCAGGCGTTCGACGCGTTCTTCGCCAACTTCGGGGTCTCGTGGCTGACGCCGATCCTCGGCCTCATGCTCATCGCGGCCTCGATCGGCGGCATGCTCACCTGGCTCGCCGGGCCGTCGAAGGGGCTGCTGACGGTGGCCCGCGAGGAGGGCTACATGCCGCCCTTCCTGCAGCGGCTGAACAAGAACGGCGTGCAGCAGAACATCCTCGTGGCGCAGGGCGTGTTCACCACGGTCATCGCGCTGCTGTACGCGTTCATCCCCGACGTCTCCAGCGCGTACTGGATCCTGTCGGTGATCACCACGCAGGTGTACCTGATCATGTACCTCCTGCTGTTCGTGGCGGCGATGCGGCTGCGGCGCACCGCGCCCGACCACCCCCGCGGCTACCGCGCCCCGGCCCTCGGCGTGCTGTGCGTGGTCGGCTTCCTCGCCTCGGTGGCCGCGCTGATCATCGGCTTCGTGCCGCCGGCGCAGTTCTCCAGCGGCTCGGTGGGGACGTACATCCTCATCGTCGGTGGCGGGCTCGGCATCATCGGCCTGCTGATCCCGTGGCTGTTCCTGAGACTGCGCAAGCCGTCGTGGCGGCAGCCGGAGGACCCCGCGGACGCCGCGACGGGCGCCCCGACGGACGAGGGGGAGTGACATGACCACCACGACGTCGTCACCGGGGACGGAGCCGGGCGCGCCGGTACGGCGCCGCTGGATCACGTACACGGCCGCCGCCGTCCTGATCCTGGTGCTCGGCGCGATCATGATGATCCAGTTCGCGGGCTACCAGGACCGGCAGGACGAGCGCGAGGCGGAGGAGAAGGCCGCGACGCTGCACGCCGCGTTCGCGGACATCGGCATCACCGCCTTCTCCGAGGAGACCATCGCCCGCGTGCTCGGGTCCGACGGCGGCGGCTTCTGCACCGACCCGGCCGCGCTCGTGGACGCCACCGCGAACCTCGGGTCCGCCAACGGCGCCGCCGGGCCGGGCCTGCGGCCCTCCGTGCTCGACGAGCGTCGCCTCGAGGGCGACCGGCTCGTGATCGAGACCTACTGCCCCGACCAGCTCGACGAGTTCGACGCCTATGTCGACTCGTTGAACCTGGACGACACCACCACCCAGCCCGGCTCGGGATCGACGGGCGCCGACGACCAGGAGGACTCATGACCACCGCCCCCGACGTCGCGGCCGTGCGCGCCGCCGTCGCGCCGCTGCTGCCGCGCGCGCTCGACGACCTGCGCACCCTGGTCGCCATCCCGTCCGTCGCGGACGAGCGGCTCTTCCCGCGCGAGGAGTGCGAGCGCGCGGCGCAGTGGGTGGTCGACGCGTTCCGCGCCGAGGGCATCGACGACGCCCGCCGCGAGCGCACCCCGGACGGCTCGGACGTCGTCGTCGGGTACCGGCCGGGCCCGCCCGGCGCCCCGACCGTGCTCCTGTACGCCCACTACGACGTGCAGCCGCCGCTCGACGACGCCGCCTGGACCACGCCCCCGTTCGAGCTCACGGAGCGCGACGGGCGGCTCTACGGCCGCGGCGCGGCGGACTGCAAGGGCAACGTCGTCACCCACCTCACGGCGCTGCGAGCGCTGCGATCGCTCGTGGGCGACGACCTGCCGGTGGGCGTGCGCATCGTGATCGAGGGCTCGGAGGAGCAGGGCACCGGCGGCCTCGACGGATGGGTGGAGGCGAACCCGGGCGCCCTCGCCGCGGACGCGATGCTCATCCAGGACACCGGCAACGCGACGCTCGGCCTGCCCACGCTCACCGTGTCGCTGCGCGGCGCGACGAACCTCGTGGTCCGGGTCGAGGCCCTGGAGGGGGAGATCCACTCCGGCATGTTCGGCGGCGCCGCGCCCGACGCCCTCGCGGCGCTGGTCGCGCTCCTGGCCTCGCTGCGCGACGCCGAGGGGAACACGACGATCGACGGCGTGGACTCCCACGGCACCTGGCCGGGCGTCGGGTACGACACCGACCAGTTCCGCGCCGACGCGGGCGCGCTACCGGGCACGCGGCTGCTCGGCGACGGCACCGTGGCCGACATGCTCTGGGCCCGCCCCGTCGTGACGATCCTCGGCATCGACGCGCCGTCCGTGGTCGGGTCGGCCGTCGCGATCCAGCCGCGCGCCGCGGCCCGCCTCAACCTGCGCGTGCCGCCCGGCGCGGACTCGCGCGACCTGCAGGACAAGCTGGCGGCGCACCTCGAGGCGCACGCGCCGTGGGGCGTGCGCGTCACCGTCGAGCGCGGCACCCCCGGGCAACCGTTCGCCGCCCGCACCGACGGGCACGTCTTCGAGACGCTGTCCACGGCGCTCGCGGACGCCTACGGCCGGGCCACCGTGACCGCCGGGCAGGGCGGGTCCATCCCGCTGTGCAACATCCTCGCGAGCCAGTACCCCGACGCCGCGATCGTGCTGCTCGGCGTCGAGGAGCCGGCCTGCCTCATCCACGCGCCGAACGAGAGCGTCCACCCGAGCGAGATCGAGAACCTCGCGGTCGGCGAGGCGCTGTTCCTGGCCCGCCTCGGCGCATGACGACCCGCCCGGCCGCCACCCGCTACGACGCCGTCGTGGTGGGCGGCGGGCACAACGGGCTGACGGCAGCCGCGTACCTGGGGCGGGCGGGGCGCAGCGTGCTGGTGCTCGAACGCCTCGACCACGTCGGCGGGGCGGCGGTGTCGGCGCGGGTGTTCCCGGGCGTCGACGCGCGGCTGTCGCGTTACTCCTACCTGGTCTCGCTCCTGCCGCGCCGGATCGTCGAGGAGCTGGGTCTGCCCGTGATCCTGCGCCGCCGCCGGTACTCCTCGTACACGCCGGTGGGGGACGCCGGCCTGCTCGTCGACACCGGGGACGACGCGGCGACCCGCGCGTCGTTCGCGGCGATCGGCGCGGAGCGCGACCATGCCGCATGGCAGCGCTGGTACGCGGCCACCGGCCGCCTGGCGCGCCGGCTCTTCCCGACGCTCACCGAGCCGCTGCCGTCGCGGGCCGAGGCCCGCACCCTCGTGGACGACGCCGCCACCTGGCGCGACCTCGTCGAGCGGCCGCTGGGGGAGGCGCTGCGCGAGCGCTTCGCCTCCGACGTCGTGCGGGGCGTCGTCGCCACCGACGGGCTGATCGGCACGTTCGCCGACCTCGACGAGGGCTCGCTGGCGCAGAACCGCTGCTACCTCTACCACGTGATCGGCGGCGGCACCGGCGACTGGGACGTGCCGGTGGGTGGCATGGGCGCCGTGTCCGGCGCGCTGCGGGCCGCGGCCCTCGCCGCCGGCGCCACGGTCGTGACGCGGGCGGAGGTGTCCGCCATCGCCCCCGGGACGCCCGGCGACGCCCGGGTCGCCTGGACCGACGACGACGGCCGGGACCACGACGTCGCGGCGGGCGTGGTGCTGTGCTGCGCGGCTCCCGACACGCTCGACCGCTTGCTGGCGGCGACCGGGGCTGCGCCGTCGGGCCGCGCCCCGGCGCACCCGCCCGAGGGGGCGCAGCTCAAGGTGAACCTGCTGCTGCGTCGGCTGCCGCGGCTGCGGGACGGCGTCGACCCGGCCGCAGCGTTCGGCGGCACGTTCCACGTCAACGAGTCGGCCGCGCAGCTCGGGGCCGCGTACGCGCAGGCCGCGTCGGGGCAGGTCCCCGACGTGCCGCCGTGCGAGATCTACTGCCACTCGCTCACCGACCCGAGCATCCTCGGGCCGGAGCTGCGCGCGTCGGGTGCCCAGACCCTCACGCTGTTCGGCCTGCACATGCCGGCACGGCTGTTCCGCGGTGACGCCGCCACCCAGGACGCCGGTCATGACGCCGCACGGCAGCGGGCGCTGGCGGCCACGCTCGCGTCTCTGGACTCCGTCCTCGCCGAGCCGCTCGAGGACCTCCTGCTGCGCGACGCCGACGGGCGGCCGTGCGTCGAGGCTCGCACGCCCGTGGACCTGGAGGGTGACGTCGGACTGCCGGGCGGGCACATCTTCCACCGCGACCTGTCGTGGCCGTGGGCACCGGACGGCGACGAGGCCGGCCTCGACCGCCCGGGCTCCTGGGGCGTGGAGACCGCGCACCCGTGCGTGCTGCTGGCCGGCGCGGGTGCGCGGCGCGGCGGGGGAGTGAGCGGCGTCCCCGGCCGCGCCGCGGCGATGTCCGTCCTGGGGACCGGCGGCTAACGGATCTCCGTCCGCAGCAGCCCGCGGAGGCCGAACGCCAGCGGGACGCCGACCCACAGCAGCGTCGACGTGCCCAGCTGCGCCCAGGCCTCGCCCGTCACCTGCGGGGCGGCGAAGGCCTGCAGCGTCGTGGCGAGGTCGAGCCAGAGCCCGTGCGCGGCCCACCAGGCCACGTACGACCCGGCGATCGCGGACAGCATCGGCACGATGAGCACGAAGCCGAGGTACGCGACCAGCGCGGGCGCCGACGAGCGGATCAGGACGCCGAGCGCGAAGCCCACCGCCGCGGACAGCACGGTGATCAGCAGGAACCGCCCCGCCTGCTCGGCGGTGAGGTCCCACGCCGCGGGCACGTCGTGCAGCGCGCTCCCGACGACGATCCCGGCGGCGGCCACGGCGACCCCCACGGCGGCGACCGCGAGCGTGACGAGCAGCACCGCCAGAGCCTTCGCGGCGACCACGCGCCCACGCCGCGGCACCAGCGCGAACGTGGTCAGCGCGCCCCGCTGGCTCCACTCGCCGGTGACCGCGAGCACGGCGACCATCGGCACCAGCAGCTGCAGGGGCATCACCTGGACGGAGACGAAGGACCCGAACGACGCCGTGGCATTGACCCCCCACAGCGTGCCCAACCCGATGATGCCGAGCACCACGAGCGCGATCGTGACGAGCAGCCAGGCGCCGGCGCGCGTGTCCCGGAGCTTGCGGAGCTCGACCCCGACCAGCCGGCCCAGCGGCGGCGCCGTCGTGCCGCGGAGTGTCGGGAGGCCGGCGGCCCCGGCGGGACGGGCGGGGGTGTCGACGGCGGTCATGCGGCGGCTCCGGTGCTCGCGCGCGGGGTGTCGCGCTGGGTGTCGGTGGTGAGGGCCAGGAAGGTCTCCTCGAGGCTGGCGCCGTCGCCGGCGCGGAGCTCGGTGACGGCGATCCCGGCGGCGAAGGCCGCGGCGCCCGCGGCGTCGAGGCCGGCGTCGGTGGTCACCGCGCCGTCGGCGGTGGGCGCGGCGGTGAACCCGGCGCCGGTCAGCGCGGCGGCGAGCGCGGCGGGGTCGGCGGCACGCACGAGCGTGCCGTGCCCGGCGAGCAGCTCGTCCTTGGTGCCCTGCGCCACCACGCGGCCGTCGCCGATGACGACGATGTCGTCCGCGATCATCTGGATCTCCGCGAGCAGGTGCGACGACAGCAGCACCGTGCCGCCGTCGTCGGCGAACCCGCGCAGCAGGTCGCGCATCCAGCGGATGCCGGCGGGGTCGAGGCCGTTGGCCGGCTCGTCGAGCACGAGCACCTGGGGCTCGCCGAGGAGGGCGGTCGCGACGCCGAGGCGCTGGCGCATCCCGAGGGAGTAGTCGCGCACGCGCCGGTGTGCCTCCGCCTCGGTGAGCGAGACGAGGTCGAGAGCCGCGTCCACGCGCGTCGCGGGCAGGCCGAGGGTGCGTTGCGCGAGCGTCAGCGTCTCGAGCCCGGTGCGGCCGCCGTGCTGGGCCGACGCGTCGAGCAGCACGCCGACGTCGAGCCCCGGGTTCGGCAGGTCGCCGTACCGGCGGCCGAGCACCCGCGCGCTGCCCGACGTCGGCTCGGCGAGGCCGACCAGGATGCGCAGCGTCGTGGACTTGCCGGCGCCGTTGGGCCCCAGGAAGCCCGTCACCCGCCCGGGGGCGGCCGTGAACGACGCGTCGTCGACGGCCGCGAAGCCGCCATACCGCTTGGTGAGGGACTCGATGGTGATCACCATCGGACGCTAGCCGCGCTCCGTGCCCCGGGGCGTCATCCCTGGGGTGGACGTCGACGGGCGGGGTCAGCCGACGGGAGGACCCGCGAGCGCGCCCTCCTGCCCCGCGGCCCACGCGTAGTCCGGAGCGTCGCGCAGCAGGGCGTCGTGCGGGCCGCGCGCGACCACGCGGGCCGTCCCGGCCCCGTCCGCGCCGAGCAGCAGCACCTCGTCGGCGCCGGCGAGCGGCGTCAGGCGGTGCGACGCGACGACGACCGCGCGCCCGGTGGCGCGGGCGTGCGCCGCGAGCGTGGCGACGAGCGCGTCGGCGGTGGCTGCGTCGAGGTGCTCGGCGGGCTCGTCGACCAGCAGCACGCGGGCCGGGGCGAGCAGGGCCCGGGCGATCAGGAGCCGCCGGCGCTCGCCGCCGGAGACGTCGGCGCCGTCCGGGCCGAGCATCGCGTCCAGCCCCTCGGGCAGGGCGGCGAGCCACCCGTCCAGGCCGACGGCGGTGAGCGTGTCGCGCGCGTCGTCGGCGGTCACGTCGGGCCGCGCGACGCGGAGGTTCTCCAGCACGGTGGTGCCGAACAGGTGCCCGTCCTCGGCCACGAACAGCGCGCCGCCGTCGCCCACGCCGACGGTCCCTGCGCGCGGGGGGAGCAGGCTCGCCGCCGTGAGCAGCAGCGTCGTCTTGCCGACCCCGGACGGTCCGGCCAGGGCGACGACGGAGCCAGGCCGCAGCGTCAGGTCGACGCCCTGCACGACCGTGCGGTCGGCCCAGCCGGCGTCGACGCCGCCGAGCTCCAGCAGCGTGCCGGACGCCGGTCGCGCGCCGGTGAGCTGTGCGTCCGACGGGTCCGGGCCGTCCTCGGGGAGGAGATCGACGAGCCGCCGCGCGGCCTCCCGCGACCGGCGCAGCTGGACGGCGGCGGCGGGCAGCGTCGACGTCGCCTCGAAGACGGCGAGCGGCGTGAGCACCACGACGGCCAGCTCGACGGGCGTCAGCGTGCCCGCCGCGACGGCGGGGAGCCCGAGCAGCAGCGAGCACAGCACGGCGAGGGTCTGCGCCCCCGCGTCGATCGCGGCCGACGTGCCGGAGATGCGCGCGCCGTCGTCGGTGGAGCGGGTGAGCCGCGCGTCCGCGGCCCGCAGGCCCGCCAGCCTTCCGTCGAGCCGGCCGGCGACGCGCAGCTGCTGACCGTCCTCCAGCAGCTCGAGCGCGCGCCCGGTGACCTCGGCCCGTGCGGCGGCGCCACGGCGCTCGACCGACGCGGCCGCGCGGGACGCCAGCCACGGCGCCAGGACGCCCGTGAGCAGCAGGCACCCGAGCAGGGTGGCCCCCGCGGCGGGCAGGAACGCCCCCACGAGGACCACGGAGCCGAGCCCCACGCACGCCGCCACCCCGGCCGGGATCAGCGCCCGGACGACGACGTCGCCGACGTCGTCGACGTCGGCGCCCACGCGGGCGAGGAGGTCGCCGCGGCGCAGGGCGATCACCCGCGTCACGGGCCCGCGGGCCAGCGCGTCGTAGAGGTTGGCCCGCAGGGCGGCCATGCCGCGCAGGGCGACGTCGTGGGACGCGAGCCGCTCGAGGTAGCGCAGCACGCCGCGCCCGGTGCCGAAGGCCCGCACGGCCACGACCGCGACCGAGAGCTGCAGCACCGGCGGCATCTGCGACGCGCGGGCGATGAGCCACGCCGCCGCGGCGGCCAGGCCCACCGAGAAGCCGAGCGCCAGCGTGCCGAGCGCGACGGCGCGGGCCACGCGGCTCCAGCGCACCTCGAGCATCGGCAGCACGCGGCGCAGCGGGTCGGCGGCGCCCCAGGGGCGGCTCACGACGCCACCGCCCCGGCCGGGCCGACCGCGTCGACCGGGCGCGCCGCGACGTCCACGACCTGGTCGGCGAGCGCCAGCAGCGACGCCCGGTGCGCGACGACGACGACGGTGCGCCCGGCATCGCGCCAGGCGCGCACGGTGTCGAGCACGACCTGCTCGCCGCGGGCGTCGAGGTGCGCGGTGGGCTCGTCGAGCAGCACGAGGGGCGGGGGAGCGCCGTCATCGGGAAGCCTGCCCGAGGCCTCGCCGTCGAGCAGCGCGGCCGCGAGTGCCACGCGCTGCCGCTGGCCCACGCTGAGGCCGGTGCCGCCGAGACCGACCGGGGTGTCCCACCCCTGCGGCAGCGTCGCGACGACGTCGTCCAGGCCGGTGGTGCGCGCGGCCGCCGCCAGGACGGCGTCGGGCACGGGGCGGCCGTCGGTGACGGCGTCGCGCACGGTGCCGGGGGCCAGGGTGGGGCGCTGGGGCACCCAGGTGACCTGGGACCACCAGGTCGCGGGGTCGACGTCGGCCAGGTCCACGGGGCCCACATCGACAGGAGACTCGCCGACGTCCTCCGCGACAGGCTCGACCAGCACCCGGCCCTCGTCGGGGCGCAGCAGGCCCAGCAGGACGAGCGCGGTCGTCGACTTGCCCGCGCCGCTGGGGCCGCGCAGCGCGACGACGCGCCCGCCGCCGGGACGGCCCGTGCCGAGCGGCACCCGGGCCGTGAGGCCGGCCGGGGCGAGCACGCCGCGGTCGCCGGCGCGCACGCCGACGCCGTCGAGCACGAGGGTCGCCCCGGCGAGGGCGGGCGCGGGCCTGGTGCCCGCGGCCGGGGCCGGCCGCTCGAGGAGGGTGAAGGCCCGCTCGGCGGCGGCGAGTCCGTCGGTGGACGCGTGGAACTCGGCGCCGACGCGGCGCAGCGGCAGATAGACCTCGGGCGCGAGCACGAGCACGGCGATGGCGGGCACCAGGGCGATCATCCCCTCGACGAGGCGCAGGCCGACGCCGACGGCGACGATCGCGACCGACAGCGTGGTGAGCAGCTCCAGCACCATCCCGGACAGGAACGCGATCCGCAGCGTGCCCATCGTGGCGCGCCGCGACGCGTCGCCGAGGGCGCGCACGCGGGCGCCGGGGCCGATCTCGCGGCCGAAGGCGCGCAGCGTCGGCAGCCCGGCCAGCAGGTCGAGCACCTGCGACCCCAGGCGCTCGATGGTGCGCAGCCGGCGCTCGGAGGCGCCGGCGGTCATGACGCCGACCAGCCACATGAACAGCGGGACGAGCGGCAGCGTCACGACGCAGATGAGCGCGGAGACCCAGTCCAGCCCGAGGACGACCAGGACGAGCGCCGGGGTGAGGATCGCCGTCAGGAGCAGCTGCGGCAGGTAGCGCACGAGGTACGGGCCCAGGTCGTCCAGGCCGCGCGTGGCGAGCGTCGCCGTGGCGGCGGCTCCGTCGCCGTCGCCGCCGGCCGGCCGCGGGCCCAGCGCCACGGAGTGCGCCACGACCTGTTCGCGCAGCTCGGCCACGACGTCGGCCGCCGCCTTCTGCGCGTAGCGCTCCTGCGCCCACGCGATCGCGGCTCGCGCGACGAGCGCGCCCACCAGGGCGCCGAGCCACGGCGCGACGTCGGCCACCGCCAGCGGCGAGCCGTCGCTGCCCGCCGTCACGGCCGGGCCGAGGGAGTGCGCGATCGCGAAGGCCTGGAGCACGACGGCGCCGGCGGCGGCGACGCCCAGCGCGGCGGTCAGGGCGACGTACCACCGGGCCGCGCGGGCGCGCTGCAGCAGGCGCGGGTCGAGGGGCTTCACGGGAGCAGGCCAGGGGTCGGCACAGGCGTCAGTATCGACGACGGGGCGCGGGTCAGAACGCCGCGTCCTTGATCTTCTGCCACGACAGCCCGGCCGGGGCGGGGATGTCCTTGCTGGAGAGGCGCCGGCGGAAGATCCAGTACGTCCACGCCTGGTAGGCGATGACGAGCGGCGTGAGCACCACCGCCACCCACGACATCACGGTGAGCGTGTACGGCGTGGAGGAGGCCTCCGCGACCGTGAGCGCCTCGCCGCCGTCGAGGGCGGGGATGACGTCGGGGTACATGGAGCCGAAGATCAGCACGACGGCGCCGGCGATGGCGACGGCGGAGAGGGTGAAGGCCCAGCCCTCCCGCCGCGCCCGCGCGGCCACGACCACGCCGACGAGGGCGAGCGCGGCGACCGCGACGACCGCCCAGGTCCAGGTGACCGAGTAGGCGACCTGCGCCCAGACCGCCCAGCCGCCGGCGACGACGAGCGCCACGACCGACAGCACGGAGGCCAGCCGCCCGGCCCGCTCCCGCACGTCGCCGTCGGTCTTGAGGGCCACGAACACGCTGCCGTGCAGGAGGAAGAGCACCAGCGTCGTGAGGCCGCCGAGCAGGGCGAACGGGTTGAGCAGCGCCCAGAACCCGCCCACGTACTGGTGGTCGGCGTCGAGCAGCAGCCCGCGCACGAGGTTGCCGAACGCCACGCCCCACATGATCGAGGGGATCCACGAGCCGAACTGGATGGCGACGTCGCAGCGTCGCGCCCAGCGGGCGTCGGAGATCTTGCCGCGGTACTCGAACGCGACGCCGCGGGCGATGAGGCCCAGCAGGATGATCAGCAGCGGCAGGTAGAAGCCGGAGAACATCGTGGCGTACCACTCGGGGAAGGCGGCGAAGGTGGCGCCGCCCGCGGTGAGCAGCCACACCTCGTTGCCGTCCCACACCGGGCCGATCGTGTTGATCAGCACGCGGCGCTCCTTGTCGCGCTGCTCCCTGCCGCCGCGCGGCAGGATCGACAGCAGCATGCCGACGCCGAAGTCGAAGCCCTCGAGCACGAGGTAGCCGGTCCACAGGACGGCGATGATGACGAACCAGAGGATCGCGAGGTCCATGGGTCTCCCAGTCTCGGTCTCTATGCCTGCTACGCGATGGCGCTCAGTACGCGAAGGACAGCGGGCGGTCGGCGTCGTCGGGGTCCTGCGCCTCCGGCGACTCGTCGCGGACGACGTCCGGCACGCCCTCGACCGTGTACCGGTGCATGAGGCGATACCAGACGACGGCGAGCACCGCGTAGACCAGCGTGAGGACGATCATCGAGGTGAGGATCACGCCCGCCGGCACCGCCGTGGACACGCCGCGCTCGGTGAGCAGCCGCACCTGGTCGATGCCCGTCGGGTTGGGCGCCACCACCCAGGGCTGGCGGCCCACCTCCGTGAAGATCCACCCGAACGAGCAGGCGAGGAACGGCATCGGGATCGCGAGGATGCCGAGCCGCCCGAGCCAGACGTTGTCGCTCACCCTGCCTCTGCGGGTGGCCCACAGCGCGGTGAGGGCCAGCGCGAGCGAGAACACGGCGAGCCCGATCATGAGCCGGAACGACCAGTAGGTGATCGCCAGGTGCGGGGTGTAGGTGACGGGATCGCCTGATGCGGTGGTGTCGCCGTACCGCTCGGTGTACTGCTCCTGCACGTCGTAGACGCCCGGCAGGTAGGACTCGGGGCCGGAGAAGTGGCCGGTGCCGAGGAAGCTGGTGACGCCCGGCACGGAGATGAGGTGGTCGACGTCCTCGCAGCCGGCGTACAGGGGCCCGATCGCCAGGATCGAGAACTCCGCGCCCTCGGTGCCCTCGCACAGCGCCTCGGCCGACGACATCTTGCCGGGCTGCTGCTCGTACATGAGCTTGCCCTGGAGGTCGCCCGACCAGATCACGCCGGCGCCGGCGATGATCATGGTCCACACGCCGACGAGCACCGCGGGCCGGTAGACGGTGCGCGCCTTCTCGACGTTCTCCGGCTTCTTGCTGCGCACGAGCCGCACCATCCACCAGGTGGCGATGCCGCACACGAAGGTTCCGGCGGTGAGGAACGCCGCCGTGATCGTGTGCGGGAAGGCGGCCCACAGCGTGTTGTTGGTCAGCACGGCGCCGATGGACTCCATCTCGGCGCGGCCCGTCTCCTCGTTGTAGATCGTGCCGACCGGGTGCTGCATCCAGGAGTTCGCGGCGAGGATGAAGAACGCCGAGAGGTTGGTCGCGAGCGCGAACAACCAGATCGCCGCGAGGTGCACCTTCTTCGACACGCGGTCCCAGCCGAAGATCCACAGGCCGAGGAAGACGGACTCGACGAAGAACGCCGCCAGGGCCTCCATCGCGAGCGGCGCGCCGAAGACGTCGCCGACGAAGCGGGAGTACTCGCTCCACGCCATCCCGAACTGGAACTCCTGCCAGATGCCGGTGACCACACCGAGCGCGAAGTTGATGAGCAGGAGCTTGCCGAAGAACTTGGTCAGCCGGAGCCAGCGCTCCTTCTTGGTGACGACCCACGCGGTCTGCATCCCGGCGACCAGCGGGGCGAGACCGATGGTCAGCGGGACGAAGATGAAGTGGTAGACGGTCGTGATGGCGAACTGCCAGCGGGCCAGTGCGAGGGCGTCCACGGGGTTCTCCTTGCTCGTTCGTCCGACCGGTCTCTCGACCGTAGGACCACCGGTGTGCGGGCGCACGACCAGCGCGGTCGTCGTCACGGGACGGGGTTCGTGAAGACTTTCACGATCTAAGTAGTGAAGGTCTTCACAAGTCAAGCCGGGGCGAGTCGAGTCCGCGACCTGCGGCGTCGGGTCACGCGGCGGGGCGCGCAGGATGCGATACTGGTCCGAAGCCGCACGGGCCCACATCCCGGGCGGCCCACGAGCTCGCAGCACTCGCGATCCGCACGCGATGCCGCCGCCAGGCACGAGGCCGGGCGGCGCGTCCGCGAAGAACGCGGTGCCGCAGCCGGAACCGAGACTTCCGTCGGCCGGCGCGCTGAGCGGCGCGCCCGTCCGACGACGACCACCGGTGGTCCGCACATGTGGGGGCGGGACCGCCGGAGCTGGAGCGCCTTCCGTGACGTCCGACAACCCGACCGACGCACAGCCCGCCGAGCAGCGCCGCAAGCCCGCCCGCCGCCGTGCCACCCGGCCGGCCGCCGCCCCGCAGGCCGAGCAGCCCGCCACCGCGCCCGAGACGACCGCGGCGCCGACCGGGACGCCGACCGTGACGCCGACCGCGGCCACCGCCGCGTCCTCCCTTGCCGACCTCGTGCTGCCGGAGCGGGCCGACGCTCCCGCCGGGTCACCCGCCGGCGGCACCGCGTCGCTCGCCGACATCGTCCTTCCCGAGGGGCCCGCCGGTCGCGCGACCGACGATGCCGCCGATGCCGCCGAGAAGCCCGCCCGCCGCCGTCGCGCCACCCGCACCGCGGGCGCGCAGCGCGGCACCGAGCCCGCCGCGACCGAGCCCGCGACCCCCGCGCCCACGGCCGCGGAGCCCGCCGACACGGCCTCCGCCGCCGAGGGCGAGACCGCCCCGGCCGCGACGAAGGGCCGCAGCCGCGCCCGTCGTTCCGCGTCGTCGAAGGCCGAGGCCCCCGCCGCGGCCGCCGACAAGACCGCTGACGAAGCCGCGCCGGCCGACGTCGCGGACGCTGCCCCGGCGGCCAAGGCCCCGGCGAAGAGGACGACGAAGAAGGCCACCACGCGGAAGTCCGCGGGGGCGGCCAAGGCTGCCGAGAAGCCGGCCGAGAAGTCGGCTGGGAAGTCGACCGAGACGGCGACGACTCCCGCCGAGAAGCCCGCCGAGCAGGCCTCGGCCCCGCAGAAGCCCGCCCAGGACGGCGCCGAGAAGGCCGCGCCGCGGTCGCCCGCCGCCCGGGGTGGCGGGTCGGCGACGCCGCGCCTCGCGACGACGGCCGTGCTGTTCCAGGCCCCCGACCTGTCGACCGCGCGGCGCTCCCGCCGCGCGCAGGCCCCCGCGGGCCCGCCGCGCCCGCACGACGCCGCGGCCGAGGGCGCGACGCCCGCGCCCGAGCCCGAGGCCGCGACGAGCGCGCCCGAGACCGCCGCCCCCGTCGAGACGGCGCAGAGCGAGCCGACGCGGACCCGGTCGCGCCGCGCCACGCGGGGCACCCGTGCCGCGAAGGCGCCCGAGCCCGCCGAGCAGCCGGCGTCGGAGGCGGCCGTCGAGGAGCCTGCCGCCGACGCGGCGCCGGTCGCCGGGCCCGCCGAGGTCGTGGCGCCCGCGGAGCCCGTGGCCGACGTGGAGCTCAGCGAGGACGAGGCCGCCGCGGTCGAGGAGGTCGGCGCGATCGAGTCCGAGCTCGTCGCCGAGGGCGTCGAGCTCGTCGACCTGGGCCCGGAGGACCTGAACGACGAGGACGGCGAGGACGACGAGATCCGTCCGCGCCGCCGCCGTCGTCGGGGCGGCCGCGGCCGTCGGGGCGGCCGTCGTCCCGAGGGCGAGGACCTGAACGACGAGGACGGCCCCGACGACGCCGGTGACGACGAGCGGCCGGCCGACGGTGACGCCGGCGAGCAGGCCGACGACCGTGGCGAGGACCAGGCCGACGAGCAGGCCGACGAGCGGGCGGACGAGCAGGGCGACGACGAGGGTGGCGAGTCCGCCTCGAGCCGTCGCCGCCGTCGCCGTCGCCGCGGCACCCGCCAGGAGCGGGCGGAGGCCGCCGTGGCGCGCACCCGCGACCGCGACGAGGTCACGGCCCTCAAGGGGTCGACGCGCCTCGAGGCGAAGCGCCAGCGCCGCCGCGAGGGCCGCGACGCCGGGCGCCGCCGCCAGATCATCACCGAGGCGGAGTTCCTCGCGCGCCGCGAGTCGGTGACGCGGTCGATGGTCGTGCGCGAGCGTGACGGCCGCACCCAGATCGCCGTGCTCGAGGACGGCGTGCTCGTGGAGCACTACGTCTCGCAGCAGTCGCAGGCGTCGATGGTGGGCAACGTCTACCTCGGCCGCGTGCAGAACGTGCTCCCCAGCATGGAGGCCGCGTTCGTCGACGTCGGCAAGGGGCGCAACGCCGTCCTGTACGCCGGCGAGGTGAACTGGGACGCCGCGGGTCTCGAGGGCCAGCCGCGCCGCATCGAGGAGGCCCTCAAGTCGGGCGACTCCGTGCTGGTCCAGGTCACCAAGGACCCGATCGGCCACAAGGGCGCCCGCCTGACGTCGCAGGTCACGCTCGCGGGCCGCTACCTGGTGTTCGTGCCTGGCGGCGGCATGACCGGCATCAGCCGCAAGCTCCCCGACACCGAGCGCAGCCGGCTCAAGAAGATCCTGCGCGACGTCGTGCCCGAGGGCGCCGGCGTCATCGTGCGCACCGCCGCCGAGGGGGCGAGCGAGGCCGAGCTGCGCGCCGACGTCGAGCGCCTCGAGTCGCAGTGGGCCGCGATCCAGAAGAAGTCCAGGTCCGCCAGCGCCCCGGCGCTGCTGCAGGGCGAGCCGGACCTCGCGATCCGCGTCGTCCGCGACATCTTCAACGACGACTTCTCGTCGCTGCAGATCCAGGGCTCCGGCGCGTGGGACGAGATCGCCCAGTACGTCGAGGAGCTGGCCCCCGACCTGCGCGACCGCGTGACGAAGTGGACGGAGAACACCGACGTGTTCGCCGTGCACCGCGTGGACGAGCAGCTCGCCAAGGGCATGGACCGCAAGGTCTGGCTGCCGTCCGGCGGGTCGCTGGTCATCGACCGCACCGAGGCCATGACGGTCATCGACGTCAACACCGGCAAGTTCACCGGCGCGGGCGGCACCCTCGAGGAGACCGTGACGCGGAACAACCTCGAGGCGGCCGAGGAGATCGTGCGCCAGCTGCGGCTGCGCGACATCGGCGGCATCGTCGTCATCGACTTCATCGACATGGTGCTCGAGTCGAACCGCGACCTGGTGCTGCGCCGCCTCGTGGAGTGCCTGGGTCGTGACCGGACCAAGCACCAGGTGGCCGAGGTCACCTCGCTCGGCCTGGTGCAGATGACGCGCAAGCGCGTGGGCCAGGGCCTGGTCGAGGCGTTCTCCGAGACCTGCGAGCACTGCAAGGGCCGCGGGTTCATCGTGCACAGCGAGCCGATCGAGAAGAACGGTGCCCACCAGCACCACGACGGCGACCAGGGCGAGGGCTCGAAGCGGTCGCGCCGCAAGCGCGGCGGCAAGCAGGCCGAGAGCGCGCCCGCGCCCGCGGCCGAGGTGCCGACCCTGCCCGAGGACCGCTCCGAGGCGCGCGAGGCCGTCAAGGCGACGCTCGCCACGATCGCGGCCGCCGCGGCGCACGCCCACGAGCACGAGCACGAGGCGAACGGCGCGAAGGACCCGGCGCCGGAGGCGGACACGGCCAAGGACGTGGCGCGCGACGCCGCCCCGGCGGCGGAGGCGCCTGCCGCGGACGCCCCGTCGGCCGATGTCCCGGCGCCCCTGACGCTGCCCGAGCCCGTGGAGCCGCCGGCCGTGACGCCCGTCGCGCCGGAGACGCTCATCGAGCTGCCGGAGCGCAAGCCGGAGTCGGGGCCCGAGGCCGCGGCCGAGCCCACGACGCCTGCCGAGAAGCCCGTCAAGAAGGCCCCGCGCCGCGCGCGCAAAGGAGCCGGAGCCCCGAAGCCTGCTCAGTCGGGTGCTGGGGAGGCTGCGGCCACGGGAGTGACCGGCACCGAGTGACCTGACCACGAGGTCGAGGTGAGGGCCCGGGGGTGACGTCGACGACGTCACCCCCGGGCCCTGTCGTGTGGTCGGCGCGTGTCATGCTCGGGCCATGACGGGGGACGACGGACGCAGCGGGCGGCTCGAGGTGATCGCCGGCCCCATGTTCGCCGGCAAGACGGAGGAGCTGGTGCGCCGCGTGCACCGGGCGCAGGTGGCGCGCCGTGGCGTGCTCGTCGTCGCGCACGAGCTGGACACGCGCAGCGGTCCGGGCCGGGTCGCGTCGCACTCGGGGCTCGAGGTGCCGTCCCGCAGCGTGCGTGCCGCGGACGAGATCCAGACGCTCGTCGCGGACGGGACAGAGCTCGTGGCGGTCGACGAGGCGCAGTTCTTCGGCCTCGACCTGCCGGACGTGGCGACGGCGCTCGCGGACGCGGGCCTCGTCGTCGTGGTGGCAGGGCTGTCGGTGACGTTCGACGGCCGCCCGTTCGCCCCGCTGCCCGAGTTGATGGCGGTCGCCGAGTCGGTCACCAAGCTCACGGCGGTGTGCGCGGTCTGCGGGCGCGACGCGGCGTTCCACGTCCGGCTCGAGGCCGCGCCCGCCGACGTCGACGACGCGCTGGCCCCGACGTCGGGGCACGTGGGCGGCGCCGAGTCGTACGAGGCGCGCTGCCGGCGGCACCGCGCCTGATGACGCCGGCAGCGCGGGGGAGCGGGGACGCTCAGCCGCGCCCGAGGCGCTGGCGCAGCGGGCAGTCGAACGGGTCGCGCGCGGCCAGCCCGACCTCGTTGAGGTAGCGCACGACGATCGCGTAGGAGCGCAGCAGCGACGTCTCGGTGTACGGCAGCCCGAGCTGCGCGCAGTGCGCACGGACGATGAGCCGCGCCCGCGCCAGGTGGGGCCGGGGCATGCTCGGGAACAGGTGGTGCTCGACCTGGAGGTTCAGGCCGCCCATGAGCACGCTCATCCAGGCGCCCCCGCGCACGTTGCGGGAGGTGAGCACCTGCTTCGACAAGAAGTCGATCCGGCTGCCCGCGGGGATCATGGTCATGCCCTTGTGGTTGGGCGCGAACGTCGCACCCATGTAGACGCCGAACACCGCGAGCTGCACGCCCAGGAACGCGAGGCCGAGCCCCAGCGGCAACCACCAGAGGACGATCGCCACGTAGACGCTGAGGCGCACCAGGATGGTGACGAGCTCGCGCCGCCGCGACGCCCGGTCCTCGGGCGGACCGGTCAGCAGCGACCGCACGGCCGTCACGTGCAGGTTGATCCCCTCGAGCGTGAGCAGCGGGAAGAAGAGCCAGCCCTGCCGGCGGGTGATCGCGCCGAGGAACCCGTGGTGGTCGGCGGCGGCCTCCGTCGTGAACGAGATGACCCCGGGGGCGACGTCGGGGTCCTTGCCCACCTGGTTGGGGTTGGCGTGGTGGCGGGTGTGCTTCGTCATCCACCACGAGTAGCTGATGCCGACCACGGCGTTCGCCAGGAGGCGTCCGACCCGGTCGTTCAGCGGGCCGGACGCGAAGACCTGCCGGTGCGCCGTCTCGTGCGTGAGGAACGCGAGCTGCGTGAGCACGACGCCCAGCGCGGCCGCGATCAGGAGCTGGAACCACGAGTCGCCCAGCAGGACGAAGCCGGTCGCCACGCCGCCGAGCGCCAGGAGGAGGACGACGCCGTTGACGAGGTAGTAGCCGTAGGCGCGGCGCAGCAGCCCGGCCTCGCGGACCTCCCGGGACAGTGCGCCGTACGTGCTGGTGAACTTCGCCGCGGCGCCACCGCGCGGGGCGGCGGAGCTGTCGAGGACGGCCGGGACGACTGGGGGCATGCGTGCCTCGCAGGGGTCGGGGTCGACTTCCCAGCCGAGGTGTGAGCGGTCGCTCGGTCGCGCGGATGCCTCGAGCCTACGGAACCGTAGCCTCAGGACAAGGGGGATGTCCCCCCGAGGGCACGGAGGCGGGCCAGCACGTCGCGCGAGGTCGCGGCGTCGGCCGCCGCGACGATCCCGCGCCCGCCGCGGACGGGCCCGCCGTCGAGGTCGGTGACCACGCACCCGGCCGCCTCGCAGAGCGCGACGCCGGGCAGGAAGTGGACGCTGGCGTCGACGCCGGCCCCGGTCACGTAGGCGGCGTGCCGGCCCGCGGCCACCCAGGCGAGCGCGAGCGACGTGGACGCGACCCGGACCGCCCAGGCCCCGCGCAGCCCGGCGTCGGCGACGAGCTCGGGCGCCCCGCCGGCGTTGTCGACGTCCACGTTGACGAGGCGGGTCACGGGGGTGGGTGAGGCGTCGACGTCGGGGGAGCCCGCCGCGCTCCGCACGCGGGTGCGGACGCCGTCCGTCCACACCACCTCGCCGGTGAGGGGGTCCGCGACGGCGGCCGCCAGCACGCGCTCGACGCCGTCCCGATGCTCCGCGAGGGCGACGTTGACGCCGAACGACGGGACGCCCGCGGCGAAGTTGAGCGTGCCGCACAGGGGGTCGACGTACCACCGCCGGGCGGAGTCGCCGCCGGACGCGCCCAGCTCCTCGCCGACGACGGCGTCCCCCGCCCGGGCCGCGGCGAGGACGGCGCGGACCGCCCGCTCGGCCGCGACGTCGGTGTCGGTGGCGAAGTCCAGACCGACCTTCGCGTGGCGGGTCACGGGGCGCCGGAAGGCGCCGGCGACCTCGGCCGCGCCGGCGAGGGCGGCCTCGACGGCCACCTCGGCATCGGACGTCCGGGGCGAGGGGACGGGGGGCGGCGGGGAGTCCGCGGGGCGGGTCACGTCCGGCATCCTGGCACGGCCGGCGGCCCGGCGGCGGTCAGTCCGTCACGAGCGGCACGAACGAGTAGGTCCCGTGCTCGGTGGTGCGCACGGTGCCGTGCTCGTCGCGCTCCACGAGGACCATCACGTGGCGGACGGGGATCACCATCCGTCCGCCGGGGGCGACCTGGTCCACCAGCTCCTGGGGCAGCCGGGTGGGCGCGGCGGACACGAGCACCCGCTCCCAGCCGCCGACGCGGGGGGCGCCCAGGCGGCCGGGGACGGCCCGGGCCACCCGAGCCCAGGGCATGCCGGCGCGGCGCACGTTGGCCGCACCCCAGGCGGCGAGGTCCGCGTGCCGCTCCAGCCCCAGCACCGACCCGGCGGGCCCGACGAGGCGCGCGAGCAGCGCCGTCGTCCAGCCCGAGCCGGACCCGACGTCGAGCACGTCGGCGCCCGTCGGCACGTCGAGGAGGCGGAGCATCGCCGCGACGGTCGACGGCTGCGAGCACGTCTGGCCGTGCCCGATCTCGACGGGGCTGTCGGCCTCCGCCCACCGGGCGGCCGCGCGGGGCAGGAAGCCGCTCCGGTCGACGTCCCGCAGCGCGGCCGTCACCGCGTCGTCGATGCCGCCGGCGCCCGTGGGCAGGCCGGCGTGTGCTGTCCGCCCGGTCATCTCCCCATCGTCACCCCGCCCGGCGGCGGTCACCGGGCGAGCAGCCACGGCCGGGCCGACGATCGAAGGAGCGGCCGGCGACCGGCGCCGGCCCGCCCGAGATCGGAGGACGACATGGCAGGCACGGTCGCGCGCGTCACGGAGATCACGGCCCGGTCGGACACGAGCTTCGAGGACGCGATCCGCGTGGGCCTCGAGCGGGCGGGGCAGACGGTCCGCCACATCACCGGGGCGTGGGTCAAGGAGCAGAAGGTCGAGGTGTCGGACGGCGCGATCGTCGCATGGCAGGTGGACCTGCAGGTGACGTTCGTGCTCGAGGGGTGAGCCCGGCCGTCGCGAGGTGGGGCACGTCACGGCCGCCGACCGCGGAGGACGTTTGAACCGATCGGCGCCGTGACGTAGTCTTGGACGTCGGCGCGCCTCCGGTGTGCCAGTCCCGTGTGCCCAGGACGCACCGCACTCGACCGCCGCGGCGGGCCGAGTTGCAGACCAAGTCGGTGAAGAACGTCGTGCGGCATGCCCAGACCAGGAGAGATGAGCAGCAACGTGGTGTACGCGATCGTCAAGGCCGGTGGCCGTCAGGAGAAGGTGTCCGTCGGGGACATCGTCGTCATGGACCGAGTCAAGGCGCAGGCCGGTGACACGGTGGAGCTGCCCGCTCTGCTTCTGGTGGACGGGGAGAAGGTGACCACCGACGCCGCGAAGCTGGCGAAGGTCAAGGTCACGGCTGAGGTCGTGCGGGACGAGAAGGGCCCGAAGATCACGATCCTCAAGTACAAGAACAAGACCGGCTACCGCAAGCGCCAGGGTCACCGCCAGCCGCTGACCCGCCTCAAGGTCACCGGCATCAAGTGACCCCCGCCGGGCCGAGCGCGACACCCCGCAGCACGGCCCGCGGCACGGATCCCCTCGTTCTTCGCAGAAAGCAGGTCTGACAGATGGCACACAAGAAGGGCGCGAGCTCCTCGCGCAACGGTCGTGACTCGAACTCGCAGCGCCTCGGCGTGAAGCGCTACGGCGGTCAGGTCGTCAAGGCCGGCGAGATCATCGTCCGCCAGCGCGGCACCCACTTCCACCCCGGCGAGAACGTCGGCCGTGGCGGCGACGACACGCTGTTCGCGCTGACCGCCGGCTCGGTGGCCTTCGGGACGCGTCGTGGCCGCAAGGTCATCGACATCGTCGCGGCCGAGGTCTGAGCCTCACCGAACGCTTCGACTCACCCGAGTCCACGACGAGGGGCGCACCGTCGCGGTGCGCCCCTCGTCGCTTTTTGCCTGAGAGGATCTGACCATGGCCAGCTTCGTCGATCGCGTGGTGCTGCACGCCGTGGGCGGTGACGGCGGCCACGGCGTCGCGTCGATCCGCCGCGAGAAGTTCAAGCCCCTCGCGGGGCCCGACGGCGGCAACGGCGGTGACGGCGGCACGGTGAAGCTCGTCGTGGACCCGCAGACGACGACGCTGCTCGAGTACCACCACTCGCCGCACCGCCGCGCGACCAACGGCACGCAGGGCATGGGCGACGACCGCGACGGCGCCAACGGCGGCGACCTCGTGCTCGGCGTGCCCGACGGCACGGTCGTCAAGGACCGCGCCGGGAACGTGCTCGCCGACCTGGTGGGCGCGGGCGCGGAGTACGTCGTCGCGCAGGGCGGCCGCGGCGGGCTGGGCAACCGCGCCCTCGCCTCCCCGAAGCGCAAGGCCCCGGGCTTCGCCCTGCTCGGCGAGCCCGGCGAGGAGCACGAGGTCGTCCTCGAGCTCAAGTCGATCGCCGACGTCGCCCTCGTCGGGTACCCGAGCGCCGGCAAGTCCTCGCTGGTCGCGGCGATCTCCGCCGCGCGCCCCAAGATCGCGGACTACCCGTTCACGACGCTCATCCCCAACCTCGGCGTCGTGCAGGCGGGCGACACCCGCTACACGGTGGCCGACGTCCCCGGCCTCATCCCCGGGGCGAGCGAGGGCAAGGGCCTCGGGCTGGAGTTCCTGCGCCACGTCGAGCGCACCGCCGTGCTCGTGCACGTGCTCGACTGCGCCACCCTCGAGCCGGGCCGCGACCCGCTCAGCGACCTCGACGTGATCGAGGCCGAGCTGGCCGCCTACGCCGGCGACCTCGGCATCGAGGGCGGCCGGGTCCCCCTCACCGAGCGACCCCGTCTCGTCGTGCTCAACAAGATCGACGTGCCCGAGGCGCGCGAGCTCGCCGAGCTGGTGCGTCCCGACCTCGAGGCGCGCGGCCTGCGGGTCTTCGAGGTCTCGACCGCCAGCCACGAGGGCCTGCGCCCGCTGACCTTCGCGCTGGGCGAGCTGGTCGAGCGCGCCCGCGCCGCCGCCCCCGCACCGGAGCCGACCCGCGTCGTGCTGCGCCCGCGTGCGGTCGACGAGGCCGGGTTCACCGTCACGGCCAAGCGGGAGCACGAGGGCGTCTACTACGAGGTCCGTGGGTCCAAGCCGGAGCGCTGGGTGCGCCAGACGGACTTCAACAACGACGAGGCCGTCGGCTTCCTCGCCGACCGGCTCGCCAAGCTGGGCGTCGAGGACAAGCTCCTCAAGGCGGGCGCGGTCGCGGGCGACGAGGTGCGCATCGGCGACCCGACCAACGCCGTCGTCTTCGACTGGGAGCCCACGCTCAGCACCGGGCCGGAGCTGCTCGGCGCGCGCGGCACGGACCTGCGGCTCGACGAGAGCGCGCGGCCGACCCGCGGCGACAAGCGCCGCGAGCACCAGGAGCGCATGGACGCCAAGACGGAGGCGCGCCGCGAGCTGTGGACGGAGCGCCAGTCGGGTCACTGGACGGACCCCGACGACGACTGAGCGCGGATCCGGCGAGAATGCCGGGGTGAACGCCGCCACCTCCCGCGCCAGCCTGCCCACGGCACACCGGATCGTCGTCAAGATCGGTTCGTCGTCGCTCACCGGCCCGGACGGCCACCTCGACCTCGCGGCGCTGCGCGCGCTCGTCGACGTGCTGGCCGCGCGGGCGGCGGCGGGCGCCCAGGTCGTGCTGGTGTCCTCCGGCGCGATCGCGGCCGGCATCGGCCCGCTCGGCCTGAGCGCCCGACCCCGCGACGTCGCGACCATGCAGGCCGCGGCGATGCTGGGCCAGGGGCAGCTGGTGGCGCGGTACACCGAGGCGTTCGCCGCGCACGGGCTGCAGATCGGGCAGGTGCTGCTCACCGCCGAGGACACGGTGCGCCGGTCGCGGTACCGCAACGCGCAGCGCTCCCTGGAGCGGCTGCTGGCGCTCGGCGTCGTGCCCGTCGTCAACGAGAACGACGCCGTGACCACCGACGAGCTCACCTTCGGCGACAACGACCGCCTGGCCGCCCTCGTCTCGCACCTCGTGCGCGCGGACGCCATGGTGCTGCTCACCGACGTCGACGGCCTGCACGACGCGCCGCCGTCTCGCCCCGGCGCCCGGCGCATCGCGCACGTGGCGGACCTGGGGGACCTCGAGGGCGTCGAGGTCACCGCGCGCGGCAGCGCGGTCGGCACGGGCGGCATGGTGACCAAGCTCGAGTCGGCCCGGATCGCGACCGGTGCCGGCGTGCCGGTCGTGCTCACCAGCGCGCGGAACGTCGCTGCCGCGCTGGCGGGCGAGGACGTCGGCACGTTCTTCGCGGTGACGGGCCGGCGCACGACGGCGCGGCGGCTGTGGATCGCGCACGCGGCCCAGGCCCACGGCCGCCTCCACCTGGACGACGGCGCGGCGCGGGCGGTGCTCGGCGGCCGGGCGTCCCTGCTGCCCGCGGGCGTCACGCGCGTCGAGGGCACGTTCGAGGCGGGCGACCCGGTGGAGCTGGTCGCACCGGACGGCGCGGTCGTGGCGCGCGGGCTCGTCGCGTTCGACTCCGGCGAGCTGCCGGGGCTGCTGGGCCGCTCCACGTTCGACCTGCGGGCCGAGCTCGGGGAGGGCTACGACCGGGAGGTCGTGCACCGCGACGACCTGGTGCTCGAGCACCGGCGATGAGTTCCGGGCCGATGAGTGACCACGCCCCGGCGTCGACCCGGCTCGTGCCTCCGCGCGCGCCCCGTCCCTCCTGGTGAGAGGGGTCTGCCGCCGCGCGCGTCGCCGTCGTACGCTCGGGGGATGACCACGACCCTCACGGAGGACCTGGCCGCGGGCGGCGCGGGATCGGGCGCGGCGTCCACCGACGTCACCGGCGCCGTGCGCGACGTCGCACGCCGGGCCCAGGTCGCGTCGCGGACGCTCGCCACGGCCACCCGGGCCACCAAGGACGCGGCGCTGCACGCGCTGGCCGACGCCCTCGTGGCCGCGGCCGACGAGATCGTGACGGCGAACGCCGACGACCTCGCCCGCGGGCGCGACCGCGGGCTGAGCGACGGGTTGCTCGACCGGCTGGCGCTCACGCCGGCACGCATCGGCACCATCGCGGACGCCCTGCGCGAGCTCGCCGGCCTGCCCGACCCCGTGGGCGAGGTGGTGCGCGGGCAGACGCTGCCGAACGGCCTGCGCCTGCGCCAGCTGCGCGTGCCGATGGGCGTGGTCGGGATGATCTACGAGGCCCGGCCCAACGTCACGGTGGACGCCGCGGGCCTGGCGCTGAAGTCGGGCAACGCGGTGATCCTGCGCGGCGGCAGCGCGGCGGCGTCGTCCAACGCGGTGATCGTCGACGTGCTGCGGCGTGCGCTGGGGGCCCAGGGCCTGCCGGCGGACCTCGTGCAGACCATCGACGCCTACGGCCGCCCGGGCGGCGTCGCGCTCATGCAGGCGCGCGGGCTGGTGGACGTGCTCGTCCCGCGCGGCGGCGCCGACCTCATCCGCACGGTCGTCGAGTCGTCGACCGTGCCGGTCATCGAGACCGGCGTCGGCAACGTGCACGTGTACGTGGACGCCACCGCCGACGTCGCGAGCGCCGTCGAGATCGTGATGAACGCGAAGACGCAGCGGGTCGGCGTGTGCAACGCGGCCGAGACGCTGCTGGTGCACGCGGACGCCGCCGAGGCGTTCCTCCCCGCGGCGCT
Organism: Isoptericola sp. NPDC019482; assembly: GCF_040632295.1. Taxonomy (NCBI): domain Bacteria; kingdom Bacillati; phylum Actinomycetota; class Actinomycetes; order Micrococcales; family Promicromonosporaceae; genus Isoptericola; species Isoptericola sp. NPDC019482. The sequence continues at coordinate 75,388 of NZ_JBEYBQ010000012.1, forward strand.
CGCCGCGCTGGGCGGCGCGGGCGTCGTGCTGCACGGCGACGCGCGCACGGTCGCGCTCGCCCCCGAGTCCGTCGAGGTGCTGCCCGCGACCGACGCCGACTGGGCCACCGAGTACCTCGCGCTGGAGCTCGCGGTGCGGGTCGTCGACTCGCTCGACGACGCCGTCGAGCACATCCGTACCTGGTCGTCGGGGCACACCGAGGCGATCGTCACCCGCGACCTGGCCGCCTCCGAGCGGTTCGTCGCGGAGGTCGACTCGGCCGCCGTGATGGTGAACGCGTCCACGCGCTTCACCGACGGCGGCGAGCTCGGGCTGGGCGCCGAGATCGGCATCTCCACGCAGAAGCTGCACGCGCGCGGGCCGATGGGACTGGCCGAGCTGACCACCACGAAGTGGGTCGTGCACGGCGACGGACACGTCCGGCCCGCGTGAGAGACTGACCCCCGACCCTGCCCGTCGCGACCCGTCGCACACCCACGCACAGGAGGAACCCGTGCTGCACACCGCCGTCCAGGTGGCCCAGGAGGCCGCCGAGCACGCCGAGACCATCTCCCCGATCGCGATGGGTCTCCTCGCGTTCGGCGGCCTGGTCGCCGCGCTCGTGGTGACGTACGCCTTCCGCAACGTGTCCAACCGCCACCACTGACGACCGCCTTCCGGTCAGCGTGAACGAGCCGTCGTCGCAGCCGCGCCGTCCGCGCCTCGGCGTGATGGGCGGCACCTTCGACCCCATCCACCACGGGCACCTGGTCGCCGCCAGCGAGGCGGCGGCGCTGCTCGACCTCGACGAGGTCGTCTTCGTCCCCACGGGCAAGCCGACCTTCAAGCAGCACCAGAAGGTGTCGCAGGCCGAGCACCGCTACCTCATGACGGTGATCGCGACGGCGTCGAACCCCCGGTTCACCGTGAGCCGGGTCGACATCGACCGTCCGGGACTCACGTACACCGTCGACACCCTGCGGGACCTGCACGAGCAGCGACCCGACGCCGACCTGTTCTTCATCAGCGGCGCGGACGCGATCGAGCAGATCCTGACCTGGAAGGATGCCGCGCTCCTGTGGGAGATGGCACACTTCGTGGCTGTCACGCGGCCGGGGCACCAGCTCATGGTGGACGGCCTGCCCCACGACGGGGTCACGACGCTGGAGGTCCCGGCGTTGGCGATCTCGTCGAGCGACTGCCGTCGTCGGGCGCAGGCCGGCCAACCGGTGTGGTACCTGGTGCCGGACGGCGTGGTCCAGTACATCGCCAAGCACGGTCTGTATCGAGGTCTCGATGAGTGACAACAACCCGTCCCGCCCGCTGACCCGCCGCGAGATCCGCGAGCGGGAGCAGGCGGCCGCCGCCGCACAGGCCAGCGCCGGGCAGCAGGCGCCGCCCGCGCCGGAGTACGGCGCGCCCGCCGCGGCCCGGTCGCCGTTCGGCCCGCCCGCCGGCCAGGCGCCCGCTCCGCGGTTCTCCGCGCCGGCCGCAAGCGCGCCGTCCCGCCGCTCGCTCCGCGAGCAGAGCCCCGCGCCCGCCGCCCCGGCCCCTGCACCGATGGTGCGGCCGCCGTCCACCTCCGCCGGCGTGCGCGGGCTGGACGAGACCGGGCGCCTGGCCCCGATCCAGCGGCCCACCGGGGAGATGTCCCGCGCCGTCGCCCCCACGCCCGCGGTCCGGCCCGCGCCGGCGCCCAGCGCCCCGGCCGCGCCTCCTGCGCGCACCTCGACCCGCCGCGACCCCGGTGCGGCGCCGACGGGCGCCGCCACCGGGCTCGGGATGCCCCCGCTGGCCGCGCCCTCGAGCCCGTCGGCGAGCTCCGCGCCCCCCGCGGCCAGCCCGCCGGCCACGGTCGCCCCGCGCCCCGACGGACCCACCCGCCGTTCACCGTTCGCGACGACGGGCACCGCGTCGCCGTTCGGCACGACGTCGGCGCCGTCGGCCCTGTCGTCGGCCCCGTCGTCGATGCCGCCCGCCGCGGCGCCGACCACCCCGCCGCCCGCCGCCTCCACGTCGGTGGCGCCCCCGCTGCCCTGGGCGAGCCCGACGACCGAGCGGCCCGCGTCCGTGCCGCCCTCGCGCCCCGCGCCCGGTGCCGCGCAGGCGCCGGCCGCCGCCGAGCGTCCCGCCGCGTCGCCGTTCGACGCGCTGGTGGCGTCCGAGCAGCCCGTCCGGGCGCGTTCCGCCGCGCCGCAGGTCGACGAGGACGACGACGAGGACTGGGACGAGCCCGAGGCGTCGTACACCTGGCTGCACTACATCGTCCTCGTGGTCGTCGCGTTCGTGCTCGGCCTGCTGGTGTGGAAGCTTCTGCTCGGGGGCCCGGACACGAACGACTTCCAGACGGACCAGGCCGCCCCCGCGGCCGGCCACTCGCTCACCCTCGAACACCCCGGAGCCGCCGCATGACCGCCAGCCCCCGCGCCGTCGAGCTGGCGGTCGTAGCCGCCCGGGCCGCGTCCGACCGCAAGGCGCAGGAGATCATCGCCCTGGACGTGAGCGACCAGCTGGTGCTCACCGACGTGTTCCTCATCGCCTCGGGCACCAACGAGCGGCAGGTCTCGGCCATCGTGGACGCCGTCGAGGAGGCGATGTTCCTCGCCGGGTCCAAGCCGATCCGCCGCGAGGGCAAGGCGCAGGCGCGCTGGGTGCTGCTGGACTTCGGCGAGGTCGTCGTCCACGTGCAGCACGCCGAGGACCGCGTGTACTACGCGCTCGAGCGGCTGTGGAAGGACTGCCCGGCGGTCGAGCTGCCCGAGGACGCGCGCGGCGGCGACGGCGCGGCGGCCGCTGCCGAGTACGGCGACGACGGCGGCGACGGCGTGATCCGCCTCGCGGGCGACGAGCGGTGACGGCCGGCACCGTCGTCCTGCTGCGGCACGCCCGCACCGCGTACAACGCCTCGCTGCGGCTGCAGGGGCAGATCGACATCCCGCTCGACGAGGTCGGCCGCTGGCAGGCGGCGGAGGGCGGCTCCGCGCTCGCGTCGTCGCACCGCGCGACGCGCATCGTGTCCTCCGACCTGGGGCGTGCCGTCGAGACGGCGGCCGCCTACGCGGACGCGCTCGGCGGGATGTCCGTCGTCGCCGACGAGCGGCTCCGGGAGCGCGGCTTCGGCGCCTGGGAGGGCCTCACCGGCGCGGAGCTGCAGGAGCGCTGGCCCGAGGAGTACGCCGCCTGGCGGCTCGGTGCCGAGCCGGCGGGGGCGGGCGCTGAGACGAAGGCGGCGGTCGCGCAGCGCATGGCCGTGGCCGTGGCCGAGCACGTCGCGGACCTGGACGACGACGCGACCCTCGTCGTCGTGTCGCACGGGGCCGCGATCTCGCTGGCGGTGACGGCGCTGCTCGGGCTCGACCCGACCACCTGGCGCGGGCTGTCCGGCATGCACAACGTGCACTGGTCCCACCTGCACCGTGCAGGCGAGGGGGCCGAGCCGGCCTGGCGACTCGTGGCGCACAACGTGGGCGCGGGGTACCCCCTGGACCGCTGGCAGGCGGGGCCGGACTGGAATTTGGAACCTGGCCCGAAGTCTGCCTAAGATATCGACGTTCCCGAGGGGCGCAAGCCCGGAGGAACACACCGAATCAGACGAATCGCCTGGCCGTCCGCGGTCGCGAGAGTCGGTTCTCGGGGCTGTGGCGCAGCTGGTAGCGCACCTGCATGGCATGCAGGGGGTCAGGGGTTCGAGTCCCCTCAGCTCCACCCCGACGAGAAGGCCCGGAACCTCATGGTTCCGGGCCTTCTCGCATGACCAGGGGTTTCACCGTACGGGACGCCCCTTGCGCCGACGCCGACGTCGCCTAAGGTCGGCCCTGCGGCCGCCTCGTCGGCCGTCACATCTGAAGACACCCATGACAGGGGAGCGCCGTCGAAGGGGCGCTGAGAGTGCGGGCACAGCCGCAGACCCTTGGAACCTGCTCCGGTTAGCACCGGCGAAGGGAGTTACCTGGAATGTCCGCGCCCATTTTCTCGCGCATCCCGTCCCTGCGGTACCGCACCGTCGACCTCGTCACCGTGGCCATGCTCGGCGTGGCCGTCGGCGTCGTCTTCTGGGGCTGGACCCAGCTCTACCACCTGCTGTCCGCCGGTCTGGCGGTCGTGTTCCCACCGGCCACCGGTCTGCTCGGGGGCGGCTGGCTGCTCGGCGGGGTGCTGGGCGGGCTCATCGTCCGCCGCCCCGGCGCGGCGCTGCTCACCGAGGTGGTCGCCGCGAGCGTCGAGGCGTTGCTCGGCGCCGGCTGGGGCTTCTCGGCGATCGTCTCCGGCGTCGTCCAGGGGTTCGGCGCCGAGCTCGTGCTCGCCCTGTTCCTGTACCGCCGCTTCGGCACCGCCGTCGCCGCCCTGGCGGGCGCGGCGGCGGGCGCGTGCGGTGCCGTGTACGAGTGGTTCGCGTACTACCCCGACTGGGAGTGGCCCTTCCGGCTGGCCTACCTGGGCCTCTTCGCGCTGTCCGGCGCGCTGCTCGCGGGGCTCGGGGGCGCGGCGCTCGTGCGCGCCCTGGCCCGGGCCGGCGTGCTCGACGCCTTCGGGCCCGGGCGCGACCTTGCTGATCGTGCCGCCGGCCGCACGGGCCGCGCCGCCGGCCGCACCCGGGCCTGACGCCGTGGCACGCGACGACGTCCGGGCGCGCGTGCGGGGGCTGCGCTGGCGGCCCACGGGGCGCGCGACCCCGACGGTCGACGGCCTCGACCTCACCGTCGGCGCGGGGGAGCGCGTGGGGCTGGTCGGCCCCAGCGGCGCCGGCAAGTCGACCGTGCTGCACGCGCTGGCGGGAGTGCTCGGGGACCCGCTGCCGGGGGAGCTGTCCGGCACCGTGCACGTGGACGGAGGGGTCGGGTACGTCCCGCAGGACCCGGGCTCCGCGGTGGTCGCGTCCCGGATCGGGCGGGACGTCGCGTTCGGGCCCGAGAACGCCGGCCTGCCGCGGGCGGAGATCTGGCGCCGCACGGACGAGGCGCTGGACCGGGTGGGACTGCGGTACCCGACCGGCCGTCCCACGTCGGCCCTCTCGGGCGGTGAGCTGCAGCGGCTGGCGCTCGCCGGGGCGCTCGCCCGGACGCCCGGCCTGCTGCTGCTCGACGAGCCGACGGCCATGCTCGACCCGGCCGCCGCGGCCGAGGTGCGCGCCGCCGTCGTCGGCGCGCTGGAGGGCACGGACACGTCCCTCGTCGTGGTTGACCACCACGTCGGGCCGTGGTTCGAGCACCTGGACCGCGTCGTCGTGCTCGGTCCGGGCGGCCGGATCACGCACGACGTCGCGCCGGCTGCGCTCGACGCCGCCGCGCTCGACGTCCCCGCGGGCGGCGCGACCTCGCTGCGGGACGAGCTGACCCGGGCCGGGGTGTGGCTGCCCGGGGTGCCCGCGCCCGCGCCGCTGGACGTGCCCGCGTCGCTGGTGGCGCCGGACGGGCCCGGGCCGGACGTCGTCGTCGAGGGGCTCCGCGTCGACCTGGTGACCCGCGGCCTGCGCGGGCGCACCACCACGAATGCGCTCGACGGCGTGGCCGCGCGGCTGCCGGCGGGGCGGCTCACGGCCGTGACGGGGCCGTCGGGGGCGGGGAAGTCCACCCTCGTCGCCACGGTCGCGGGGCATCTGCGACCGACGGCCGGCGAGGTGCGGGGCGCCCCAGGGCGTACCGCGCGCTCGCGCGACCTCGCCCGGTCGTGCGGGTGGGTACCGCAGCAGCCGGAGCACGGCCTGCTCGCCCTGCGGGTGCGGGACGAGGTCGAGCTCACGGGGCGCCGCCTCGGCGTCGCCGTGGACGCGGACGAGGTGCTCGCGCTGCTGCGCCTCGACCACCTCGCCGACGCGCACCCGTTCCGGCTGTCCGGCGGCGAGCAGCGCCGGCTCGCCCTGGCGGCCGCGCTCGCGCACCGCCCGGGGCTCGTGCTGCTCGACGAGCCCACCGTCGGGCAGGACCGGCAGACCTGGGCCGCGGTGGCCGGCTGGGCCGTCGCCGCCGCCCGGCACGGGGCCACGGTCGCGGCGAGCACCCACGACGGGCACCTCGTGGCCCACGCCGGCCACCAGGTGCGGCTCGACGGTCCGGCACGCCAGCGACAGGTGGTGGCGGCGTGACCGGCGTGCTGGCGCGGGTGAACGACCTCGTGCTCGTGGTCCTCGGGCTGCTCGGCCTGGTCGCCTCGCTGGGGGTGCGGGACGTCGCCAGCGCGGCCGCCGGGCTCGGCGCCTGCCTGGCCCTCGGGCTGGTGCTGCTGCCGCGCGGCGTGGGGTCGCCGCTGCGATATCTCACGGTGGTCGTCGCGGTCGCGTCGGTGACCTGGTCGACCTGGCTGCTCGGCGGCCACGACCCCGTGGTCGCGGGCGTGGCCGGGGCCCGCATCGCGGTGCTCGCGCTGCCGGGGGTGGCGCTCGCGCCGCTGGTCGACCCGAGCGGCCTGGCCGACCAGCTCGGCCAGCGGCTGCGCCTGCCGGCCCGCTTCGTCGTCGGGGTCGGGGCGGCGCTGCAGCGGTTCGAGCGGCTCGGCACCGTGTGGCAGCAGGCCTCCCGTGCCCGCCGGTCGCGGGGCGTCGGGCCCGGCCGGGGGCCGCTCTCGCGGGCGCGGCACGCGGCGTCGGTGACGTTCGCCGTCCTGGCGGCCACCCTGCGCGACGCGACCGTCATGTCCGTCGCGATGGACGCCCGCGGCTTCGCCGCCGCCCACCGCCGCACCTGGGCGGAGCCGGCGCCGTGGACGAGGTCGGACACCGTGGTGCTCGCCCTCGGCGCGGTCGCGGCGGCGCTGCCGTGCGCCGTCCTGGTCCTCGCGTAGGCGCGCCGCGAGCGACCCGCCGGGCGCAGAATGGGCGTCGGGAGGTGCTCCATGGCTCGCCAGGTGCACGACTTCGACGCGCTGTACGCCGCGGACGACCCGCCGCCGTGGGAGATCGGGCGTCCGCAGCCCGCGCTCCTGGCGCTCGTGCGCCGGTCGGTCCTCGCGGACCCGGTGCTCGACGTCGGGTGCGGCACGGGCGTGCTGGCGCTCGCCGTCGCGCGGGCGGGCCACCAGGTCGTGGGCGTGGACGCCGCGCCGCACGCGATCTCCCGCGCCCGGGAGCGGGTCGCGGGGGCGATCCTCGATGCCGGGGAGGTGCGGTTCGAGGTGGCGGACGCCCGCCGGCTCGACCGCCTGGACCTCCGGCCGCGGACCGTCCTCGACTCGGGCCTGCTGCACACCCTGGACGACGACGGTCGTGCGGCCTACGTGGCCGGCCTGGAGGCGATCTGCCCGCCTGACGCGCTCGTCGCCGTGCTCGCGATGTCCGTGGACGCCGGGCTCGGCTGGGGCACGACCGCCGACCGGCTGCGGGCCGCGTTCGGGGGAACCGCCTGGTCGTCCGCCGCGGTCTCGGACGCCGAGATCGCCGCGCGCACCGCCGGCGAGGAGCTGCACCTGCCGGCGCTGCTGCTCACGACGCGGCGGGCGTGAACGCCCCCGACCCGTCGAGAGCCCGTGCGATAGGAAGGGGGCGTGCCGTCCCCGCCCCTCTTCCCGTTCCGCAGCGTCGTCCTGGGGGCCTTCCTCCCCACCCTGGTGCTGGAGATCGGCATCGGCGCGCTGCTGCCGGTCGTGGCGGTCACCGCCACCGGCCGCGGCGCGACCCTCACGGTCGCGGGGCTCGTGGCCGCCCTGCTGCCGCTCGGCAAGATCGCGTTCGACCTGCCGGCCGGCGCGCTCTCGCAGCGGCTCGGCGACCGGGTCGCGATGCTGGTCGCCGGCAGCGTCGCCGTCGTGGCGTTCACGACGATCGCCCTGTCCTCGGCGCTGTGGGGCCTGGCCGCCGGCGTGCTCGCGCTCGGCGCGGCGAACGCCGTGTTCAACCTCGCCCGGCAGGCGTACCTCACGGAGATCACGCCGCCGCTGCGGCGGGCGCGCGTCATGTCGACGCTCGCGGGGGTGCACCGCATCGGCCTGTTCCTGGGGCCGTTCGCCGGCGCCGCGGTGATCGCGGCGACGTCGCTGCACGGCGCGTTCTGGCTGGGCACCGGTGCCGCGCTGGTCGCGGTGCTCGTCATCGCCCTGGTCCGCCCGGAGCCGCAGGCCGACGCGCCCCTGCCGCGGCCCGCAGGCGGGCCGCGGGTGTCCATCGCGGCGGTCGCGCGGGACCACCGGCAGCTGTTCGCGACCCTCGGGGTCGCCATCCTGCTGGTGAGCTCCGTACGCGGTGCGCGGCAGACCGTCATCCCGCTGTGGGGCGAGCACCTGGGCCTGAACGCCGAGGTGACGTCGCTCGTCTTCGGCGTCTCGGGCGCCCTGGACATGCTGCTGTTCTACCCGGCGGGCAAGGTGATGGACCGGTTCGGCCGGCTGTGGGTGGCCGTGCCTTCCATGCTGACGATGGCGCTGGGGCTCGCGGTGCTGCCGCTCGCGCACACGGCCGGCGCGCTCGCCGTGGTCGCCGCCCTGCTCGGCATCGGCAACGGCATGGGCTCCGGCATCGTCATGACGCTGGGCGCCGACGTCGCACCCGCCGCGGTGCGGCCCACGTTCCTCAGCGTGTGGCGGCTCTTCCAGGACACGGGGGACGCGCTCGGCCCGCTGATCCTGTCGGCAGGCGCGGCGCTGGGCTCGCTCGCCGCCGGGGTGTGGGCCACCGCCACGCTGGGGGGCGCGTCCGCGGCCGCCCTCGCACGCTGGGTGCCGAGGTACTCCCCGCTGGCGAACCTGGTACGCCGACGGCGCTGACCTGCGCGCACCGCTGACCTGCGCGCACCTGACCCGCGCAGGCGCAGGCGGCGCCCGGCGCGACCTCGGGCACGGCCACGACATCAGAACGTTACGCACGTCGTCCCGCGAGTTCCTTGACGGGGCGGGCCTCGGGCACCTACATCTGGTTGATGGAGGTCTTCGAGAAGTGGGAATCCGAGATCCGTGGGTACAGCCGCACGTACCCCACGGTGTTCGCCTCGGCGTCGAACGCGCGGCAGGTGGACGAGGCCGGCCGTAGCTACGTCGACTTCTTCGCCGGCGCGGGGGTGCTGAACTTCGGGCACAACAACCCGCGCATGAAACGCGCCATGATCGAGTTCCTCGAGGCCGACGGCGTCGCGCACAGCCTCGACATGGCGACCACGACCAAGCGCGACTTCATCGCGAAGTTCGTCTCCACGGTGCTGGAGCCGCGTGGCATGGCGATGAAGCTGCAGTTCATGGGGCCCACCGGCAGCAACGCCGTCGAGGCGGCGCTCAAGCTCGCCCGCAAGGTCACCGGCCGGCGCGAGGTGGTCGCCTTCACGCACGGGTTCCACGGCATGACCCTCGGGTCGCTCGCGCTCACGGGCAACGACGTCTTCCGGCGGGCCGCCGGGGTGCCGTTGGAGAACGTGCACCGGCTGCCCTTCGAGACCGCCCCCGGGGGCGGTCTCGCGTCGCTCGAGGCCTACCGGGAGCAGCTCGCCGACGTGTCGAGCGGGCTGCTGCCGCCCGCCGCGTTCGTCGTCGAGACGATCCAGGCCGAGGGCGGCGTCAACGTCGCGAGCGCCGAGTGGCTGCACGCCGTGCAGCGGCTCGCCCGCGACGTCGGGGCGCTGTTCGTCATCGACGAGATCCAGGTGGGCTGTGGCCGCACCGGCAGCTACTTCAGCTTCGACGGCATGGGGCTCGACCCCGACGTCGTGTGCCTCGCCAAGGGGATCGGCGGCTACGGGACGCCCCTGGCGATGAACCTCAACCGCCCCGAGCTGGACGCGCAGTGGGCGCCGGGGGAGCACACCGGCACCTTCCGCGGCCAGGGTCTGTCGTTCGTGGCCGGGCGCGAGGCGCTCACGTACTTCGACGACGACGAGCTCATGACCCAGGTGCACGCCAAGGCCGAGCGGATGGTGTCCGTGCTGGACGGGCTCGCCGCCGGCGCACCCGACCGCGGTTTCAGCGTGCGCGGCCGCGGCATGATCCAGGGCCTCGACGTCGTCGACGGCGCGTTCGCCAAGGCGGTCGCGGCCGAGTGCTTCGCCCGGGGGCTGCTCATCGGCCCGTGCGGCAGCGGCGGCCGAGTCCTCAAGCTCATCCCGCCCCTGACCATCCCCGACGACGACCTGGACGAGGGCCTGGAGATCCTCGCGGGGGCGGTGCGCGACACCCTCTAGCACCCCCGACCGGGGGCGCGTGACGACCGACGTTCGTGAGACCTGAAGGAGGCCCGGCATGCGGCAGCGCGACGACATGACGTTCCCGTTCGAGGAGTACGCGAGACGCCTCGGCGACCTGCGCCGCCGCATGGCGGAGCGCATGCTCGACGCGGTGGTCATCACCGACCCCGAGAACCTCATGTACCTCACGGACTACCAGACCACCGGGTACTCCTTCTTCCAGGCGCTGGTCGTGCCGCTCGAGGACGAGCCGTTCATGATCACGCGCGCCATGGAGGAGTCGAACGTGCACGCCCGCACGTGGGTGGAGCTGACCCGCCCCTACCCGGATACCGGCGACGCCATCCAGAGCCTGGTGCAGTCACTGCGCGAGTTCGGCCTCGACACGAAGGACGTCGGGTACGAGCGCAACAGCTACTACTTCCCGGCCTACCACCAGGACTACATCCACAACTCGTTCACCGACGGCCGCCTGCTCGACTGCTTCGGCATCGTGGAGGAGGGGAGGGTGGTCAAGTCCGACGCCGAGATCGCGATCATGCGGCGGGCCGCGCGTGCCACCGAGGTCGGGATGGCGGCGGGGATCGAGGCGGTCGCGGCGGGGGTGACGGAGAACGACATCGCGGCGGAGATCGCGGCGGCGATGTTCCGCTCGGGCGGGGAGTTCCCGGCCGTGATGCCGTACGTCACCTCCGGACCGCGCAGCATGATCGGGCACGCGACGTGGGAGGGGCGCACCGTGCGGCCCGGGGAGCACGTCTTCCTCGAGGTCGGCGGCTGCTTCCGGCGGTACCACACCGCGATGATGCGGACCGTGGTGCTCGACGACCTGTCGCGCAGCATGGTGGTGGCGCAGGAGCGGATGAAGCTGGCGCTCGCGGAGGTCAAGGCCGCCATCCGGCCCGGGCTCACCGTGTCCGACGCCGACAACATCGTGCGGAACATCATCTCGGACAACGGCGTCGGCGCGCGGCTGGTGACACGGTCGGGGTACTCGATCGGCATCGCGTTCCCGCCCAGCTGGGACGAGGGCTACATCGTCAGCCTCAACCAGGGCGACCCGCGGGTGCTGCGGGAGGGGATGACGTTCCACATCATCCCGTGGATGTGGGGGGTCGACGGCGACAAGACCGTCGGCATCTCGGACACGGTGCGGGTGACGGCCGACGGCTGCGAGTCGTTCTTCACCCTGCCCGAGGACTTCACGTGCAAGCCCGAGCACGCGGCCGGCGGCGTCGACGGCGAACCGTCCGACGACGCGCCGCTCGCGCTCGTGCACGACGCGCCCGCGGACCTGACCGAGGAGGAGACCGCATGACCATGCTGATCGCGACGGACCCCAGCACCGGCGAGGTGGTCCGCGAGGTCCCGGCGGCGACGGCGGCGGAGGTGGACGCCACCCTGGCCGCGGCCGAGGCGGCGCGGGCGGCCTGGCGGGACCGCGGGCTCGACGGGCGCGCCGAGGTGCTGCACGCGGTGGCGGCCGACCTGCGTGCCCGCGCCGACGAGCTGGCTCCGCTCATGACGCAGGAGATGGGCAAGCCGATCACGGAGGCGCTCGGGGAGGTCGAGAAGGCGGCCTGGTGCGCGGAGCACTACGCCGAGCACGCGGCGGCCTACCTGGCGACCGAGGAGATCGCCTCCGACGCGACCCGTAGCTACGTGCAGCACCTGCCGCTGGGCACGGTGCTCGGCGTCCTGCCCTGGAACGCGCCGTTCTGGCTGGCCCTGCGCTTCGCCGCGCCCGCGCTCATGGCGGGCAACACGGGCGTGCTCAAGCACGACCCGCACGTGCCGGGCTGTGCCGAGGCGATCGGCGACGTGTTCGCGCGGGCGCTGTCGGCGTCGGGAGCGCCCCCGGGGGTGTTCCGCAACCTGCCGCTGGCCACCGGGGACGTCGCCGCCGTCATCCGCGACCGGCGGATCCAGGCGGTGTCGTTCACCGGGTCGGCGCGTGGCGGGTCGGCCGTGGCGAGCGTCGCGGCCGCCGAGATCAAGCCCGCCGTGCTGGAGCTGGGCGGTTCCGACCCGTGCATCGTGCTCGCCGACGCGGACCTGGACGCCGCGGCCGACACCATCGCCCTGTCGCGCATCATCAACGCGGGACAGTCGTGCATCGCCGCGAAGCGGATCATCGTCGAGGACGCCGTGCACGACGCCCTGGTCGACCGGCTCCGGGACCGGCTCGCCGCGCTGAAGGTGGGCGACCCGCGGGACCCCGCCACGCAGGTGGGGCCGATCGCCCGCGCCGACCTGCGCGAGACCCTGCACCGCCAGGTCACGCAGACGGCCACGGCCGGCGCCCGGCTGCTGCTCGGCGGCGAGCTGCCCCAGGGGCCCGGGTACTACTACCCGCCCACGCTGCTCGACGACGTCACCGACGCCATGGCCGCGGCGTGCGAGGAGACGTTCGGTCCGGTCATGGCGGTGCTGCGGGCGGCCGACGCCGACGAGGCGGTCGAGACCGCGAACCGGACCGAGTACGGCCTGGCGGCGAGCGTGTGGACGACGGCGGAGCGCGGCGAGGCGATGGCCCGCCGCATCGCGGCCGGGCAGGTCTCGGTGAACGGCATCGTCAAGACCGACCCCCGGCTGCCCAGCGGCGGGGTGAAGCGCTCCGGCTACGGGCGCGAGCTCGGCCCGCACGGCATCAAGGAGTTCGTCAACGTGCAGCAGGTGTGGGTCGGCCCGCGCCGGGGCTGAGCCCGGCGCGGGCCGACCGTACGGGGACGACGGTTCTCAGTCCACCGTGGCGAAGCTGGGGTGCGGCGGCTGGTTGTACCCCGTGTTCTGCCACGCGACGGCCAGCCGGTACTGCCGGTCCTCCATGAGCGACGGGTGCGCGATGTCGGTCGGGATGTCCGTGGAGTAGATCCGCAGCGCGCTGGAGTCGGTCGTGCGCCAGATGACCTCCTCACGCCAGTCGCCGAGGATGTCGGCCTGCAGGGCCGGGGTCGCCTTGGTGGTGTTGTTCGACGCGACCCCCTCGCCCGTGAGGAGACGGGTGTCGCCGTCGGCGCCGTACTCGTCGATGTGGGTGCCGTCGAGCAGCTCGCGCTGGCCGTCCCCGTCCCACCAGATCACGAAGTTGGTGGAGCCGGGCTTACGACCCACGTCGGAGCCGTCCGTCGCGCTGCGCAGGCCGGAGACCTTGGACGACCAGACCTCGGCCCCGGGGTTGTCCGCGGTGATGTCCGCGGCCACGCCGCGCCCGTTGTCGGAGCCGGCGGCCGGGGCGCTGGAGAGGATCTCGCCGGTGGCGGCGTCGGCCACCCAGTGCGCCGGGTCGCTGCCCGACTCGGACGGCTTGAACACCTCGAGCCCGGGGTTCGACGGCACCAGGTCGCTCACGTGGTACGCGTCGCCGTGGTGGGTGCCGTTCTGCCAGAGCCCGTGCCCGTTGTCGTCGATCGCCATCGAGCCGTAGAGGATCTCGTCGCGGCCGTCCTCGTCCACGTCGGCGATCGAGAGCTGGTGGTTGCCGCGTCCGGTCCAGTCGGGCCCGTTGGTCGACGAGCTGGAGTCGAACGTCCAGCGGCGGGTGAGCGCGCCGTCGCGGAAGTCCCACGCGGAGACGGCCGTCTTGGCGTAGTAGCCGCGCCCCATGACGATGCTCGGCCGCGACCCGTCGAGGTACGCCGTGCCGGCGAGGAAGCGGTCCACCCGGTTGCCGTACGTGTCGCCCCAGTCGCCGACGTTCCCGCGGGCGGGGCGGAAGTCCACGGTGTCGAGCTCGGCGCCGTCGGTGCCGCGGAAGACCGAGAGGAACTCGGGCCCGCTGAGCACGTAGCCGCTCGAGTTCCGGTGGTCGGCGTCGCCGTCCCCGATCACCTGGCCGGTGCCGGAGACCGTGCCGTCGCCGGTCTTCACGGCGACCTCCGCGGCGCCGTCGCCGTCGTAGTCGTACACCTGGAACTGCGTGTAGTGCGCCCCGGCGCGGATGTTGCGGCCGAGGTCGACGCGCCACAGCCGCTCGCCGTCCAGCTCGTAGGCGTCGAGGTAGACGTTCCCCGTGACGCCGGACTGCGAGTTGTCCTTGGCGTTGCTCGGGTCCCACTTGAGGACGATCTCGTACTCGCCGTCGCCGTCGAGGTCGCCCACCGACGCGTCGTTGGCGGAGTAGGTGTAGCCGTCGCCGGCGGGCGGCACGTCCAGCGGGACGTCGAGCGAGCTCGCCTGGGCGCCCGCGACGGGCGCGAGCGTGAGGGACTCGCCCGCGACCTGCCCGACGGCGTCCTCGGCGGCGCCGGCGAACCGCGCGGCCGTGGCGCGCGCGGCCCCGTCGCCGACCGCGGCGACGGCGTAGCGGGCGTCGGCGGGGGCGCCACGGTCGAGGAAGCTGGTCCCGCCGGTGACGGCGGGCCCGGGCACCCGGACGCCGTCGCGGTAGACGTGGAACGCCGCGTCGTCGCCGTCGGAGGCGAGGAGGCGCCAGCTCACCCGGTTGCCGTCGGCGGTGGGCGTGCTGATCACCGCCCGCCCGCCGGGGGTCGTGTCTGCCGCGGACGCGGGCGCCGCGGGGGAGGGCGGGTCGGCAGCGAGGGCGGGGGAGGCGAGGGCGAGCGCGCAGAGCGCGCCCACGGCGGTGGCGAGCGTGGTGGTGACTGCGGTCGTGCGGAGTGGCAGCATCGTTGCTCCGTTCCGGTTGAGACGATTCACACCGTGCGCGACCGAGGCTGCCAGAAACCGGTTGCCCGCGTCACCTCCGGGTCTCAGCACGTGGGACGCGGGTGGGTGGCGGTGATGCTCAGGGCTTGGGGATGCTCGTCACCGTGGTGAGCAGGAAGACCGAGTCCTCGAGCGCGCTGACGGCGTGCCGCTCGTGGGTCAGCACGCGCAGCTGCCCGGCGCGGACCTCGTCGTTCCCGTCGAGCGCGGTGACCCGCACCCGCCCGTGCAGCACCAGGACGGACGCGGCGGGCGGGGAGTTGTGCTCGCCGAGCTCGATCCCCTCGACCAGCGCCAGGATCGTCTGCCGCAGCGGTCCGTCGTGCACGACGATCTCGGCGCTGCGGCCGTTCTCGGCGGCGCGCGCCTTGTCGAGGTGGGTCGTGGTGAGGGCGTCCAGGTCGGCCATCAGGGCTCCGTCCGTCGATCGGCACGCGGGGCCGCGTCGTCGGGGCCCGCCGTCCTCACCGTACCCGGGCGCACGTCCCGCGGCGCTCGCGTCCGGCATCACCCCGGGGCGCTCCAGAGGACCTCCGCGACCATGTCGCCGCCCCCCGAGGCGCTCGACGCCATGATGCTCACCCGGTGCTCGCCCTCCGCGCCGTCGGCGTCCGTCAGGTCGACCCGCCACCAGCCGTCCCCGAGGTGCTCGACGTCGCCCCGCGGGCCGGGCGGTGCGGCCGCGACGTCGAGCGCGGTGAGCTCGGGGACGGGCACGCGCACGAAGAGCTCCGCGGCCGAGCCCACGGACGGCGGGTCCTCGTCCACGCCGTCGGCGCACCCTCCGGCGTGGCAGAACGTGAAGGCGTACAGCAGGAGAGCCCGGTCGCCGTAGCGCACCTCGAACGGCGGCGGCTGCTCGATGTGGTCGTCCGGTGGCCACCGCCCGTGCGTCGCCGTCGCCGTGGGCGACGGCACCCCGGCAGGGGGTGGCGCAGGCGCTGCCCCCGGCGTGCAGGCCGCCAGCGCGGCCAGGGCCGCGACGACCGTCACGACGACCGGCGCGACCGTCCTCCGGTACGGGCGGGAGAGGCGCTCCATGCCCTGCTCGTGTCGTGGTGGGGCCGGTGCTTGCAGCGCGGGGCTCGCGGCGTCCGCGGCGTCAGACCGCGCCGTCGATCATCCCCAGCCGGGCGAACGCCTCCGCCACGCCGCCGCGGGCGGGCCCCGGCACGACCAGGTCGGCCTCGGCGAGGACCGCGGGCGGGGCGCCCTCGACGGCGACGGCCGCGCCCGCGTACTGGAGCATCTCGACGTCGTTGTACCCGTCGCCGATGCCGACCGCCTGCGCGGCGGGGAGGCCCAGGTGCTCCATCACGGCGGCCATCCCGACGGCCTTGTGCACCCCGGCCAGGTGGATCTCCCCGGCGTTGTCGCCCGTGTCCGCGTAGGACGAGGGGAGGATGCCGACCTCGGGGCCGAGCTCGGTGCGCAGCGCCGCGATCGGCACGCGCGAGTCGAAGTAGCTGATCTTGGCGTACCGGACGCCCGCGAGGTCGCCGGGCATCCGCAGCACGTCGAGGATCTCGTGGGGTGCCGCGTCCCCGCGGACGGCGAGCCGGGCGTCGAGCCCGACTGGGCCGTACACGGCCTCCGGGGCCTCCAGCAGGTAGGCGACGTCGTGGGCGTCGAGCACGTGCCGCACGCGGGTCGCGAGGTCGTCGGGGAAGCGGAGGTCGGCCACGACCTCGCCGTCGAGCCGGACGAACGCGCCCGCCGTCGCCACGATGCCGTCGAACCCCGCCGCCAGGAGCGACGGCGGCAGCATCGACTCCGGTCGCCCCGTGCACAGCAGCACCCGGTGGCCCGCGCGCCGGGCGGCGCGGACGGCCTCCTCGTGCGCGGGCGGCACGGTGCCGTGGTCCGCGTAGGTGCCGTCCACGTCCAGGAACGCCACACGCGCCCCGTCATTCTTCGAACCCGACACGGGCGCAGTCCTCCAGGTCTTCGGCGTCGTCGTGGGCACCGTCGAGCCTAACCGGGGCGTGAGTGCCCGGGGTCGGCCGGCGGCGTGAGGACGAGCACCCCCGTGCGCCCGAGACGTGGTCCACGGGCCGTACCGCACGCGACGCTCTCGCGGACGAGCTCGAAGGGGCTAGCTGTAGCTCTCGGTGGCCGTCGCGCCTGGCCCGGCGTAGAGGGCGGCGAACTCCGCGGACGGCCGGATCGGGGTGACGACGTCCACGAGCGCGCCGTCGGGCGCGGCGACGACGAAGTGTCGCTGGCCGAACGCCTCGTCGCGCAGCGGCAGCAGCACGTGGTGACCGCCCGCCGCGAGGACGCGGGCGTGCACGGCATCGACGTCGTCCACCTCGACGGTGACGAGGACGCCGGCCGCGCGGGCGCCGCGGGCGGGCTCGGGGATCGTCTCGTGGTCCGCGTCGACGACGGCGAGCTCCGCCGTGCCGGAGCGGAGGCTGACGTACCAGTCCGAGGAGAACGTCGGCGTCATGCCGAGCAGGTCGGCGTAGAAGCGGGCGGCGCTCGGCACGTCCGAGACGGCGAGGACGGGGTACAGGCTGGTGATCATGACGACTCCCGGAGGGGTTACGTACGGCGTGTACGTATCTATACATTCACGGTGTCGGTAACCTGTCAACCATGCCGAGGAGATCGAGGGCCCAGAGCGAGGCGACGGCGGCCGCGATCCTCGCCGCCGCGCGTGGGCTGTACGCGGAGCGGGGGTACGCGGCCGTGGCGGTCGAGGAGGTCGCCGCCGCGTGCGGGGTGACGCGCGGCGCCGTGTACCACCACTACGGCAGCCGCAACGGGCTGTTCGCCGCCGTGCACGCGGACGTGACCGCGGCCGTCGGCGCGGAGATCGAGCGCGCGACCGACGGCCTCGGCGACCCGTGGGAGAGTCTCGAGGCGGGCTGCCGGGCGTTCCTGGCGGCCGTCGTCGCCGACGATGCCCGGCAGGTCGTCCTCGTCGACGGGCCCGCCGTGCTCGGCTGGGTGCGCTGGCGCGAGGACGACGCCGCCAGCTCCGGGCGGCTGCTGGACGAGGTGCTCGGCGACCTCGCGGACGCCGGTCGGGTGCGCGCGGATGACGTCGCCGCGACATCGGCGCTGCTGTCCGGGGCCATGAACGAGGCGGCCCTGTGGGTGGCTGCCGCGCCCGACCGCGACCGGGCGCTCGACCAGGCATGGGCGGCGCTGCGCCGCCTGCTGCGGGGGATCGAGGCCTGAGCCCGGCGGGTCCGCCGGGCTCAGGGGCGCGTCAGGTGACGGCGCCGAGCTGCCAGGGCACGAACTCGTCGGCCCCCAGGTCGAGCTCCTCCGAGACGGTCTGCTCGCCGGACGCGACGGCGAGGATCTTCTCGAACAGCTCCTCGCCCACCTCCTCGACGCTCAGCCCGGTCTCGACGATCCGGCCGGCGTCGAGGTCCATGTCCTCGCTCATGCGGCGGTAGGTGTCGGAGTTCGTCGCGACCTTGATGGAGGGCGACGGCTTGCAGCCCAGCACGGAGCCCCGGCCGGTGGTGAAGACGACGACGTTCGCGCCGCCCGCGACGATGCCGGTCACGGACACCGGGTCGTATCCGGGGGTGTCCATGAAGGTCATGCCGCGCTCGGTGACGGGCTCGGCGTACTCGTGCACCGCGACGAGGTCGGCGGTGCCCGCCTTGGCGACGGCGCCGAGCGACTTCTCGAGGATGGTCGTGAGGCCGCCGGCCTTGTTGCCCGGCGACGGGTTGTTGTCGAGCGTGCCGCCGCCCGCCGCGGCGTACCCCTGCCACCAGTCGAGCCGGTCGAGCAGCCGCTGGCCCACCTCGCGCGAGACGGCGCGGCGCAGCAGCAGGTGCTCCGCGCCGAACACCTCGGGCGTCTCGGCGAGGATCGACGTGCCGCCCTGCGCGACGAGCAGGTCGGACGCGTGGCCGAGCGCGGGGTTGGCGGTGATCCCCGAGAACCCGTCCGACCCGCCGCAGTTGAGTCCCAGCACCAGCTCGGACGCCGGAGCCTCCTCGCGGCGCAGCGCGTCGATCGCGGGCAGCATCTCGGTGATCGCGGCGACGCCGGCGCGCACGGTGGCACGGATGCCGCCGGTGTCCTGGATGGTGAGCGTGCGTACCGGCAGGTCGTCGCGCAGCGCCAGGCCGTCGAGCACGGAGGCGGCGGGGAGCATCTCGCAGCCCAGCCCGACGACGAGCAGCCCGGCCATGTTCGCGTGCGAGGCGTACCCGCGCAGCGTGCGGAGCGTGACCTGCGCGCCCTCCGACGTCGGCACGAGGCCGCAGCCGGTGTCGTGGGTCAGCGCGACGACGCCGTCGACGTGGGGGTAGGCGTCGAGCACCGGGCCGCGGAACTGGTCGGCGATCATCCGGGCCGTCGACGCCGAGCAGTTCACCGACGTGAGGATGCCGACGTAGTTGCGCGTGCCCCAGCGACCGTCCGAGCGGCGGTAGCCCTGGAACGTGCGGCGCGTCGTGGGCTCGGGGAGCGTGGTGCGCGCGGTGCCGAACTCGTACTCCCGCGCGCCGTCGTCCATGCCCAGGTTGTGCGTGTGCACGTGGTCGCCGGGCGCGACGTCCTTCTTCGCGCGCCCGATCGACTGCCCGTACTTGCGCACCTCCGTGCCCGCCGCCACCGGGCGGACGGCCAGCTTGTGGCCGCGGGGGAGCGTCGAGCGGGTGGTCGCCTCCGACCCGTCGGGCAGGCGCACGGTCGTGCCGGCGGGCACCTGGCGCGTCGTGACGGCGACGTCGTCGGCGGGCCGCAGCAGCAGGGCGACGTCGGCGAGGTCGACGACGGCCGGCAGCGGCGGCTCGGCCGTCGCTCCGGGGGCGGGGGCCGCAGCGAGGGGCAGCAGGGGGTGGTGCGGGGCGGTGCTCATCGGATCGCGACCTCGGGATCTGTGGGACGGACGGTGGGGGCGGGAACGGGGGCGGTGGACGCGCGCACCACGAGCTCGACGGGCAGCCGGCGGTGCCCGGGTGCAGGGGAGTCGCCGGCCAGCAGGTCGACCGCGACCCGTCCGGCCCGGGCCAACGGCACGGCGACGGTGGTCAGGGCGGGCGTCACCAGCGACGCGGCGGCGACGTCGTCGAACCCGACGACCGACACGTCGGCGGGCGTGGCCACCCCGCGGGCGTGCAGCCGGGCCAGGACGCCGAGCGCGACGAGGTCGTTGAAGCACAGCACCGCCGTGGCACCGGCGGCGAGCGCGAGGTCCGCGGCCTGGACGCCCCCGCCGTGCGTCGGCCGGAAGCTGCCGAGGTCGAGCACCGCGTCGCCGGTCGCGCCCGCCGGCAGCGCGCCGAGCGCCGTCCGCCGCTCGGCGTCCGACCACGAGGTGCGCGGGCCGCCCGCGTAGGCGACGACGTCGTGCCCGAGGGCGCGCAGGTGGTCGAGCGCCTGCCGGACCCCGTCGGCGATGTCGAAGGAGACCGACGGGACGCCGGGCGCCTCGCGGTTGACGAGAGCCACCGGCCCGCCCGTCGACGTCAGGAGCGGCCCGAGGCGGTCGGCGGGCAGGCGGGGGGAGCACAGGACGAGGCCGTCCACCCGGTCGGCGAGCCGCGTGATGACGTCGGGCTCGACGGTGACGTCCTCGTCGGTGTCCGCGACGAGGACCTCGCGCCCGGTCGCCCGCGCCCGCGCCTGCACGCCCTTGGCCACCGCGGCGAAGAAGGGGTTGGCGAGGTCCGGCACGACGAGCCCGACCGTGCCGGTGCTCCCGGTCGTCAGCGCGCGGGCCGCGGGGTGGGGCCGGTAGCCGAGCTGTTCCGCGGCCCGGGCGACCTGGGCGCGGTTGGCCGCCGAGACGTGGGGCGCGTCGCTCAGCGCGCGCGACGCCGTCGCGAGCGAGACGCCCGCCGCGCGCGCGACGTCGCGGAGCGTGGCCACACGGACCTCCCGGGTGTCGACGGCCGACCGGCCCAGCCTGGAACCGGTTCCAACGTGTTTCAGCCTACCCGATCAGGCGGGCTCCTCGTCGAGCCAGCGGAACCACGCGTCGGGCACGTCCTCGTCCAGCCGCCGTACCTCGTGGCTCTCGAGGACGCCCGCGGTGAGGAGCCCCGTGGCGACGAGCCGCGCGACGGCACCCGCGCCGGGCGGGTTGAAGTGCGTGTCGTCGCGGCGCCCGTCCTCGGCGTGGAAGAAGTAGTGCAGGGTGCGCTCCGGCCCGAGGTCGTGCCACAGCGCGAGCGAGTCGCGCTGGACGTCCACGAGCGGCACGTCCTCGCGCGCGGCGAGGGCGCGCATGGCGTCGGGGTACTCGCCGTGGGCGGGCACGGCCCGGCCCTCGTCGTCGAACCGGCGGCGCTCGACCGACGTCGCGAGCACGGGCTGCGCGCCCGCGTCGCGCGCGGCCCCGACGAACCGGGCGAGGTGCTCGGTGTAGGACGTCCACGGCTCGGTGTGCCGCTCGGGGTCCTCGACCTTCGCGTCGTTGTGGCCGAACTGGATCACCAGGACGTCGCCCGGTCGGAGGGTGCGGGCCACGGCGTCGAGCCGCCCCTGGGTGACGAAGCTGCGCGTGCTGCGACCGTTGCGCGCGTGGTTGGCGACGGCGACGGAGTCGTCGAGGTAGTACGGCAGCGCCATGCCCCAGCCGGTCTCGGGCGCGGCGGCGAGGCTCTTCGGGCCAGCGGTCGAGTCGCCGGCGAGGTGGACGGTGCGGGTCATGCGGTCCTCCGAGGGTCGGGCTGGGGGCGGAGCGGGCAAGCGCTTGCCCGTCACCCTAGCGGCGCGCGACACCGGGGATCGCGCGCCGCCGTGCACGTCCAGGGCGTAGCGTCGGCGCCGAGCGACCGAAACGTGCCACGCACCACGATGAGCGTCACGAAGTCTGCGAGGAGTCAGCGATGCCCCGTCCGCCGTTCCCGGCCCCCGTGCTCGACCTGCTGCGCCGTCCTCAGCCCGCCGTGATCGGCGTCGTCCGACCGGACGGCAGCCCGGTGACCGCGGCGACCTGGTACCTGCTCGAGGACGACGGCGTGGGCGGCTGGCACGTGCTGGCGAACCTCGACGCGACGCGCAAGCGGGTGCAGCACCTGCACGCCGACCCGCACGTCAGTCTCACCGTGCTGGACGACAGCTGGTACACGCACGCGACGCTGCTCGGCCGCGTCACGGCGTGGCGCGACGACGTCGACCTCGCCGACACCGACCGCATCGCGCGGCACTACACGGGCGACCCGTACGCGGTGCGGGACAAGGCCAGGGTGACCGCCGTCGTCGAGGTCGACCGGTGGACGGCCTGGGGCGCCCTGCGGAGCTCCCTCGGCACCCTGAACGACACAGCCCGCTGAGGGGGCGGCCATGCGCCTCGGAGCCCCCCGCACGACAGGCGCGGACCCGCGCCTCGTCGCCGTCACCCCGGACGCGGTGCGACGCCTCGTCGACCTCGGCCACGACGTCGTCGTCGAGCCCGGGGTGGGGGACGGCGCGCGCCTGCCCGCACACGAGTACGTCGCCGCCGGCGCCCGCGTCGCCGACCGCGCCGACGTCTGGGCCGCGGACGTCGTGGTCACCCTCCACCCGCCGGGTGACGCCGAGCTCGACCTGATGCGACCGGGGTCGACGCTCGTCGCGCAGCTCGCGCCGGCGACGAGCCCCGACCTGCTCGCCACCCTCGCCGCGCACGGCGTGACCGCGCTCGCCCTGGACGCCGTGCCCCGGATCTCCCGCGCGCAGGCCCTCGACGTGCTGTCCGCGCTGTCGAACGTGGCCGGCTACCGCGCGGTGGTCGAGGCGGCCGAGGAGTTCGGCGGCATGTTCACCGGCCAGGTGACCGCCGCGGGCAGCACCCCGCCCGCGCGGGTGTTCGTCATCGGCGCGGGGGTGGCCGGGCTGGCCGCGATCGGCACGGCCGTGAGCCTCGGCGCCGAGGTGCACGCGTTCGACGTGCGGCCCGAGGCCGCCGAGCAGATCGAGTCGCTCGGCGCCCGCGTCGTGCGGGCGGACGACGCCGTGCAGCAGGTCAGCGCCGACGGCTACGCGAGCGCACAGAGCGCCGACCAGGAGGCGGCCGCCCTGCGCGCCTACGCGGAGCAGTCCGCGCAGGCGGACGTCGTCGTCACGACCGCCCTCGTGCGCGGCACGGCGCCGACGACGATCACCCGCGCGATGCTCGACGCGATGCGGCCCGGCTCCGTGGTCGTGGACCTCGCCGCGCCCGGCGGCGGCAACTGCGAGGCCACGGTGCCCGGGGAGCGGGCGGTGACCGACCGCGGCGTCGTCGTGCTCGGGTACACGGACCTCGCGGCGCGGCTGCCGCAGCACAGCTCGCGGCTGCTCGGCACCGTGGTGGTCAACCTGCTCACCCTGCTCACGCCGGGAAAGGACGGCCGCGTGGTGCTCGACCTCGACGACCCGGTCGTTCGCGGCATGACGGTGACCCACGAGGGCGCCGTGACGTGGCCGCCGCCGCCCGTCGCGGTATCCGCGGCGCCTGCCCCACCGGCCCCCGAACCGGCGCCGCCCGAGCGGGCCGCCGTCGACCAGGAGGCCGAGCGCCGTCGCCGCGGGATGCGCCGCACGGTGCTGGGCGCGCTCGGCGCCGTGGCCGCCGGCCTGCTGATCGCCGTCTCGCCGCCGGACGCCGTCGGGCACTACACCGTGTTCGCGCTCGCGGTGGTGGTCGGCTTCTACGTGATCTCGAACGTCACGCACGCCCTGCACACCCCGCTCATGGCCCAGACCAACGCCATCAGCGGCATCATCATGGTCGGCGCGCTGCTGCAGATCGGCGACTCCTCGCCCCTGGTCACGACGCTCGCCGTCGTCGCGGCGGCGCTCGCGAGCGTCAACGTGTTCGGCGGGTTCCTCGTGACCCGGCGGATGCTCGGCATGTTCCGCCGTGACACGCAGGGCGGGGAGGCGTCATGACGGTGACGTCGGTCGCGCTGGCCGCCTACGTGATCGCGGGGCTGCTGTTCGTGCTGTCCCTGGCGGGGCTGTCGGCGCAGGAGTCCGCGCGGCGCGGCACGGTGCTCGGCATGCTCGGCATGGGGCTGGCGATCGTCGCGACGATCGCGCTGGCCCTCGACCGCTCGGAACGACCGTGGCCCGTGACCGCGGGCCTGATCCTGCTGGTGCTGGTCGTGGGCGCGGCGGTGGGGTCGTGGCGCGCGCGGCGCGTCGAGATGACGCAGATGCCGGAGCTCATCGCGCTGCTGCACTCGTTCGTGGGCCTGTCCGCCGTGCTGGTCGGCTACGGCTCGTTCCTCGCGGAGCCGGTGGGCGCGGCGGGCGGCGACACCGTGCACCGCGTCGAGGTGTTCCTCGGCGTGCTCATCGGCGCGGTGACGTTCACGGGCTCGGTCGTGGCGTTCGGCAAGCTGTCCGGAAGGCTGCCGTCGGCCCCCCTGACGCTGCCGGGCCGGCACGCGCTCAATCTCCTGGCGCTGGTCGCGTCCGCCGTCCTGCTGGCCTGGTTCGTCGTCGCGGACGACGTCGGGACCGCGGTCTGGGCGCTGGTGCTCATGACGGTCGTCGCGCTGGCGCTCGGCTGGCACCTCGTCGCGGCGATCGGCGGGGGCGACATGCCGGTCGTCGTGTCGATGCTCAACTCGTACTCCGGCTGGGCCGCGGCGGCCGCAGGCTTCACGCTCGGCAACGACCTGCTCATCATCACCGGCGCTCTCGTGGGCGCCTCCGGCGCGATCCTCAGCTATCTCATGTGCAAGGCGATGAACCGCTCGTTCTGGTCCGTGGTCCTCGGCGGCTTCGGCGCGGGGGCCGCGGGCGGGCCGCCCGGCGGGGGGACGGCCGAGGCGGGCGAGGTGCGCGAGACGTCGCCGGACGAGGTGGCGGCGCTGCTCACCGCGGCGCGGTCGGTCGTCGTCGTGCCCGGGTACGGCATGGCGGTGGCGAAGGCGCAGCACCCCGTGGCGGACCTCGCCGAACGCCTGCGGGCCCGCGGCGTGACCGTCCGGTTCGGCGTGCACCCTGTCGCGGGGCGGCTGCCAGGCCACATGAACGTGCTGCTCGCGGAGGCGCGGGTGCCCTACGACGTGGTGCTGGAGATGGACGAGGTCAACCCCGACCTGCCGGACACCGACGTCGTGCTCGTCATCGGCGCCAACGACACCGTGAACCCGGCGGCGCAGGACGACCCGTCGTCGCCCATCGCGGGCATGCCCGTCATCGAGGCGTGGAAGGCGCGCGACGTCGTCGTGTTCAAGCGGTCGCTCGCCACCGGCTACGCGGGCGTGCAGAATCCGCTGTTCTTCCGCGAGAACACCCGGATGCTCTTCGGCGACGCCAAGGAGCAGGTGGACAAGATCGTCCAGGCTCTCTGACGCCGCCGAGGAGGGTCGGGCTCAGAAGCGGGAGTCCGCCTGCGACTCGTAGACCGCCGCGTCCAGGACGCCGTCGGCGTGCAGGTACGACGGCGAGTCGGGGACCGGTGTCGCGTCGATGGTGCTGGCGTCGGCGGGCACGCCGTCCAGGCTGGGCATGACCGAGGCGAGCTCGGGGCGCCACTTGGTGAACCGGAACGGGAAGCACTTCTCGAGCAGGTCGACCATCGCGGAGGCCGCGGTCGAGGCGCCCGGCGAGGCGCCCAGCAGGCCGGCGATCGAGCCCTCGGCGCCCGTGACGATCTCGGTGCCGAACTGCAGCACGCCCTTGCCGTCGGCGTCGCGCTTGATGACCTGCACGCGCTGGCCGGCCGTCAGCTTCTCCCAGTCCTTGGGGTGGGCGGTCGGCATGAACTGCTGCAGCGCCTGGAACTTGGTCTCGGGCGCGGCCATCAGCTGGCCGACGAGGTACTGCGTGAGGTCGAGGTTCTTGAGGCCGGCGCCGAGCATCGACGTGACGTTGTTGGCGCGCAGCGACGTGATCAGGCCCAGGTACTTGCCCTTCTTGAGGTACTTGGGGCTGAAGCCGGCGTAGGGGCCGAACATGAGGTACGTCTTGCCGTCGACCACGCGGGTGTCGAGGTGCGGCACGGACATCGGCGGGGCGCCGACGTCGGCCTTGCCGTACACCTTGGCCTGGTGCTGGGCGACGAGCTCCGGGTTGTCGGTGCGCAGGAACTCGCCCGAGATGGGGAAGCCGCCGAAGCCCTTGATCTCCGGGATGCCCGCCGACTGGAGCAGGGGGAGCGCGCCGCCGCCCGCGCCGACGAAGACGAACTTCGCGGTCACGGTGCTGGTGCGGTTCCGCGCGTTCCAGGAGCGGTCCTTGACGCGCAGGCGCCAGCGGCCGTCCTTCGTGCGCTTGAGGCTCTTCACCTCGTGCTGCAGCTTGAGCTCGGCGCCGTTCGCGACGAGCCCGTCCACGAGCTGGCGCGTGAGGTTGCCGAAGTCGACGTCGGTGCCCGACGTCGCGCGGGTGGCGGCGATCGGCTCGCCGGCGTCGCGCTCGGTGGTCAGCAGCGGCGCCCAGCGGCCGACGGTCGCGCGGTCGGTGCTGTACTCGAGGTCGCGGAAGAGGGGGTGCACGCGCAGCGTCTCGTACCGGCGGCGCAGGTAGTCCACGTTCTTCTCGCCACGCACGAACGTCATGTGCGGGGTGTTGCTGAGGAACGAGTCGTCCTTGAGGCGGCCGGTCGCGAGCAGGTGCTGCCAGAGCTCCCGCGAGATCTCGAACTGCTCGTTGATCGCCACCGCCTTGGTGATGTCGATCGAGCCGTCCTTGCGCTCGGGCGTGTAGTTGAGCTCGCAGAGCGCGGCGTGCCCGGTGCCCGCGTTGTTCCACGGGTTCGAGGACTCCTGCGCCACGTCGTCCAGGCGCTCGTAGATCCGGATGGACCACGACGGCTCGAGCTGCTGGAGCAGCGTGCCGAGCGTGGCGCTCATGATTCCGCCGCCGATGAGGACGACGTCGACGTCGGCCCCTGTGGGGGCCCCAGCAGTCGTAGCACTCGAAGTCACCGGCTCACCATACGCCGCGCGTGAAAACTGTCACAAAGAATGAGAGCAACCTCACACGGGCCTCTGACCTGCAGTGACGTGGGTCACACCGACTGCTGGGCGCCGCCGCAGGTCACGGCCTCGGCGCCGCCGACGACGGCCACGGGCCGAGCTCGGGCAACGGCGCGGGCTCGCCGTCCCGGAGCGCCGAGACGGGCCCCGAGGGCGTGCGCCCGGCGAGCCATGCGGCGACGTCGCGCGGGTCGCCGACGAGCTCGATCACGCCGTCGTCCGCCGGGAGCCGCACCGCGAGGAACTCGCGCAGGTGCGCGCAGAACGCGTCGTCCCACGTGCCGTACCCGAGGGCGCGGTCGCCGAGGCCGGCCGTCGCGTCGACGGCGTGGATGCGCGCCTCGCGCCACCAGGCGAGCAGGGTGTCGGTCAGCACGCCGTCGCGGTAGGCCACCGGGGCCGACCAGAGGGCGTCGCCCGGCGCGGGCCAGGCCGCGGCGAGGCGGGAGCGCGAGGCGTCGAGCGCCCTCGCGTGCTCGGCCGGCGTCCGGCCCGCGCCCGCCTGGATGGCGGCGTCGCGGCCCGCCTGCCCGCCGTCGTACGGGGCGACCTTCTCCCCGCGGGCGGCGTACTCCGCCTGGCGGGCGAGCGCGGCGCCCACGTTGGCGACGTGCGACAGCACGTGCCCGCGGCTCCACCCGTCCAGGGGGGACGGGTCGGAGACGGCGTCGTCGGGCAGGGCTCGTACGACGTCGATCAGGGCGGCGAGCGCGGCGTCCGCGTCGGCCAGCGCGTGGGGGAGGGTGGTGTCAGGCGTCGTCACGGCCACAAGAGCTCCTTGGTCCAGGTGGGGTCGTTCTCGGTCGTGCTCGGGTCGGTGCGGTAGCGCAAGCGGGACTGGCCCTTGTCGTCGCTCGCCGCCCAGAACTCGACGGTGGCGGGGGCCAGCACCCAGGCGGTCCAGGCGGGGGCGACGGCGTCGGGGTGCTCGCGGGCCTCGTCGAGACGGCCGGCGAAGGCGTCCCGGTACTGCTGCGGCGAGCCCAGCGGCTCGCTCTGGTGGCCGACGAGCCCGGCGGCGCGCGAGCCGTCCGGGCGGGCACGGAAGTCCGCCGCACCCGCCTCGGGGCCCGCCGAGGAGGCGCGACCGGTGACGCGGACCTGCCGGCCGAGGTCGCGCCAGAACACCGTGAGCGCCGCGTGCGCGTTCTCGGCCAGGTCGCGGCCCTTGGGGCTGGTCGCGTGCCCGGCGAACCACCAGCCGCCAGCGGTGACGTCCTTGATCACGAGGGTGCGCGCGTGGACGTGGCCCGCGGCGTCCGCCGTCGACAGGGTCGCCGCGTGCGGGGCGCCGACGCCCGCGGCGAGCGCGTCGTCGAACCACTGCGCGAAGAGCTCCTGCGGCGTGGCCGGGGCGGTGGCGAGGTCGTCCAGGTCGACGCCGAACGGCGGCAGCCCGGGCGGGAAGGTCGGCAGGGCGCGCAGGCGCTCGCGGAAGGTCACGCGGTCTCCTTCGGGTTCTCGGGGGTGAGGATCGAGACGAAGCCGCGCACGGCGGCCCGCATCGCGTCGGGGTCGCCGGTGGCGCGGGCGAGCACGTAGCCGCCCTGCACGATCGCGACGGCGGCGTGCGCGCGGTCGCGGGCGGCGTCGTCGGGCAGGCCGGCCTCGCGCAGGGTCGTGGCGACGACGTCGAGCAGGCGGACGAAGTAGGCGGTGACGACGTCGCGCAGGCCGTCGTCGTCCATCACGGCCTGGTCGCTGGTGAGGCGGCCGACCTTGCAGCCGGCGAGGGCGTCGCGGGGGCGCTCGACATAGGCGACGACGCGGTCGAGGGCCGGCGTCGCGCCCTCCAGGTCGCGGCGTGCGGCGGCGAGCGCGCTCTCGACGGTGGCGCCGACGGCGGCCGCGGCGAGGTCGTGCTTGGTGGGGAAGTGGTGGTACAGGCTGCCCTGCCCCACCCCGCTGGCCGCCAAGACCTGGCGGGGGCTGGTGGCGCCCACGCCCTGGGCGGCGAACATCTCCTGCGCGGCGGCGACGAGGCGGTCGCGCGCATCGGTCGACGTGCTCATGCCGCCACCATACCTACCTCTAGGTATGGTGGCTACCCCCGGCGCGCCGACCCCGCGAGGTGGAGCGCGAGACGGCGCGCACGACGGCGACGCCCGCTGCCACGCCGACGGCGGCGCCCACCGCGGACCAGAGCAGGCCTGCCGCGGAGAAGGCGGGGTCGAGCACCGGGGCGAGGGCGGGCCACCGCTCGGCGAGCGACCCGGGCAGCGGGGTCAGCCGCAGCAGCTCGACCGTCGCGCAGAGCCCGAACGCGACCAGCCCGGCCGTGAGAGCCCGCGTCCGTGGGGCGACGACCAGGACGAGGACCGCGACGAGAGCCGCCGCCAGCACGTCCCCGAGGGCGTCGTCGACCGACTCGCCGATCGATGCGGGCAGCCGGTGCTCGGCCAGCCGTCCCACGCGCGCCGCCACGACCGCGAGCAGGAGCAGCGCGAACCGGGGCGCGAGCGCGCGGGCCAGCGTGCGGGACAGGGAGGCGGGAGCGCGGCCGGGCACGGCAGAGCGCCTCAGAAGTAGTCGCGCACGTGCACCTGGCGGCCGCCCCACAGGGAGTCCCAGACGGCGTCGTGCTCGGCGGGACCGCTGACGGCGCCCGCGAGGCGGGCGTTCGCCGTCGACTGCGCGCCGGCCCACGTGAGCGCCAGCCCGGCGGACGTGAACGTCAGGCGGTCACCCGGGGTCGCAGCGTCGTCGGGCGAGACGCGCACAGCGCCGACGGAGGCCTCGAGCGTCCACGCGCCCTCGAGGTCCGGGGTGCGCGGGTCGACGACGGCGAACCGGACGCGGGCCGTCACCGGGGCGACCCGGGACGAGCCGAGCGCGCCGGGCACGTCGAGCAGGCGCAGCATGTACGGGCGCGGCACCGAGGTGGCGGCGTGGTCGGGCAGCACCAGGCGGGAGACGTCGACCCCCGACCAGCCGCCCGACGTGCAGACCTGCACCCACCCCGCGACCGACGCGAACGAGGCGAGCACCCGCCACAGCGCTCGGGCGGCGTCGGGGGTCAGCGCGACGAGGTCGTCGACCTCGATCGTGTTGGTGCGGTCGTAGCCGGGGCCGCGCGACCAGCTCGCGAAGCCGAGCACCTCCTCGTCCGCCCCCGCGCCGCTCACGGCGAGGCTGACGCCGGTGTAGTCGGCGTCGGGGCCGACCATCTCGTCCGCCTCCATGATGAACGGCGCCTCGCCGCGCGAGAGCGGCCCGTTCTGCGCGGACGCCCACTGCTCGTACACCCGCCGGACGGCGGGGACGTCGGCGGCGGTGGCACGCCGGGCGCGCACACCCCCGGCGGGTCGCGGTACGGCCGCGAGCGCCGCCACCGGGATCCGCACGTCCTCGAACGCGCCCACCACCTCGTAGCCGACGCCGCGGTAGATGCCCGCCGACGACGGGTACAGCGTGGAGACGACGTCGCCCAGGTCGCGGGCCTCGGCGAGCGCGGCCGCCATCAGCGGGCGGAGGAGCCCGGAGCCCCGGTGCTCGGCGGCGACGGTGACGCCCGCGAAGCCCGCGGTGGGGAGCCGGGCGCCGTGGAACCACGACGTGAACGACCGCACGCCCAGCCCGGCGACGACCTCGTCGTGGTCGGTCGCGACCCACGGCCGGACGTTGGGCGACGGCCACGACCCCGGGTCGGGGTCCGGGGACGGCCGGGTGGAGACGCCGAACGCCTCGGCGCCGAGGCGACGGGCGGCGGGGACGTCGGCGAAGGTGCTGCGGCGGATCTCGATGCTGGCGGCGAGGCTCACGTCGGCGACGCTAGCGCCCCACGACCGGCGCGTCACCGACATTGCGCCGTACCGTGATCCGGTGAGCACCCCGCCCGCGCCCGACGAGGCCGCGGCCCGCCTGCGCAGCCGCGTCCTGGTGGTCGCGATCCTGGCGTCGTTCGTGTCGTTCCTCGACGGGACGGTCGTCAACGTGGCGCTGCCCGCGATCGGCGACGAGCTCGGCGGCACCGGGGAGGCGCGGCTCAGCCTGCAGCAGTGGGTGGTGGACGGCTACCTCGTCACGCTCGGCGCGCTCATCCTGCTCGCGGGCTCGTTGTCGGACCTGTACGGGCGGCGCCGGGTGCTCGTCGCCGGGCTCCTGGGCTTCGCCGTCGCGTCGGTGCTGTGCGCGCTCGCTCCGACCGGACCGGTGCTCGTGGGCGCCCGCCTGCTGCAGGGCGTGGCCGGGGCGCTGCTCGTGCCGAGCTCCCTGGCACTGATCATCTCGACGTTCGACGGCGAGGCGCAGGGTCGCGCCATCGGTCGCTGGACGGCCTGGACCGGGACGGCGATGATCGTGGGCCCGTTCGTCGGCGGCGGCTTGGTCGACCTGCTGTCCTGGCGCTGGGTGTTCTGGATCAACCTGCCGGTCGTCGTCGTCACGCTGGTCCTGCTGCGGCCCGTGCCCGAGGTGCACCAGACCACCGGGCGCCGGCTCGACGTGCCGGGTGCGGTGCTGGCCGCGACCGGCCTCGCGGCGGGCGTGTACGGGCTCATCGAACGGACCTGGGCCGCCGTCGCCGTCGGGGCGGTGCTGCTGGTCGCGTTCGTCTGGTACGAGCGGCGGGCGCGCGACCCGATGATGCCGCCCCGGCTGTTCGCCGCGCGCAACTTCGCGTGGGGCAACGTCGCGACGTTCGCCGTCTACGGGGCGCTCTCGCTCGGCGGGTTCGTGCTCGGCCTGTTCCTGCAGCAGGTGGCGGGCTACTCGGCCACCGCCGCCGGGGTGGCGCAGCTGCCCTCGACCCTCGCGATGCTCGCGCTGTCGACCCGGTTCGGCGCCCTCGCCGCCCGCTACGGGGCGCGCTGGTTCATGACGGTCGGGCCCGTCGTCGCCGGCGGCGGGTACCTGCTGCTGCTCACGATGGACGCGAGCGCGCACTACGTGACGCAGGTGCTGCCCGGGCTGCTGGTGTTCGGCCTGGGCCTGTCGATCACGGTGGCGCCGCTGACGGCCGCGATCCTCGGGGCGGCGCCCGCAGCGGACGCCGGCATCGCGTCGGCGGTGAACAACGCCGTCTCGCGCGTGGCCGGGCTGCTGACGGTCGCGTTCGCGGGCGTGATCCTCGGCGGGGTGCTCGACGTCGCGTCGTTCCACCGGGCGCTGCTCGTCACCGCGGGCCTGCTCGTGCTGGGCGGGTTGGTGAGCATGGTCGGCATCCGCGACGCGCGTCGTCCTGCCGCCCCGGAGGACGCCGGGGTCACAGGGGCAGCTTGAACCCCTCGTGCGACTGCGCGTAGCCGAGCGACCGGTAGAAGCGGTGCGCGTCCGGGCGCTGCTTGTCCGACGTGAGCTGGGCGAGGATGCAACCGCGCTCGCGGCCGCGGGCGTGCGCGTGCTCCATCATGGCCCGTCCGAGGCCCTGCCCGCGGAGCGCGGCGTCGATGCGCACCGCCTCGACGAGGAGGCGCGTGGCCCCGTACCGGGAGATGCCGGGCACGAACGTCAGCTGCATGCAGCCGACCACCGCGCCGTCCAGCTCGGCGACGACGAGCTCGTTGTCCGGGCTGGCCTCGATCGCCTCGAAGCCCGCGACGTGCGCCGGGCCGAACTCCCCGGTGCGCGCGGCCGCGATGGCGTCGTCGACGATGAGCTCGAAGATCCTCGGCAGGTCGTCGCGGGTCGCGAGGCGGAAGGTGACGGCGGAGGCGGGGGAGTCGGGCACGGCGGGACGCTAGCAGCCGCCGCTAGCCTCGCGCTGTGACAGAGCACGAGACCGAGGACGACACCGAGCACGACATCGAGCGCGAGATCACCGCCGACGTGGCCCTGTGCCTCCCCGACGGGCGCCTGAACCCCGACGCGGTCGGCTGGTCGAGGGCGCCGCTGCACGACACGTCCGGCATCGGCCGGGGCGTGCGCGGGCTCGGCCGGAACAAGCGGTGGGAGTACTGGGCGGTCGTGACGCCGGACCACGTGGTCGCGCTCACCACGTCCGCGCTGGACTACGCCGCGCTGCACCAGGTGTGGGTGTGGGACCGGGCGTCCGGCGAGGAGGTCGACGCCGTCGCGATCGCGCCGCTGACCGGGTCGGCGACGCTGCCCGGGCGCCTCGGTGGCGGCCCGGTCCGGTCGCGCACGCGCTCGGTGGCGGTCGCGGTCGACGAGCGCCCCGGGGGCACGCGCCTGCGGGCGCGGACGGCGCGGGTGGAGCTGGACGTGACGGTCGCGCGGCCCGCCGGACGCGACCTGCTCGCGGTGGTGGTGCCGTGGTCGCGGCGGCGGTTCCAGTACACGGTGAAGGACGTCGGGCTGCCGGTGGCCGGCACCCTTCGGGTCGACGGCGTCGACGTGCCGGTGCCCGTGGGCTCGTGGGCCGTGCTCGACCACGGTCGGGGGCGGTGGCCCTACCGTGCCGCCTGGCAGTGGGGCGTGGGCGTCGGCAGCGGCGTCACGGGTAGCGGCACGCGGCACGAGGTGGCGGTGCAGCTCGGCGGGACGTGGACGCGCCAGGGTCCGACGACGGAGAACGGCGTCTTCGTGGACGGCCGGCTGCACAAGGTCCACGACGAGCTCGACTGGACGTTCGACCGCGGCGCGTACACCCGGTGGTGGCGGGTGCGTGGCGAGCGGCTGGACCTCACGTTCGTGCCCGCGCACGACCGGGTGAGCCGGACGCAGCTCGGCGTCCTCGCCTCGTCCACCCACCAGTGCTTCGGCGCGTGGTCGGGTTGGGTCATGACCGACGACGGCGCACGCCTCGACGTCGAATGTCTCGACGGCTGGGCCGAGGACGTCGCGCAGCGCTGGTGAGCACGTCCCGCCCGGTCAGAACGGCGGGCCGGGGTCGGGGATCTCGGGGGTGTGGGGGATCGTCCGGTGTCGGGTGGTGTCGACGGGTTCCGGATGCGTGAGGTGGCGGCGGCCGGTGGGGGAGGTCCATTCGAGGGTGCCGCCCCAGTCGTGCGGTTGATGGTGCGGACGGGTGCCGCCGGCCGCATTCACCTGCCTGAGCTGCCAGCTGGTCTGGTGTTTCGTCACGTGGTGTCGGCGGCAGAGTGTGGCGAGGTTGGTGGCGCTGGTGGTGCCTCCGCTCGCCCAGGCGGTGGTGTGGTCGAGGTCGGTGTGGGTGGCGGGGTGGGTGCAGCCCGGGAAGCGGCAGGTGGTGTCGCGTGCGCGGACGAGGGCTTTGAGGTCGGCGGGAACGGTGTACGAGTCGCGGCCGACGGACAGGACGGTGCCGTTCTCGGGGTGGGTGAGGATCCGCCGCAGCGACGGCGCGAGGGCGGTGAGGTGTCGGGCGGTGTCGGGGTCGATGGGGACGTGGCCGTTCATCGTCGCCGGTGCGTCGGTGATGCCGAGGAGTGTCAGGACGGGGACGGTGACCGTGACCTGGGGGCGGATGGAGCGGGCGAGGATCGCGAGCGTCGCCTGATCCGCTGCCTGATCCGGTGCAGGCGCCGGTCGGTGGTCGTCCGCGGTGTCTCGTGGGACGTGTCCGGTGTCGCCGTCCTGGGTGGTTCCGTGGGGCGTGGGTCCGGTGCTCGTGTCGGCTCCGGGGCTGGGTGGCGCTGCCGCGCTGTCGAGGGTGCCGTCGTCCAGGAGGAGGGCGGTGAGGGTGTCGGCGCGGGCTTGGGCGAGGGTGCGTCCGTGTCCTGCGTTTCCCTTGCCGTCGTCCGCGACGAGGTGTCGGGCGGTGCGGGTGAGGCGGTCGTAGGCGGCGTGGGCGAGGGGTGCGGGCAGGTGGGCGACCAGCCAGGTCATGCCGTCGCGGCCGTCGTCGAGCCAGACCGCGCGCTGGGCCGTGGCCTCGGTGTGCCGGACGTCGGCGGGGACGGGGTGGGCGGTGTCGCGGGCTCGGCGTGCGCGGCGGGCGACCTGCGCGGGCGTGCAGGTGACCGTGCTGGTGGTGGCATCAGGACCGTCGTCGGGGCTGATCACGGCGGCGAGGACGGACCGTTCGACGGTGGCGGCTTCCTGGGGGTTGAGGTCGGCCAGGTGGGTGGTGATCGCGGTGGCGTGGGCCCAGGACAGTCGGCCCTGGTGCAGGGCGGTCAGGGTGGCGGGGGCTTTGCTGGTCAACGTCACGGCGTGGTCGGTGAGGGTGCCGGTGGCGTGCTCGCCGATCCGGAGGGTGGTGGCGATCTCGGCGGTCACTGCGCGCCGGGCGAGCTCGAGGCGGCGGGACGAAGGGGAACGCCGAGCGGTGGGGTCCTCGGGGTCGAGCAGGTCGGATTCCAGCGCTTCGGCCAGCCCGGTTGCCTGGGCGAGGAGGACTGCCCGTCGGGCGTGCAGTGTCGCGATCTGGGTGTCGTTGTCGGCGAGCTGGTCCAGCACCTGGTCCAGGTCCGCCAGCGTCGGGCGATGCGCCACGGCATGGGTTTGCCGGCTGTCTTCGCGCTCGTCGGCGTCGCTCTTGTCGGTCGCGTGCTCCCCGGTCCGAACCTGGTGTCGTGCTTCTTCCTCGAGCAGCTCGTCGATCGACGGGGTCCACGACCGTGGCAGCGCCGCGAGCCGGTCCGCCTCCGCGCGCAGACCCGTGCTCACACCACCGGGCGTGCCGGCGTCGGTGCCCGTCGCGGGGTCAGGGAGCGTCGTCGTCATGCCCCCAACCTACCGACGTTCGAACACCTGTACTACCCCTTGGTCGAGATCTGTGGACAACCCCGAGGTCACCGGGGAGGGCAGCGGGCGGGCGCCGGCAGCGGCGGCGCTCAGCGCACCCGCTCAGCGCACCCGGTCGGCGCCGCCCGCGGCGACGTAGGCGGCCGCGACGGACGCGGGCTTGCGAGCGGCCTGGTCCCGGAGGCAGGCGCTGAAGGTCTCGCGGAAGTCGAGCCGCGGCCATCGGGACTCGAGGTCGGCGCGGAGCGTCGTGGGCCAGTGCTCGAGCCCGCGGCCGCTGACGTCGGCGCCGGTGGACCGGGCGAGCAGGTAGCCCTCCGGGCGCTCGACCGCCGGGACGTCGTCGTCGTCGAGCATGTGGTCGACGACCGTCCGCGCGGTGCGGTCCCGGCGCTCCGTGGGCCAGCCGGCGCCCGCGGCGACCGCCCACGCCACGTTCCCGCCCGCGACCTCGAAAGGCTCGGTGTGCGCGTCGAAGCCCGCGGTGAGGCCGGTGTCGTGCAGGAGGCCGGCGACGGCGAGCACCTCGTCGTCGACAGGGAGGGCCAGCCGGCGCCCGAGGTCGGCCGCCAGCAGGGTGGAGCGCACGGCGTGGTGCACGAGAGTCGCGGGGGAGAAGCGCACGAGCACGTCGAACGCCGCGCGGACGGGCACGGTTCGGGGCAGCCCCTCGGGCAGCTCGTCGGTCATGGCACCGGACGTTAGCGCGTCGGCGTGCCGGGGCGTTCTGCCGCGGGCAGAAGGCGGGGGCGGGCGGCGTCGAGGTGCGCCAGGGTGGGGCCATGAGGCTGCTGGTGCTGGGTGGGTCGGTGTTCCTGTCGAGGGCGGTCGCGGCGGACGCCGCGGTGCGCGGGCACGAGGTGGTGGCCGCGAACCGCGGCCGGTCGGGGCCGGTGCCGGGCGGTGTGCGGCACGTGCCGCTCGACCGCGCCGAGCCGTTTCCCGAGGCCCTGGTGGCCGAAGGCTTCGACGCCGTCGTGGACGTGTCGCGCACGCCGTCGCACGTGCGGCGCGCGGTGGCGGCGCTGCCCGACGCGCACTGGGTGTTCGTGTCGACGATCAACGTCTACGCGGACGATGCCGACCCGGGCGGACCCGGCGTCGGACGGCTGCGCGCGCCGCAGCCCGACGACGTCGACGGGGCGGAGGACCCGGAGGCCTACGGCGCGATGAAGCTGGCGTGCGAGGAGCTCGTGGGCGCCGGGGCGGCGACGTCGGCGGTCGTGCGCCCGGGGCTGATCGTGGGTCCGGGCGATCCGAGCGGGAGGTTCGCGTACTGGCCGGCTCGGTTGGGCCGAGCGCTCGACGACGGCGGCGGCGACGTCCTGGCCCCCGGCGACCCGGCGGACCCGATGCAGGTGATCGACGTGCGCGACCTCGCGGCCTGGCTCGTGGACCTGGCCGAGCGGCGGACGGAAGGGATCTTCGACGGCGTCGGCCCGGTCGTCCCGGTCGGCGAGCTCCTCGCCGCGGTGGCGCGCGGTGTCGGCGCCGAGCCGCGCTGGGTGTGGGCGGACGACGCCGCCCTCGAGGCGGCCGACGTCCGGCCGTGGTCGGGGGAGCGGTCGCTGCCGCTGTGGCTGCCGCGCCCCGAGTACGCGGGGATGCCGGCGCACGACTCCGGTCCCGCCGCGCGGGCCGGCCTGGCGTCGCGGCCCGTCGAGGACGTCGCGCGGGACACGCTGGCCTGGCTGCGCGCGACGCCCGACGCCCACGTCACCGGGCTGACCGCGGCCGAGGAGGCCGCCGTCCTGGCCGACCTGCGGGGCGCGGCGGAGGGTGCTGACGCGAGGGTCTAGTTGTGATGTCCAGGGAGGGTGGTCAGCCGACTGACCGGCGGCTGGTTGCCGATCGCGCTGTGGAGCCTGTGGTGATTGTAGAAGTGCAGCCATCCGGGCAGCGCGGCGCGCCGC
>NZ_JBEYBQ010000013.1:0-108248 GCF_040632295.1 Isoptericola sp. NPDC019482
TGCTGACTTGTTCCTCAAACGACCCGTTTGAGGAACAAGTCAGCACGCTCGATGCGTTTCCGGGCCCCGGGTAGACCTAGAGGGTGGGCGGGCCCTGGCGCACCCGCTCGAGCAGGCGCTCGGGCGTCGCCTGCGCCGGGTCCCACCACGAGTCGACGAACCAGGTCGCCCCGGCGTCCGCGAACGCGCGGGCCTGGTCGCGGGCCTCGGCCGCGTCGGACGAGAGGAGGCCGGAGGCGACGACGTCGAACGGTCCGGCGTCGGGCCCGCGCTGCTCGGCGATCCACGCGGTGAGCTCCCGCACGGCGTCGGGCCCGGCCTCGGCCTCCTCGGGCGTCGCGCCGCGCGCCTGCACGACGATCCCGTCCCAGCGCAGCGTGCGCCGCAGGTTCTTCAGCGGCGGGTTGGTCGCGTCCCAGACGCCGACCGGCCAGACCGGGATGCGACCGTGGACCGGGGGAGCGGCGAACCGGAACGGGCCCGTGCGCACCTGTGCGCCGTCGGCCTCGAATTCCTCGCCCGACCAGGACGTGCGCAGCCACTCGAGCGTCTCGTCGAGCGTCTGCGCCCGGTCCCTCAGTGCGGTCACCTGGCCGGGGACGGAGGTGAAGCCGCGGTCGTCGAGCACGCCGACGCCGGCCGGGAGCACCAGCCGCCCGCCGGACAGGTGATCGACCGTCAGCGCGCGCTGCGCCAGCTCCCACGCGCGGTGCCGCGGCACCGCGAAGACCATGGCGCCCAGCGTGATGCGCTCCGTCACGGCCGCGGCGCCCGCGAGGACGGCGAACGGGTCCCAGGCGGTGAGCGCGTCGCCGCCCCAGTCGCCCATGCTCATCCCGTCCCAGCTGAAGAAGCCGTCCCAGCCGTGCTCCTCGCACGCGCGGGCCAGCGTGACGTTCTGCTGCGGGGTGCCGAAGCTGCCGACGAACCCGAACCTCATGTGCGTCTCCTTCGTCGTCCTGGGGTGTGCGTCGACGCTACGTGCGGCGTCCGACACGGCCGTGGAATGCAAGGAACGTAGGGTGTGCGGGTGCCTGACGAGATCGAGAAGCCCCTGGTCGAGATGTGGACCGACGGTGCCTGCAAGGGCAACCCCGGCATCGGCGGCTGGGGCGCGCTGCTGAAGGCGGGGGAGCACACCAAGGAGCTCTACGGCGGCGAGACCGTCACCACCAACAACCGCATGGAGCTCACCGCCGTCGTCGAGGCGCTGCGCGCCCTCAAGCGGCCCAGCACCGTGGTGATCCACGTCGACTCGTCGTACGTGATGAACGGCATGCGCACCTGGATCGCCGGGTGGAAGCGCAACGGCTGGACCACCGCCGCGAAGAAGCCCGTGAAGAACGTGGACCTGTGGCAGGCGCTCGACGCCGAGGTCACCGAGCACGACGTGCGCTGGGTGTGGGTCAAGGGGCACGCCGGCGACCCGGGGAACGAGCGCGCCGACGCGCTCGCGAACCTGGGCGTCGACTCCGTGCGGTAGCCCGGGCCCGACGACGTCGCGCCGAAGGTGCGACGGATGTCACGCCGCAGGGGGTGGCGCGCGCTAATAGGCTGGGCCCATGGCTTCCCACTACGACGTCGTCCTCCTCGGGGCTGGCCCCGGCGGCTATGTCGCCGCGATCCGTGCGGCCCAGCTCGGCAAGTCCGTCGCCATCATCGAGGAGAAGTACTGGGGTGGTGTCTGCCTCAACGTGGGCTGCATCCCCTCCAAGGCCCTGCTGCGCAACGCGGAGCTCGCGCACATCTTCAACCACCAGGCCGACTTCTTCGGTATGTCCGGTGACGTGACGTTCGACTTCGGCAAGGCGTTCGACCGGTCCCGCGAGGTCGCGGACGGTCGCACCAAGGGCGTCCACTTCCTCATGAAGAAGAACAAGATCACCGAGCTCGACGGCCGCGGCACGTTCCGCGACGCGAACACGATCGAGGTCGCGCTGAACAAGGGCGGCACCGAGACGGTCACGTTCGACAACGCCATCATCGCCACCGGCTCGCAGGTCAAGCTGCTCCCGGGCGTCGAGCTGTCCGAGAACGTCGTGACCTACGAGAAGCAGATCATGACGCGTGAGCTGCCGGAGTCGATCGCCATCGTCGGCGCCGGCGCCATCGGCATGGAGTTCGCCTACGTCCTCAAGAACTACGGCGTGGACGTCACGATCATCGAGTTCCTCGACCGTGCGCTGCCGAACGAGGACGCGGACGTCTCCAAGGAGATCGCCAAGCAGTACAAGAAGCTCGGCATCAAGCTCCTCACGTCCACCGCCGTCCAGACCATCAAGGACAACGGCTCGTCCGTCACCGTCTCCTACAAGGGCGTCAAGGACGACAAGCCCGGCGAGATCGTCGTCGACAAGGTCCTGTCCGCCGTCGGCTTCGCGCCGAACGTCGAGGGCTTCGGCCTCGAGAGCACCGGCGTGCAGCTCACCGAGCGCGGCGCCATCGCCATCGACGACCACATGCGCACCAACGTGCCGCACATCTTCGCCATCGGTGACGTCACCGCCAAGCTCATGCTGGCGCACGTCGCGGAGGCGCAGGGCGTCGTCGCCGCCGAGACCATCGGCGGGGCCGAGACCCAGACCCTCGGCGACTACCGCATGATGCCGCGCGCCACGTTCTGCTCCCCGCAGGTCGCGTCGTTCGGCCTCACCGAGCAGCAGGCCAAGGACGAGGGCTACGACGTCAAGGTCGCCTCCTTCCCGTTCATGGCCAACGGCAAGGCCCACGGCCTCGGCGACCCCACCGGCTTCGTCAAGATCGTCGCCGACGCCAAGTACAACGAGCTCCTCGGCGCCCACATGATCGGCCCCGACGTCTCCGAGCTGCTGCCCGAGCTCACCCTCGCGCAGAAGTGGGACCTCACCGCCGACGAGGTCGCGCGCAACGTGCACACGCACCCCACGCTGTCCGAGGCGATCCAGGAGTCCATCCACGGCATCGTGGGGCACATGATCAACTTCTAGGAAGTAGGTCAAATCGGACACCGTCCGATCGCCTGGTCAGAGGCCCGGATCCGCGGAATTCCGCGGTTCCGGGCCTCTTTCTGTCTGGAGGTCCGTGCACACCTATGGACAGGCGTGCCCCCCGCGTGCCACTCGGAGGGGCACGTAGGGGGCACGAAACCAGGGAGGTCGAGATGGCTGAGAAGAGGGCGACGGCACAGCGTCGCGAGACATGGGGCCGGCTGCGCCAGCTGCCGTCGAAGCGGTGGCAGGCCCGGTACACGGGCCCCGACGGCAAGGTGTACTCGGCGCGCACGGAGGGCGGGCAGCCGCTGACGTTCGTCACGAAGACCGACGCGCGCGGGTTCCTCAACCTGACGCACGCGGCGATCGTGCGTGGCGAGTGGGAGTCGCCGGAGGACGCGGCCCGACGGCGGGAGGCCGAGGCGGCGGAAGCCGCGCGGCGGGACGTCACGTTCCGCGAGTACGCCCTCGCGTGGCTGGACCGGGTCCAGCACGAGCCGGGCAAGGGCGGTCGGACCCGGAGGCCCGGGACCGTGATGGTGTACCGCGGCCGGGTGCGCAACCACCTGCTGGGGCCGCTCGGCGACATGCGGGTGCGCGACATCGACTCCGCTGTCGTGCGGGCGGTGTCGACCGAGCTCGCGTCGCAGCCGTCTGTGCTCAAGCCGGGGGTCGACCACAACGGGATCGCCGGCGACGCCGTCGACCTGCTGAAGATGATCCTGCGCGCCGCCATGCGCGATGGGCTGCTTGAGACGATGCCGGACGTGCCGACGCCGTCGCGTCGCTCCGTGCGGCACGACGCCGACCACACGCCCGAGGACGACGTCGCCACGCCGCAGCAGGTCGACGCGCTCTACGCGGCCGCGCCGGAGCATTGGCGGATCGCCGTGCTGCTCGCGGCGTGGTGCCAGCTGCGGCGCGGCGAGGTGCTCGGGCTGCAGCGGCGCGACGTCGTCTGGAACCTCGATCGCACCGCCGCGACGCTGTACGTGCGGCGGCAGAAGAACGGACTGACCGGGCAGCTCTCCGACCCGAAGTCCGAGAAGGGCGTGCGGTCGATGGCGGTGCCGCCGCTCATGGTCGAGCGGCTGCGCGAGCACCTCGACGCGTTCGTCGGTGACGGGAAGAACGCGCCGGTCGTGCCGCTGCGGGAGCGGGGCGCCCAGCACCTGGCGACGACGACGTGGAACAACGCCTGGGCGCAGGCGCGCGAGCAGGTGGCCGGCCTGCCCGAGGGGTACAGGTTCCACGACCTGCGGCACACCGGGCTCACCCGCTTCGCGCAGGAGGGCGCGACCCTCGCCGAGCTGATGCGGCGCGGCGGACACTCGGACGTCAACGTCGTGCTGCGCTACCAGAAGGCCACCATGGCACGGGACATCGACCTCGCCGCGCGGATGAGCGCCACCGTGCTGTCGGAGCTCGAGTCCACTCGTGGCGACGACGGCACACCTGTGTCGTGACGGCGGCACGAGGGGTGCCGCCGGGGGAGGAGTGGGGCCATGGCAACCGCACACGTTCAGGAACGGCCGACCGGGCGAGGGCGGCTCGTCGCCCTCGCCGTCGCGGCCGACGAGCTCAGCGTGTCAGTCAAGACCGTCCGCCGGCGCATCGCCGACGGCACGGTGACCGGCTACCGGGTGGGCCGACTCATCCGAGTCGACCTCGACGAGCTGCGCGACCGACTGGCCGTTGCCATGCCTGCGGCGCGGGGGAGGTTCCGGTGATGGCTGGGAGCCATCACCACCGAGTCTTCCTCTGAGCTTTCAGCTACTGCTCTTGCTCTGCGCGGCCGCTCTGCTTCTCGCGCTCCATCTGCTCGTCTTGGTGGACCGCGTTCACCAGCGCCGCGTACAGGCCGCCCTCCAGGGCTGCCGGGATGGTGCCCAGAGCACGCTCCATGTGGTCCGAGTACTCACGAGGCGTCAGCTTGGTATCCGGATCCTTCCCGACGCCAATGACCTTCGGGTCGACGACTGTGGCTCGACGGAGGACGTCGAACTGACTGTTGCGGAACGCCTCGGCCGTGAGCATCGCCGCCACCCGCGTGTCCCACTCGGCCTTCGTCATCGTCAGCTTAGGTTCGGCCTCCACCACGGCGAGCTGA
The DNA here is from genome assembly GCF_040632295.1 of Isoptericola sp. NPDC019482. Lineage (NCBI taxonomy): Bacteria > Bacillati > Actinomycetota > Actinomycetes > Micrococcales > Promicromonosporaceae > Isoptericola > Isoptericola sp. NPDC019482. The sequence goes on from NZ_JBEYBQ010000013.1 coordinate 5,080, forward strand.
GATCCCACGACCTTGCTAGCTGCTTCCAGGTCCTGTGCGCGCTTCGCGCTCGTCGCACCGACCGTGAACTGCGGCAGCCGGAACGACGACAGCCGCTGCCGCAGCGCCTTGAACCATGGTAGGAGCGTCGTGCCCCAGTACCGATTCACGTGTGGGGCGGCAGTGATCGCTCCCTTGATGGCCAGTACAACCAAAAGCTCAGCGAGCTGCGCTGCGCGTTCCGCATCGGCGTCACGCTGGTCCTGGGTGCGGGAATTAGGTACGCCTGCAAACGGGTCACCGCACGGCATCTCGACCGGCTCCGGCTCCTCGACGGGCCGCAGCGTCGCTTGCCCCACCAAGTTGCCGTTCTTGTCGAACAGCAAGCCAGTGTGGGCTCCTGGGTCCTGGCGTGAGTTCCCGAGGTGCTGGCCGTCGGGGATGTTCACCTCGTACCTCATCGCCTGATGCTAGCCGTCCGCACACGTGCCTGGAACCGTGCTTCTCGTCGCCGACAATGGGTGCCCCCGCGTGGGCCAGATCAAGCGCTCGCAGGAGCTCCCCCTGTTCGCCACCCGGCAAGATCGGCGTGCCGATCGAAACCGTTTGGGAGCGCATCGCTGTCGGCGCCGGGTCCGGGGCGTTCGTCGGGGGGTTCGCTCCCTTCGTTCCTTACTGTTATCAGGTCCATCGTTGCTGTAGACAGTAAGGAGGTGGGTTGATGTCGGTCCTGACTCTCGAGTCGGCACGCGCGGCGGGGCTGCGCAAGGACGAGGTGTACCGCCTGGTCCGGTCCGGCGAGCTGGAGCGGATCGGGCGGGGCGTGTATATCCGTCCGGGCGAGCTGGATCCCGCGGTGGCGCCGCTGGCCGGAGCCGCCGCAGTTAAGCCGGCCGCGACCTTGTGCCTCACGAGCGCCCTGGTGTACCACGAGCTGAGTGACGAGATCCCGCTCGCGACCGACATCGCGCTGCCGCGCGGTACCAGGTTCCCCGCGGGCTTCGAGTACGTGACATGGCATGCCTTCGGGCAGGAGACGTTCGACGTCGGTCGCGCCGTCATGCCCAAGCACCCGGACCTTCATGCGTACTCGGCAGAGCGAACGATCGTCGACGCGTTCCGGACCGGCCACCTCGACCAGGCTCACGAGGCGTTGCGCCGGTGGGTCCGAGGCTGGGGGAATTCACCTTCGGAACTGCTCCGCACCGCGAAACATTTCCCCCGGACCGTCGCCGCCATCCGGCAGGCGCTCCAGGTGCTTCTGTGAGCTCGAACCCGCCACGCGCGACGCCGGCCGGACGGGCGTACAACGACCTGCGCAACCTTGCCAGGGCGCAGGGCCGTCGGAGGACCTGGTGCTGTATGCGCTGGAGGGCTTCCTGGTTCGACTGGCCGCCTCGCAGGTCCGCGACGACTTCGTGCTCAAGGGTGGCGTGCTGCTCGCGGCATTCGCAGCACGCCGACCCACACGAGACATCGACCTGGCCGCATCGGGTCTCCCAACGACGTCGACGACGTCGAGCGCCGACCGCGAGAGATCGTGGCGGTCGATGTCGTCGACGGCCTGGAGTTCGACGTGGGTGCCATCCGCAGCGAGACCATTTGTGACGAGGCGGACAACACCGGCGTGCGCGTTCAAGCGGCGCACGTGGCGGCAGCCGGCGCGGTCCTGGACCACCTGAAGGCCACCGACGCCCGCCTCGGCCGTGGACCTTGGATAAGAACCTCCCAGGGAACGGTTGAGCGTGAGTGGTTTCTATCCACTGCCATCAGTCCGCAGGCGGCCACGTCTTGTGGCGTCGGCCGCCCGGCTGCCTGTCGAAGGGCTGCAGCTCGCGCCGTCAGGCACCGACGGCCGCAGCGAGAACCTGCGCCAGGGTCCCCAGGGGACCGGGCCGCCTCGCTGCGGCCCGGTCGAGCTGGTGACGAGCCTGGGTCCGCGTGATGTCGTGCGGGCGGAGTCGCAATGACCGGTTGAGACCGCCTACCTGGGTGGGCCCAGTGCCATGCGCCCCGCCGTCGTGTCCCGTTCTGGAGCGACCTCGTCTACGGGGGGTCGATGTCCGGGCCCGCTGAGCCGCGCGTGCGTGCTGTTACGGCTGCGAGCTCGAGCGACGCTCAATACCCGAGCGCCAATCGCCGCTCGAGTTTCGCTAGGTCGGGCGGAGCCGCGGATGGCTTGGCGAGTTCGACGTCGTCGATCTTGGCGAGCTCCGCGCTGAGTATCGGGTCTTCCGCGACTCTGTCCCAGCGGACTGCCGTGCGGCCCTGCGGGGTGATGGTGACGAAGCCTGCGTCGAACGCCCGGTCGACGAAGGTGGACAGGCAGATTCCGTTGCTCGGGTCGAGACGGATGGTCTTGTCCTCGCTCCAGGGAACGATGTGCGATGCGACGAGAAACGCGCTCGTCCGGATCCCCGTGACGGCGCACTCCCAGCCGTAGTTGTCCTTCACGCGTTTCGCGAAGACGGACTGTGCACTGCCCCGTGATCGCGTTGTCCCGATCAGGTCCTCCACCTCGAACTTGCCGGACTCGAGCTGCTGCTTCAGGTCCGCGATGAGTGCGGGATCTGCGTCCGCGGCCTCGGCCGACTGATCGTCCAGTTCGGGACGCGTGCGTGTCGGGGAGAAGGTGACCTTGTTGGCGTCGTCGATGTGCACCGTGTCGGAGACGAACTGGTAGACCCACTTGGTGGTGTCCGACAGGTGTGGGAGCGCCTCGAAGACGCCGATGAAGCGGTAGTACTTCGGGCCGGTGTCCGGCTTGACATGCGCGAACGTGATCACGTACTCGCGTAGGGGCGGGGACGTCAGAACGTTCTCGAACCTGCCGCCCGGCTGATGGCGCATCGTCAGAACCTGGCCGTCAGGGGAAAGCTGATTGTCCCAGTCGCTGTTCGGGTACAGCTTCGGGAACCAGACTCGCGTGGCGTCGTCGATCCTGAACGTCGATGCCTGGTGGCCCTTGTAGTCCTTCCCGAACAGTCTCGCGATATCGACGTGGGTCTTGTACCGCGCATCGTCCCGGGTCGAGAGAAGCGTCCCACCCTGGGCGTCGTCGGGCGCGGTGCCCTCGTCGCTGAGGTTGGTCATGTACGCATCCTCGCGTGGATCCGGATCGGACCTCCGGGGCATCCGCATCCTGATCGTCCTCGGGATCGTCGGGAAGCCATCTGACGAGCCACGACGTCGCGGGTCGCTACGTGGTGGTCCGGGTCAGCGCGGCGTGGGCCAGTGCCGCGGCGACGGTGGTGACCTGGTACTCCTGGCGGTGGGTGAAGGGTGGGGCAGCGACGTTCGCGAGGATGTCGAGGGCGTTGCCCTCGTAGCTGCGCAGGGCGTACTGGTCGACGGCGCGACCGTCGGCGTGCCGGTACCCGAGTGAGCTCAGGATCTCGGCGATGCGCTCGCGCGGGAGTTCCTGGCCGGGGCTGACGGCGGCGTACGCCAGGACGAGCAGGTCGGCGTCGCGCTCGAAGCCCGCGTCGTCGGGCGCGAGCTGTGCGGTGAGGTGGTCGAACAGGGCCCGCGGGCTCCTGCGTGCGGTCGCGCCGGCGCGTGTCAGCAGCAGTTTGCCCTTGTACTTGCGCAGCAGGCCGAGCGGCCGGAGCAGGGACTCGCGGAGGACGGCGACCGGGACGGTGAGGTCCTCCCGGTTCGCCTTGCCGATCCAGCCTTCTATCGTCGGGATGAGCGGCGCGACCGCCTCGACGTCGGCCGGCCGCAGGTACCCCGCCGCCGTCAGCGGGATGCCGCCGTCGCCCGCCCGGTCGAGGAACCACCGATAGGCCTGCAGCGCAACCGCGACGTCGTCGTCGGACACCTGGAGCGACGGCTCGACGGTGGCGAGGCGTGCGCCGAGGTCGTCGCCGTCGTGCTCGAGCATGGCGACGAGCTGCAGCAGGTGCGGGAGCAGGCCGCTGCTGCGCAGCGCGTAGTGCGAGCGCTGCAGTCGGGTGTTGACCTCGGCCGGGTCGAAACGGGCCGGGTCGTCGAGCACCTCGGCGAGGGAGTCGGCGTCGCGCAGCGAGCCGCAGTCCTCCGGCGGGGCGGCACGCCGACCGGTGACGCACACGGCCGCGGGCGTGTCCGGCGTCGCGGGGAAGACCTTCTCCAGCTTGAGCGCGAGCTCCCAGTCGTCGCCGTAGTCGTACACGTAGTGCAGGACGTCGCCCGGCTCGCCGAGCGTCTCACCCAGGGTGACCTGCTCCTCGGGGACGCCGTCCTCGTCGTCCTCCGCGTTCTCGACGTCGTACGGGCACAGGAACTGCTCGCCGTCGCGGTCCCACGCGTCCGTGCCGAGGGTGAACCGGTGCAGGTGCGAGTCCGTCCACGCGAACGCGTCCTGCAGCACCTGGTGCACGACGTCGAGCGGCAAGTCCGAGCGCACGTCCAGGCGGCGCCAGATCGGGGGAGTGGCGCCCTGGAGGTCCAAGCGGAGGCGGAGCATCACCGGTTCCGGCGGGGGAGCGTGACGGCCGCGCCGCGACGCCGCGTCCGGGCGGCGCGTCCGGTACGACCCGGGCGTCGACACCTGGGCGAGGATCTGGACGGTCAGCTCGCGCAGGTCGTCCAGACCCATGCCCTTGATCGCGGCCTCGAACTGGCGCAGCTTCTCCTGGTCGTCCGTCACGGTGACAACCGTAGCGAGCGACCGGGGCTCACACTGGCCCGGTTCTTACAGGTCGAGGCGGCGATTCGTAGGGCCATCGTTCGAATGCGGGGGGTCGAAACTTGTGCTGTTCGACCGCTGGTCGATCCTGAGTAGGTCGGGCAGGTAGCGGCGGGCATGGGTGATGGCCCAGGCGCCCCAGCCATTCGACTGTCCGGGCTCGCCGGTCTCGGACGGGGTGTCGGGGTCGGAGGTGGGGACGAGCGCGTGTTGCAGGGCGTTGGTGGCCAGGGTGGTGAGGGCCTGGCTGACGTCGGCGGTCAGGTGGGTGGGATTGCCGGTGACGGTGAGGGCGTGCTGGTCCCAGACGTTGGCTTCGGCGTCGATGTTGCCGAGGATCTGGTCGGGGTTGTTGTCGTAGTACTGGTTGATGTGCACGGTGTGCCCGTCCAGGGGGATGGGGATGCTGTGCGCGAACCGCAGTGAGGGCCCGAGCCCGGTGTCGTGGGTGGGCGTGAAGAGCATGAGGTCGACGACGTTGTCGGTGCCGGCTTGGGGGCGTAGGGCTCCGGCGGGTAGGCGGACGGCGCCGAGGAAGGCGGCGTGGGCGCGGACGGCGTGTCGGGGTGTGGGGTCGGGGGAGTCCATGAGGTCGTGGCCGGCGAGGACGGCGACGAGGCCCCCGGGTCGGGCGAGGCGGGTGGCGGCGATGGTCATGAGGGCTTGGCGTGCGGTGTGTCGGGCCCGGCGTGATGGCACGCGCATCTGCACGTCGGCCCAGGGCAGGGAGGCGATGACGGCGTCGTAGTCGCTGGGCCCGCCGTCAATCGCGGGCGGTTGGGGTTGGCCTGCCTGGATGTGCTGGAGGGGTGCGAGGTGGGCGGTGATGAAGTCGATCGGAATGTCGGGCCGGTCGGGCAGGGCGAGGAGGGTGCGGGCACCGTCGCCTTGGACCAGGATGTGTCCTCCGTCGAACCCGAGCGCGTGGAGTGTGGACCACAGGGGTTCGCGCAGCGCACGGTAGGCGGTGGTGGCGGGGTGGGCGACGTGGTCGGCGAGGGCGGCGATGTCGGCGGCGTCTCGTTCGAGCGCGCCGGGCAGGCGATGCATCACGCCCCCTCCCTTCCGGCCTGACGCCGCCGGGAGAGCGGGCTGGTGAAGCGCTCGAGGGCGTCCTGGCGTTCGCGGAGGTCGTGGCGGACCATGGCGGTGAAGTCGGCGTACCGGTCGACGATGTCGTGGGCGGGTTCGACCTGGTGTGGGGCCTCGCCGGGCCAGGTGGCGACGAGGGTGGGCCGGTCGGTGCCGGGCTGGGTGCCAGATGCGGCGACCCAGCGGCGTAGCCGGTGGCGGGCGTCGTCGAAGTCCTTGTGCCAGGCCAGGGGAGCGGAGCCGGACGCGCCGTCGCCGTAGCAGGCGAGCCAGTGCTGGTGCAGGGCGGACAGTTCCCACACGAGCTCGTCGTGCCGGTGCCACAGGGGCGGGATCTCCAGGGCGGAGATCCCGTACGCGACCCGCAGCCAAGACACCCAGGCGTCGAGCTCGGCCCACGCAACTGCAGCTTCCTCGGGGCCGAGGGCGTTCCAGTTGACCGGCCCGGGCGGCCTGTCTTCGTTTCCGGCGAACGCGGCGGCATCGTGGTCTGCCCGCGACTTGCGAGCAGCGCCGGGGATCTCGAGGGCGCCGTCGCGGTCCTCGCCGTCGGGGTCGGAGAAGAGCTCGGGCATCGGGCTCATCGCCCCCGTATGGGGGTGGACGGCGCCGGATTGGACGCCGTAGCGGGGCTGGCGGGCCGTGGTGTGCGAGCGCGGAATGGCAACCGCCCCCTCGGCGCAGGGACTGGGGTGGTGCGGGTGACGGCGTACGGGGTGCGCCAGGTTTCGTGGCCCCACCACCGCATCACGAACTCCTCACCGGTGCCCGCAAGGTTGGCGCGCACGTACCCGGCTGCGACGATCACGTCGCCCTCGCGCAGGCGGGTCCGCCCCCGTTCTGCCGCATGCCCGAAAGCCACGAGGTTGTGGAACGACGTCTCCGGGTCCCCGTAGGTGCCGTCCGGATGCCGCCGGCGCGCGGTGATCTTGATCCGGGCGAACCACCGCGTCGACCCCGTCGTCGTCTTCGACCACTGCGGTCGGGAGGCGATCTCGCCCACGATGCACTGTCGAGTCGGGATGGAGGATGACGTCGGCATGGAAACCTCCCAGGCAACGCGGCACCGTCGGCGTACCGCTGTCGCAGTGCAGGTGTGCAGGCGGCGGTCGACTCGGACGAAGCGGCCCTCGCGGCAGCGGCGGATCTCCGTGTTGGTGAGCCGCTGTGTGTTGCGTAGAGCAACGTGCAGCACGGTCGGGCGTGCTGGTGGGCGAGACGGGTGTCCAGCTGGTGGTGACTGACGCACTGGCCGGTCCTCGCGGCCTACTGTCCGCCCCACACGTGGAGCTCGAGGAGAGGACCGGAATGGCCCCCGCCGACGTCGTCGTCGATGAGCACGTGACTGCCAAGCTGCCGCGGGAGTGGTGGCAGGTGTGGGCCGAGCGCCGTGCGCGGTGGTGGGCGGGCCGTCCGGTGCTGGCGCGGCGGTGTGCACGGGTGCGCGCGGTCGGCCTCTGGGTGGCCCTGGCGTGGCTGCTGGCCCTGGTCGTCTTCGTCCCTGACCTTACGTTGGGGCTGCGTGCGTACCTGGGGTGCGTGTGGACGGTGATCGCGTGGTTCGCGCTGGTACGGACGAAGACGTTGACGTGGTCGGGGTTGATGCGGTTCTTCGCTGTGTGCGTGCCGTGGTCGGTGCTGATCGGTGTGGTGTGCACGGTGATGGCGGATGCGTCGATGGCGGGCGAGCCCGCGGCCGCCGCGATCGGTGGGGTCGACGCGGCAGGACCGAAGGTTGCGATCGCGGGTATCGCTGAGGAGGCGTTGAAGCTGGCCCCGGTCGCGGTGCTCGCGGTTCTCGCGCCCCGGCGGGCGGCTCGCTTCGCGTCGGTGGACTGGGTGCTGCTGGGGGTGGCATCGGGGACGGCGTTCCTCGCGGTGGAGGAGACGCTGCGGCGGGTGGCGTGGCAGACGGGCGTGGGGCGGGGCTGGTTCGACTTCGGGCCGGACGACGAGGTGCCCGAGGGCTGGATCCTGTTCCGCCTGTTCCCGGTGCCGTCGGACTGGGACGACGGGGTGGCCGGGTTCGGCGGGCACGCGGTGATGACGCCGATCGTCACGGGCCTGGTGGGCCTGGGCGTCGCGTGGTGGCGCGCGACCCGTAACCCTGGCTGGCGGCTGCTCGCGGTGGTGTTGCCGGTGGTCGCGTTGTGGTCGGCGATCGCGGACCATGCCGGGTACAACGTGCAGAACGCGTTCGGTGCCTTCGGTGGCGGCCTGAGCTCGCTGTTGTCCGAGGATCCGGAGGCGGTGTGGCTGGATCCGGCGGAGACGAGCGTGCCGTGGTGGCTGCGAGCACCGTGGTCGTGGTTGGGACATGGCCACGGACGCGCGGGAGTCTTCCTCATCATTGTCGCGGTGTGCTTGCTGGTTGATGCGCGGCGGCTGGCGGCGGTGCCGTCGTCGGGTCTGCTTGCGGACCGGCAGCCGCCCCGCTGGCCGCGCAAGACCGTGGTCCAGGTCGCGACCTGGACCCGGTCCTGGCCTCGTCCGCTCGCCGCCGTGGCACGGTCGGTGGCGAGCGCGGTGACCGCGCTGGTCTGGGTGGTGCTGCGCGACCTCGGGGACGCGGTGATGGCGTTCTCGCGGCAGCGAGGCGAGTCGCGCCGTCGGGCCGCCGCCCGGGGGATGACCGCCGTGTCGGGGCAGCGTGCGACCCGGGAGTTGGCGTTAGAGGCCCTGGCCGGGCCGGTGCACGTGCGGCGTCGACGCCTCCTCGCGCTGGCCGCCGTTTTGCTGCTCGCATGGTTGGGGTTTGTGCTCGCGCCGCAGACTGCGTCAGTGATCGGTGTCAGCGCATCGGACTGGCCGGCGTGGCTCGCCGGAGTCGCTGACATCCTCGCCGAGTGGTGGGCCGAGCAGCCGTTGGCCGTCCAGCTCGCGATCGGGGCCGGAGTCGCGGGCTTGGTAGTGCTGTCGGGTGGATCCCTCGGCGTGGCCCTGGGCGTCTCGGGTGCCCTGACCTGGGGTCTGGACAAGGGGCACGGCATCGCGACCTTCGTTCGCGACCCGAACCAGGCCACCCGGGACTACATCGCCACCGCCACGCCCGGGCAGGTCATCGCCGATACCGCTGGAGTTGCGCTCACGTTCGCGCCCGGCAACTTCATCGGCGCACGCGTGGGACAGGGCGGCCGGGCCGTCGCCGACGACATCGCGGCCGACCCGGCGGCTTGGATGGCCACACGCCGGGCCATGCTTCGGGAGGAACCAGAGCGGGGCTCCGTCCCGCTGGAGTGGTTCCTTGCCCGCAAGCCCATCCCGCTCGCCGATGGCACCACGAGGCCCGCACTCAGCGCAGCAGAAGAGGCGGCTGCGGCAGCACGCTACGAGACGTACCCGTCGACGCCGGTCAAGGGAGCGCCTGGACCGGCGCGAGATGGTCAAATCGAGGTCTACGGCGAGAACGAGCGCATCGTGCACGTGCCGTCCGAGGACATCAACGTGCATCCTGACGGCTTCACGCCGCAGTACGGCGCGATCGGGGACTACAAGCACGTCACGTCCGCGCGCTCGTGGTACATCCCTGAGGGGATCGAGAATGCGAAGATGCGTGAACTGGCAACGCGCAAGATCGACAGCACCTTGAACCGCCTGCAGAGCGCCGCTGACGAGGTCATGGGCAGCGGAGACGGCGTGGTCGAGATCACGACGAACAGCGAGGCTGCAGCGGAGTTCATCGAGTCGCGCATGCGGGAGCTGGCGATTCGTGGATACGTACGGCTGACGAACTGATTGGAGGAGACGTGGCAGACCTACTTGTCGGGGTACTCGAAGGACCGGCTCGCTTCAATCCGGACGTCCTCGTCGACCCCGCGCTGAGCGCATGGCCAGGCTCCAAATGGTCGCCCTCGAGCGAAAGGCTCGCCCCGAACAGCGCAGGGCTCTTGGAGCTCCACGGACAGGGCCAGATCGTCTTCGTCGACTTCCTCTCAGGCGCGGAAGGGCTTGGAGTGGACGGGGGCGACGACTTGGCAGCAGCGTTCCTCGCATGGCTGACGACCCAAGTCGACATGAGAGCCAGTCAAGTCGTGGTCTCCGACTGGGCGAACGACCTAGTCACGCTCGATTCGGGGATGACCCCTGACGAGCTCAGGAGACTCCGGGACGCCTGATCAGTTGCTGGCCTCCGGCGCGGATCGGACAGGACCGTCGCAGGTCGAGGGTGGCTTCGTCGCTGAGACAGGTTAGGTCGTCGAAATCCGTGCGCGGCAGGCGTCACAATCTCCCGATCCAGATCTTCGCGCAGGAAGGTGACTCGCGAGGGATCAACCCAGCCTCGAGGACAGTGCCCAAGTCCGAAGACATATCGATGGCAGCGCTCATGTCCGGGTTCGCTGCGACGATCTGGAGCACATACGCCATGGCCGCGGTGGGATCGTCATTCGCCAACTGATCGCGGATCCACGGGATGAAATCGACGCACGGCCTCCTCAACGACGGTGCGTGGGGCCTTGTCCTCGGTCCGTGAGGGCATGCTTCCGACGCGCGTGTACGGCCGGTCATGGATCGTGGTTCACCCGCCACTGGAGTCGATGAACTGAGAGTTGCCTGGAACGATGCAGAGGTGACGGGTTGGACGAGAGCCTTGCTCGGGGCTGCGCTGCTGGTGGCGGTGTCAGCGGGTTGCAGCGGCGAGGGATCGGCCGGGGCAGACGTGGCTAGCTCGGAGGCACCGGAGAGTGCTCCGGCGACCGAGACCGTTGCCGAGACGACCGTCGACCAGTGGGCGTCGATCGTTGCTGGACAGCGGCATGCCGTCGACGAGATGAACGCGGACTGGGAAGACGCCACTTGTTCGGCAACGGCTATTGCGATGGGCGACGCACCTGACTGTGAGGCGTACCTGATCGCGATGGGTTACACGGCTGAGACCGCTGCCGTGGCGATCGGGGGTGCAATCAACCCAGACAGCGACACTTACCTGGGTGACCCTCCGGCAGAGATCGCGGACCTGTACGAGTCGACCTTCGAGGCGGCCGATGCTGCTTCGGTTGCGGTGTCCGACTGGGAGAACGAGGCGGCCACGCCGATGGACGCGACCCGCGCCTGGGACGACCTGCTCACGAAGTTCGCGGAGTGGGAGCCCTACCTATAGGTGTGATCCCCGGTGGCGGGCACAACTCATGGACGCCGGAGCACTTCGCCTCGAGCCGGGCCGACCCGCGCTGCTTGGGGCGGCCCCAGACGTTCTGAGCGGTAGTCGTGCAGGCGCGCTGCGTGTGCTCCACAGAAGGTGCCCTGCCTTCCCTTGCGGAATGGTTGCTCCGGGTGCACCTGTCGAGGACAGGAGTGCTACGGAGGGGGAGCCCTGGGCGCGCGTACTGCGACGGCCGCACCGGGCGTACGGATGTCGTTGGAGGGGCGATCAACGGACAGATGCACGGGCGGCAGCACTGCGTTGGCTCACGGACTCGGCGTCACCCGGGGCGGGGGAAGTCCCTATCGGTCTGTTCGATAGAAGCGTCGTGCCGGGCAGAGAGCGTGGCAATGTTGGCCCGAGCGCCCTCCTTCCCGCTCTTTGTGCCAAGGGTCTCTCAAACGGCTTCTCGCTCAGTAATGAGCTCGCCGGCATCGTTGCGCTTGGTCCAAGACCGGAGCCGGACCTGCAGTGGCTTGATGCTGCGCAGCAGGACGAGGCCGGTGCCGAAGGGCATGGTGCGCAGTTGTTGCGGCGTCATGATCGGGACGCGGCGCAGGGACTCCTGGCTAGTGCGAGTGCCGTCGGGTCCGATGGTCGTGGAGTGGGTCGTCTCGTCGTGGTCGCCGATGAGGGTGGATAGGTCGTGCAGGTCTTTGGTGACGGAGGAGCCGCCGAGGAGGATCTTGACGATGGCGGCGTCCCAGATCGTGCCGGTGTTCTGTTCGCCCCAGGCGGCGCGGGCTTGGGAGATGGACTGCAGGACGGGCAGGACGGTGATGCCGGAGCCGCCGCCTTCGGACATGAGCTGGGGCAGCGAGGGCAGGGGGGCGAGGTTGCCAATCTCGTCGAGGGCGAGCAGCAGGGGCGGGTCGAGGCGTGCTCCGGGGGAGTGGGCGGCGAGGCGTTTGGCGGTCTCAGTGAGGTCTTCGACGAGTGCGGCGACCAGGGGGGCAGCGGTGCCAGAGCTGGTGGCGGTCGCGAGCAGGTAGAGGGTGCCGTGGTTGCGGATGAAGGACTCGGGGTCGAACCCTTCGCCGGGGCGCGGGGTCACGGCATCGAGGACGTGGGGATCGCTGAGGGAGGCGAGGGCGAGCTGGAGGCCGGACCAGACGGCGTCGCGGGTGCGGGGGTCGGCGTTGATGGCGGCGTTGAGGGTGTGGGCCCACATGGCGGCGTGGGGTAGCGGCGCGGAGGCCAGGATCGCGACGGCGTCGGCTGCGGCGGCGGGCTGTTGTGCCCAGGCGTGCAGGTCGGCGGGAGTGCGCTCACCGAGGGCGGCGGCGTGCAGGAGGTGTTTGAGGGCTTCGCGGGTGAGGCCTTCCCAGTAGCCGCCGTTCTCGGTGCCGGCACCGAAGCCGGAGGCGGACGCGAGCCCGCGGGCTCGCACGGCGGCGGTCTCGGGGTCTTCGCAGCCGCGTACGGGGGACCAGCGCAGTCCGGCGGGTAGGTCGGGGGCAAGGTGTTGGGGGTCGAAGATCGCGATGGGGCCGCGTCGTTGTCGGGCGGTGAGGGTGATGGTGAGGGCGTCGGGGCGGGTGGAGGTGGTCACGACGGCGCCGGGGGCGTCGAGGATCGCGTTGATGACGATGTACAGGCCCTTGCCGGAGCGTGGTGGGCCGACCAGGAGCATGGAGTCCTCGACCGATGCCCAGATGTCCTTGCCATGGCACTGCCCGAGCCGGTAGCCGACATCTTCGGGACGGGGGTGGGTCAGGCTCGGGCGCAGGTTGGTGGCCCGCTTCGTCAGTGCACGGGCGGAGGCGTGCTTGACGACGTCGGCTCGTGTGGCGAACCCGTCGTCGGGGCGGGGCGCGGGGCGCAGGTACCTCCACGCGACGACGGCGATCACGGCCACTGCCGCAAGGAGGCCGGCGGCGATGGCCCAGTACAGGTCGGGTTGGAGGCCGGGGGCCTCGAGCGCGGCGGCCGGGTCCTGGGGGTTGGCGAGGACGCCGAGGCCGGCGCCGAGTCCGGCTGCTGGTGGGTCGGCGTCGGACAAGTTTGCGGCCAGCGTGCCGGCCAGGCGCAGGACGGCGGCGAGCACGATTCCTGCAGCGAGGGCGGCCAGGGCGACGTCCGTGCCCGTGCTGACGCCGGCTCGTGGTGCCCGTGTGGTGCTGGTCATGTCGGGTCCGGTGGGGTGGTCGTGTGGTCGGGGTCGTGCAGGACGAGGGTGCCGGAGTCGTGGCCGAGCAGGACGAGTGCGAGCGGTGTGCGGGTCAGAAGTGCGGGTGGGAGGCGTAGGGCGGCGACGCCGTCGTGCCCCGCCGTGGCCGTGGTGACGACGACGGCGATGCTCACGGGTTCACCGGGGCGGAAGCCTTCCTCGGCGACGCCGAGGAACGACCCGTTTGCCGAGGCCTGGACGGGCCGGGCGGGTGGGGTGTGCGGGGTGGGCGCGTCCTGGCGTAGCTGGTCGGTGTCGTCGGGGGTGAGGATCTCGGTCTCTGTGGTGCCGTCGGGGTAGGTGATGTCGATGCGCACGACCTGCCCGACGTACTCACCGACGGCGTCCATGACCGCGCCGATGGCGTCCCTGCCGACGCCTGCCCACTCGGGTGGGACGGGGAACGGGTCGCCGTCGAGGGTGACGGTCAGGTGGTCGTCCTCACCGATGACGACTCGTGCGCGGGGCAGGACGGCGGGGATCGGGCCGGGCTGCTTCACAGGGCCACCCCCTGCGTCTCGCGCGAGGCCGCGGCGGCAGGACTGTCGGGTACTCGCGGGGTAGTCGCCGAAGAGCCGGCCGCGGGGGAGACGTCGGGCAAGGGGGGTGGTGTGCCGTCGCTGACCTGTGTGGTGTCCAGGCGGTCCAGGATCGCCAGGGCGGTGGTGCGGACGCGGTCGAAGGTGGCGGTGACGACCTGGACGGGGTCGGCGGCCGAGACGGTTGCGGCCCAGGTCGCCACATACGGCACGGTGAACCGACTGGTGTCCACGCCGTGGGCGGCCAGGGTCATCAGGGCGACGGACTCGGCCTCGACCTCGGCGACCCCGCGATGGGTGCCCGCCTCGTCGTTGTCGGGGCCGTGCAGGATGACGTGGGCCAACTCATGGGCGAGGGTCTTGACCCGGGCGGCGTCGTCCATATCGGCGCGGACCGTGACGGTGTGATCGGTGTGGTTCGTCTGCCCGTTCGCTCCGCGGATTCCGTCCGCGTCCGCGGCGTCGCCGACGGTGAAGCCGGCAGCTCGTGCTTGGGTGGCGAGTCCGTCCCACAGGCCCGGGGGTGCGGCGCCCTCGAGCAGCCTGGAGCGGGGAGGCGCGGGCAGCGGGTCACCGTCGGTCTGGGAGACGTCCCACACGTAGGCCGGGCGGACGCCGATCATCCGAGTGCGGACGGTCTCGACCGGATCGGGCTTCTCACCGCGGTCCAGGGTCCGCCACGGGCCGGTATCCGGGTGGGTGGCGACCATGCGCCGGGTCACAGGAGCGAAGATCATGTACCCGGTCTGCCCCTTGAGGACCTGCCGGCCCAGGTGCTGCCACTGCCCGTACCCGGCGACGTAGGTCGGCGTCGGCGCGTTCACCCGCCCGGCCTCGAACGCGGCCGTGTGCTGGACGTAGATCAGCAGCGAGTTGCTGAAGCTGCGGCGCCGGAACCGGGCCGCGAAGTCGATCGCGCGGCGCCACTGAGCCTCGGTCGTGAGTTGCGCGACGGCGTCGGTCAGCGTGGCGTGCAGGGCCTCGAGCTTGGCCTCACGATCGGCGATCGACCGGGTGTCACGGTGCATCACGAGCCTCCAAGGGTGCCGGTCGCCCGTGCCGGCGGCGGGTGCGGGCGTCGTCAGGCAGGTGTGCCGCCGTCGTCCACCACAGGTGCCGTAGGTGGACCGGGCGGCAGTCAGGTGGGGTCGGTGAGGCGGGCGTCGGTGCCGAAGAGCTCGAGCTCGGCGGGGACCATCTGGTGCGTGACGAGGAAGGACCGGTCGCGGATGCGCCACAGGCCCTGGCCCTTGCCGAGGTCGGGCAGGAGGTCCCGTTCGGTGCGGGTCAGGCCGAGGGCGGCAGCGGTGGCGCCGAGCTGGTCGGACCCCTGCCGATAGATGACGCGGGTCTCGGCGTTGGCCAGCAGGGAGGCGGCCAGGGCGCGCATCGCGGTCCCGGAGTCGCCGACGTTGTCCAGGTCGGACAGTTTGTGGAAGATCAGCATGTTCGCGATGCCGTAGTGACGGGCCATTCGCCACTGCGCGTCCATGCGCCGCAGCAGAGCGGGGTGGGCCATCAGCCGCCAGGCCTCGTCGTAGACGACCCACCGCTTCCCGCCGAATGGGTCCGTGAGGGCGGACTCCATCCACGCGGACGCACACGTCATCAGCAGCGAGATCGCGGTGGAGTTCTCCGCGACGGCGGACAGGTCGAGGGACACCATCGGCAGGGACGGGTCGAACCGCACGGTGGAGGGGCCGTCGAACATGCCGGCCAGGTCTCCGGCCACCAGACGGCGTAGAGCGTGCCCTGCCAACCGCCCGTCGTCCGCCAACCGACCAGCATGGATACGAGCCGTTCCGGTGCCGCCGTCGCGAGGTTCGAGGAGACGGTCGACCACCATTGGCAACACCGGGACGTCCGCCGAGGCGACGGCGTCGTCCAGGGCGACGTCAATCGCGGTGTGCTCGGTCGGGGTTAGACGGCGTTCCAGCACCGTCTCGGTCAGCGAGCCTATGAGGTCACGACGCCGCGCACTGACCTGCGCCGCCCACAGCGCGTCGTCGATGCCCGGTGGACGGTGGCCTTCGTCCAGAGGGTTGAGCCGGTTCGCCGACCCGTGCCCGAGCTCGATCGCGACCCCGCCGACGGCGCGTGCGACCGCCGAATGCTCGCCCTTCGGGTCACCCGGCACGTACACGCGCCGCCCGAACGGGATGGACCGCGTGTACAGCGACTTGGCCAGCGCGGACTTGCCTGCGCCGACGATCCCGGCGATAACGACGTTCGGCGCGGTGATCAGTTTCCGCTGGTACAGCACCCACGGGTCGTAGACGAACGACGTCCCGGAGTTGTGGTCCTGCCCGACGAACACGCCGTCCGCACCGAGCCCACCCTCCGCGAGGAACGGGTACGCCCCACCCCACGTCGCCGACGTGTCCTGGTGCTTCGGCAGCCGAAAGCGGCCATGAGTCCGCAGTGCCGCCGGCCCGCGCTCGCCCGCCGCAGGCAGGTACCGCATGGCCCGCCGCGCAGCCTCCTCGGCATTCCGCTGGGCCCGCTGCCCGGCGCGCTCGGCCGCGTGGTTGGCCGAGGCAGCCCGGGACGCGGCCGCACGCCTGGCCCGTCGCGCCGCTCGTCGTTCATCGGCAGGTGCCACCAGCGTCGACGTGAAGCTGCGCTCGCTTTTCACAGCCCCGGCTCCGAACTGTCGTGAGTGGCCGGGGCGCGGTCGGTGCTCAGGGTGCCCACTTGTGCACCCACACTGATCGGACCAGGGCGCTGGGTTGTGGGCGGCTCGGGTGGGCGCCACGAGATCCGCCCCGACGCCTGCGAGGCAAAATCGAGATGTTGGTACGCCTCGGCGTGCGCCATCGCTGCCTTGTGCAGGTGCTCCGCGGCCGACAACGCCGCCGCCCGCCCTGCCGTGTGACTGCCAGCATCGTCAGACGCGGAGTCCAACTCGGCTCGGTGGGCGTCGGCTAACTGCTCCAGCACCTGCACGAACCGGCCCGCGACCGACAGCACGTTCCCGACCGCCCAGTACGTGTCTGACGGGTCGTGAAACGACCGGGTCGCATGCGTGAGAGCCCGCATTGCCTCGGCGACAGATTTGGCAGCCAGCACTGGGTCGTCATGGATCGACATCGCTCCTCCAGGTGACTCATGTCATCTTGAGGTGTGCCTGTCCAGCGGCTGATGCTCACAGGTCGTCCAGGTGGCTCTGTGCTATGTGAGCTGATCTCACCAGCGTGAAGGTTCGGTTCTTCGTTGAAGGTTGAGCAGAACGAGGGAGGCAGCGGTGATGTCGGTGAGGCGGTGCGGGTCGAGGGTGACGAACTGGAGGTCGGGCCAGGGCCTTTTCCGCAGGGTGTTGGCGCGTTCGCCCACGGACCGTAGCTCGGTCGGGAGTTTCTTACGGCCGTCATCGGCGTGGGGGCGGGCGGGCTGGCGCGAGGGGTACCAGATCCTGATCCCGGTGCCTGGTACCCGCGTTGGTCAGGATCGGGGGCCGACGGCTGCGAGGTAGAGGGCGGGGATGCCACGCGCGAGCGGCGGAAATGTTGTGCGTCGAACCGGGCGGGCCAGCGAAACCCAATGACGCGCCGACGTCGGTGCGGACGAGCTGACCTACGTGGGCTCGCGTCGCTTCCAAGGGTCCTCGACTGGTGACTTCTCGACGTCCCAAGACCACTGGCGTTCATGAGCCGCGTGGCGCGAACCTGAGAGGGCGACCTCTCTTCACGGATGCGGCCACAGCCGCTTCCGTGCCGAAGTCGGCCCGTTGGGCGGGATTCTGGGTAGCATCCGGTGTGCCCACCTTCGAGAACAACCTCTTCACCCGGTTCTCGCGAGAGAATCGTCCGCTATCGCTGGCGCTGAACCAACAGGCTGAGGAGTGCCTCCGCATACACCTCGTGCCTTTCTCAGAGGACGAGAAGCGGACGCTGCCGGTCGCCGACTTGGTCGCCGAGCTTGTCGGCAAGGCCGCCGTCGAACCGCCCGCACTCGGCGAGGGCATCCGCCTCCTCGGACGAACGACCGAAACGTCACGGCCGACACTCGAGCGAGGCGTGAAGGGTCTGGTGCATGTCTTTACCTTTGCCGTCGAGACCGCTGGCGACGTGGGGTGGCTCGTGTACTGGCCCGACCTGGCCGCGCATGGAGCTGACCCGGTGGACGCGGGCTTCAGCGACGAGGAAGTCTACGAACAGCTCCAGTCCGACAGTTGGACTCCTGAGGCTGCTCTGAGGAAGTGGGAGCTCGGTCGGCTCGCTAGCCGGTGGTTCCTCCGTTCTGACGGTGAGGCTCGTATGCTGTCGGTCCGGGTCGACGTCACGCCTCAGGACCTCCTCCAAGCGGCCGACTCTGACGAGATTCGATCGCGCGTGGTGCACGTATGGATCGAGGCGATCAGACCCGTCGTCGACGCGATAGCGGCACAAATCCGGGAGTTCAACGAGCAGATTCTCCCAGCCTTCTACACGGAACAAATCACGGCGCTTCAGCGGAACCTGCGTGGCATCCACCGCATTTCGACGGAGGTCGAGATCCCGTTCAGCCACCTTTCGCAGCCCGAGCTATCGGTCGAGCCGGCAGGCGACACCGGTGCCCAACCGACAGTTCTCGACGTGGCGCTCGGTGACCACCGTCTCTCCAGGGCGTCGTTCGAGGACGTCGTCCGGACCATCCGCGTCTGGGGCAGTGGGGTCGAACGGTACCCGCGGAGCTACTCGAAGTTCACCGAGGACATGCTCTCCGACACGCTGTGCGTGATGCTAAACGCCGCACTGCCGGGCGCCGATCGCGAGGTATACCGCAAGGCCGGGAAAACCGATGTGTCGGTCCGCGCGGACTCCGTCGACGACGGACTCGGTCCCGAGACTGTCTTCGTGTGCGAAAATAAGATCTGGGGCGGCAAGGCAGAAGTCCCCGACAATCTCGACCAGCTCTGCGGCTACTTGGACGCCCGTGACACGAAGGCGGTGCTGCTGTACTGCGTCCGCAACAAGGACGTTGACCGTACACGCCTAGATGCACTCTCCGCTCTGCGCGAGGTCGACGGCTTCGTGCGAGAGGCGGGGCAGATATCTGGATGGCCTCTGCTGCGTGTCGAGCGCGACGGTCGGGGGATCGACCTCCTGGTCGCCTTCGTACACACCTACGACAAGAAGGCGGACGAAGCGAATCGGGATTGAGAAGTGTTCTCACTAGGTTGCATGATGTGATAGGCGCGACGTCGCACTGACTCGCAGGTTCGGTCAGTTCCAGGTTCGTCAGTACCAGGCGTCCAGGACCAGGAATCAAGTCACCAGACACTCTTACCGGATGACTAGGTCGCTGCTTGATCACCTATCGCGCTACGACGTGTTGACCGATCCTGAGGAGCGCGTCCGCTGGATCGCACCTCACCGACATCGCAGTCGTCCTCGTTCTGCTCGACCTCAAACGGGCACTTCGCAGTTGAAGGGGGTCACGGTGTGATTCCTCCTGCGACGAGGAGCATGCGGAGGCGGTAGTTGTCGCGGTTGCGGAAGCCGCGTGCGATGCGGCGGGCGAGCTCGATGATCCCGTTGATCGCCTCGGTGCCGCCGTTCGATGAGCGGGCGGTGTCGAAGTAGGCGAGGAACGCGGTGCGCCACTTGCGTAGGTCCGGCCGAGGCGGGCGATCTCGGGGATCGGGCACGACGGCAGGGAAGCCAGGACGCGCTCGGCCAGCCGGCGCCCGTGGGTCAGGTCTTGGCTCCGGTAGGCGGTGCGGATCTGTTGGGCGGCCTGCCACGCGACGAGGACTTCTTCGTGGGCGTCGTCGGCGGCGATCGCTCGGTTCAACCTGTTGATCTGCCGGTCGGTGGGGCGTTCGGGGGCGGCGCGCAGGATGTTGCGGATGCCGTAGAGGGGGTCGCCCTTGCGGCCGCGGTGCCCAAGGGTCTGCTGCTGGACCCGGCGACGGACCTCGTCGATCGCCTGGCCTGCGAGCTGGACCACGTGGAACGCGTCCAGCACCGCGGTCGCGTCCTGGAGCCGGTCGTCGATCGCGTTCTTGTAGCCGTGGAACGAGTCCAGGGTCGCGATCTGGATCCGGTCGCGGAACTCGGCCCCACGCTCGTCCAGCCAGGCGGCGTAGACGGTGCCGGTCCGGCCGGGCACCAGGTCCAGGAGCCGGGCGTGAGTGTTGCCCTGGTCATCGCGGATCAGGTCGACCATCCCGGTCAGCTCCTTCGGTCCACGATCCCTCGGACTGACGTGATGCCACACGTGCTCGTCCACCCCGAGGAACGTGACGTCGTCGAATCGAGACTCGTCGTCGGCAGCGTCAGCGAGTATGGGACGGATCGCGTTCCAGCACGTCCAGCAGGAGACGCCGAGCTGGCGGGCCAGCCCAGCGACTGAGGCGTTCTCGGCTCGCAACTGGGCGGATCGCCCACCGGACCGCCCGCGACGTGAGCACGGCCCGCGGGGCGGCGAGCTGGGCGTCCTGCTCGGTGAACGACGAGACGTCGCAGCCAACGTCAGGGCAGAGCCACCGCCGCTTGCGCCACCGCAACCGGACCGGGCTCCCGAACGCCGGGACGTCGATCAGCTCGACCGTCCGGCGGCCCTTCGATGCGGCGACCACGCCGCAGGCCGGGCAGCCCATCACCCCGGGCGCAGACTCGATAACGACGATCACGACATCGTCGTCACGCTCGACGCCGATCACGTGCAACGAACCGAGCCCGATCAGCAGGTCGCAGCGGACGCAGTACGGAACGGCAGATCTCGGATCAGGGCAGCACGACACACAGGCCGTAGGCTCGGACACGTCGAGGCCTCTCGGGAACAGGATGCTTGGTCGCTCCCGATCCTGGAGGCCTCGACCCCTACCCCGACGTCACCGCCACGCCCGGCGTGTCACCCCGGCACCCCCTTCATCTGCGAAGAGCCCTCAAACGAGAAGCCCGATGTAAGTGCTCGTGAGAATCCCTCTGTGTCCTGTTGTCGCCAGTGCGAGATGATCGCGGATCCCGGACAGCGTTCGAATGTTAGATCGGTCGCCGGGTCAGTCATGACTTCCGCTTGCCGAGACCAGGAGAGCCCGAAGGTATTGCGCGAACCGAAACGCCTTCGTCCGACGTTGTTCGATGGCCTCTTGCTGTTTGCCTAGCAGGATGTGACCTCTCGTCTTGCTCGTCCTTCTGGAGGCGCTGGGTTAGCTCGCGGACCCGGGGTGCTTCGCCAGTCCCGGTCAGTTCACGCCGGATCTGCGCCACACCCTTTTCGATTCCTTCTAGGATGAGCAGTGCGTCTACGAGAGCTTGGTTTTCGATAAGTCGTGCGATTAGTTCTTGACGGACTTCGAGAGATCCTTGGCGCCACATTGATTCGTGCCGCAGTTTTACCTGCTGAAGCTGATAATTGGAGAATCGGCGTTCGTTGTTGTGATCGCCATGGGGTGTGATTGAGGTTTCTTCGTGGGGCACATCGTCAGGCGTTCCTGAATGTGCGCAAGGAGAGTTCGTGCCGACCGCACTATGTGCAGGCCAGGTGCCATCAGGGGTGACGGAAACGACTCGTTGACACCGAGGGCAAGGCAACAGGATTGACTGGTCTCCTACGTGTCCAGACAGTTGGCACGACTGGCCAGTTGCTGGGTTCGGATGTGAAAACCATGCGCCTCGCGGCGATTTTCGAACATCTTGACCGCAAACTGGGCAGTCCGTGTGCCGTCTCACGGGCATCACTCTGCCACGAGTGGTCGCGATCGTGTAGCGCATCTCGTCGAGAACTACCTTGGTCGGCGCAACGGCAGAGCAGCGGCGCTGAAGGCTGCGGTCTGTTGCCCCCAGAGACGGCGAGTCTCGCAGGAGGACTGGATCGCGGCTTGCTCGATCGTTGATACGGCGCGCTCAAGTTCCATCATGCTGGATGCGGTGACGGTGATGAGCCCGGTGGCGCGCAGGATGCCGTGTCCGGCGGTGAGATCGGCTTCTTGTTGGAGGACGTCGGTGTACTCGGCGCTGTGGCCTGCGTCGTCGATCTGGCCGATGCGGGCGCGCTGGGCGGCGTCGGAGAGGTGCTCGGTCTTCTTCTTGCGCAGGTCGCGGGCGGCGAGGTCAGCTCGCACAGGGGTGAAGTGCAGGGAGAACGTGTGTTGCACGCCGGTCGAGGTGAGTAGCGGCTGGAGGAACGCGGGGTTGACGTGGGTGCGGGGCCATTCGGAGATCCACAGCACGCAGTGGTAGGCGGAGTCGGTGCGTAGGTGGCCCCAGGATTCGGTGACGGAGACGGGGCCGGCGGCAGCGAGGTCGCGGCCGAGGTCGCCGTGGCGTTCGAGGGCGGCGGAGACGGCGGGGTCGTAGGCGGTGCGCAGCATGAGGGCGAGTTCGCCCGGGCCGATGGGCGGGGACACAGTGATGTCTGCGGCGCGGAGGGCGAGTGTCATGGAGTCGATCTCCTGACGCAGGACGACGGCGCCGCCACGTAGGCCTCCACCTGCGGCGCGGATGGTGCGGGCGGAGGTGCGGAGGTCGATGGCGATCGAGATGGTCGCGGCATGGCGTTGTCCAGCGGGGCCGGCGCGTTCGACGAGTTGTTCGTAGTTTTGCGCGGCCCAGGAGCCGTCGCGGGTTCCGTGGGTGTGCCACCAGTCGGTGAGGGATTTGCCGGAGTCGGGCAGGGTGCGTTCGAGGACCTGGACGGCGGCGATGCGTCCGGAGCGGCACGCTGAGGCCAGGGCGCGGCCCCAGGCGGCGACGCGGCGGTTCTGCTCGGACGGGTCGAGGAGCACGAACGCGGGGTGGACGACCTCGACGACGGCGGTGAGTGTGGCGGCGTGCGGGTCGTGCACGTAGACGGCGCCGGTGTCCGGCTCGAGGTATTCGCGTAGCCGGGCGGCGTCGCCGGGCAGGGCGAGGGTTCCTGCGGGGCGGGGTGTGGCGATCCGGGCCCGGAACTGTGTCTGCCCGGTGGCGGTGCGGCCCACCCAGTGCGAAACGACGGGCAGCCACTCGATGGCGGTGCGGCCGTTGACCCTGACGAGTGCGGTGGCGGTCAGTGCGGCGATGACCGGGCTGGCGATCAGGCGTGCCGGTCCTCCGGCGTACAGGGCGAGGATGCCGAGCACGGCCGCGGCGCCGAGCGCGGTGAGCTGTGGTCCGGAGAATCCGAGCAGTACGCCGCGGCGGGCCAGGCGGGAAAACCGCACCGGCCGGACGTCGGTGTCGTCGGTGCTCATCGGCTGCCCCCGTCCCGCTCACCATTCTGTTGGGCGGCGGACGACTCCTGTCCGACCTTCCCTGCCACGAATGCGCTGGTCTTCGGTTCGGCGGTGGCGGCCTCCTTGCCGACGACGGCGGCCGCAGCCACAGGTCCGGCCGCTGCGGCGCCGGAGGCTCCCGCGCCGGCCTTCGCACCGCTCGCGGCGGTACTGGCCGCCGTCGTGCCCTGCGCCGCCGTCGCCGCGGTCGGCGCCTGGCCGGGAACTGCGGGCGCGGGTGGTGGAGGTGGCGCGCCATCGCGTCCTGCGCCGCTTCCGCCGCCGTCCAGGATGCGGGGGGTCTCGTGGCGGTTGAGCCACCGGGTGGGAACGGGGACGGGTCGGTTGAGGGCTTGCTTGGCCTCCTGTTCGGCGCTCATGGCGTGGTACATGTCGAAGCCGATGAAGGTGATTGCCTTGTAGGTGAGGTAGGGCGCGAATCCTGCGACGAGGAGGAGGACGACGCCGGAGATCGGGTCGGACAGGCTGGCCAGGTCGGTGCTGATGGGTGCGGTGACCTGGGCGGTGGCGAGCAGCAGGAACACGACGATGACGACCTTGGACACGATGAGGGCGATGACGACGTTGGCCCAGCGGGCGACCCAGCCGCGGGTGGCGTCCCAGGTGGCGCCGGCCAGGGCAACGGGTGCGAACACGATCGCGATGAGCAGCAGCGCCTTGCGGACGAGCAGGGAGAACCACAGGATCATGGCGGCGCAGCCGACGAGCAGGGACATGAGGAGTCCGATGAGTAGTGCTCCGCTGACGCCGCTGCCGAGGGTGATGGTGGTGCCGGTGGTGAGCAGGGTGATGCGGTCGCCGAGCTGTTCGAGGTTGGTCCCGGCGGCGCGGATGATGCCGACGCAGAGGCGGTCGGTGATCTCCAGGGCGGCGGCGAGCAGGGTGAGGACCACGAACGAGCCGAGGACGGACTTGGCGAGCCCAAGCGCGGCCCGCGAGAGAGCGGCAGGTTCGCGGCGGATCATCGCGCCGATGACCTGGAGCAGGAAGAACCCGATCATGACGAACATGGCGACGCCGAAGACGATGTTGTAGACGCGGGTGAACTGACCGCTGGTGATGTCGACGAACGTTGTGGTCTCGAACAGGCTCCACATGCCGCGCATGAGGCCGGCGGCCGCCTCTGCGGCTTGTTCGGTGATGAACTGCAGGGTCGTGACGACGACGGTCGCGGCGGCGGTGTCCGCGGCGCGGCAGAACGTCGCGACGACGGGGATCCCGCACACGTCCATGTCGCCCTCCTTCCGGCGACGGACAGTCGGTGCCTAGACGGCGCGGCCGACGTCCCAGAAGAAGTTGACGAGGGTGACGGCGGCCCCGCAGACGGCGGCGGCGCCGACCGCGACCAGGACGCCGGTCTTGCCGCGTCCGGACAGGTGCGGGTTGGAGGTGTTGGACCCGAAGGCCCAGACGATGGCGGCGACGATGAGGGCGAGGATCGCGAGGATAAGTCCGATGGTCATCACGGCGCCGACGATGCCGCGCAGTGCGCTGATGCCGGGCAGGCCAGTGGTGTTCGGGTCGATGGAGATGTCGGCCAGCACGGTCGCCACCGCCGGTGTGGCGGGGCCAAAGATGTAGGGCTTGATGACGGGGTTCATGGGTCCGCTCCCTGTGCGGTGGTTGGACGGGGTCAAAGCGAGGCGCCGGTGTCCAGGAGCCAGTTGGTCCAGGCGAGCGCGGCGCCGGTCAGGGTGGCGCCCCCGAGGGCGACGAGGACGCCGGTGCGGGCGCGGGCCGCGGTCTGCCAGGAGCCGTTGGTGGTCGCCAAGGCCCAGGTGATGGCGCAGGCGATCAGGAGCGCGACAGCGACGATGAGCGCGATGGTCAGCAGGGCGCCGATGAGGTCGGCGAGCTGCCCTTGCGCGGCGACGGCGCCCAAGTCGGGACCGACTGGCACCGCGGCCATGTCGGCGGCGACCGCTGTGGCACTGGCTGGCGCGGGGCCGAATACCAAGGGGTTCATGCCGATGCCTCCTCGTCGGTGCACAGGGCGGGGGAGCGTGCGGGCAGGGTGTCGAGCGCGTCGTCCAGATCCCGGGTGTCGGTGGCGTCGAGCCATGCCTGCGGGTCGACGGCGGGCTCGTCGAGGCCGCCGGGGCGGAGCTCGAAGTGCAGGTGTGGGCCGGTGGAGTTGCCCGTCGAGCCGACGTCGGCGATCCAGTCCCCGGCGGCCAGCAGGTCACCGCTGCGGACGTGGATCCCGTCGTCGCGGATGTGCCCGTACACCGACACCACGACTCGCCCGTCGACGTCGTGCGCGACGGCGACCGCGTTGCCGAGCCCGCCGCGTGGCCCGGCGTGCACCACGCGGCCGGCGGCGGTCGCGAGGATCGGCGTTCCGGCACTGGCAGCGATGTCGACGCCGGCGTGCAGACGCCGCACCCCGAGCACGGGGTTGCGCCGCATGCCGAACCCGCTGGTGGCGGTCCATGCGCCCGTGGGCAACGGGAACGTCGTCGACGTCGTGGCCGGCAGTCGATCTGCACCCGCGACGTTCGGTGCAGCCGGCCGGTCGCCCGTGGTGTCCGCGGAAGAGGTGAGGGCGTCGAGGATCGCCTCGGCCACCGGCTCGTAGGCGGCGTACCGGTCGGGGAAGGCGGACACCTCGACGGCCTGTGCGGCCGTGCCCTTCGCCAGGTGCCGCCAGTCCGGGATGTCGAGCAGCCCGCGTGGGGAGCCGTGGTTCGGCCCGGCGGCGCCGCCGAAGAACGCCCGCGCCTGGTAGGCCGGGTCCATGAGCTGGGCGACGGTGCCCCACCCGGCCGCCGGGCGCATCTGGAACAAGCCGAGTGAGTCATGGTCGGAGCCATCGGCGTCATGCGGGTAGTCGGCCGAGGAGGGATAGGCAGTCGTGTTGGCGTACTGCCGAAGCCGTGACTCGGTCAGCGCGGCCATGAGGGCGATCACAAGCCCGTCGCGGCCCACGCCTCGCACCCGCGCCCCCACCGCGACGATCGTCGCCGCGTGCCCGAGCTGGGTGCGGTCCAGGTGCACGAGGACGCCGTCGCGGGTGCGGGCCTCGAGTCGGTCCGGCGTCGGACCCAGGGTGCCGACGGTAGGTTCGCACCACTCCTCGACGCCGGGCAGGAGCGCGAGCGCGACGGTCGCGACCACCGCGCCCGGTAGGAGGGCGAGCGGCAGGACGGCGAGCAACAGCGGGCGGCGCATGACGGTCACGGCATCGGGTTGTCGGGGGCGCCCAGGCGCAGCAGTGCGCAGGTGGGGTAGGCAGGTTCGCAGGCCACGAAGACGGTGAACGCGACCGCGGAGCGGTCGGTGACCGGCGCGTCCTCCCAGACGCCGGCGCGGTGGCGGGTGCCGCTGATGGTGACGGCGACCGTGCCTGGGGCGAGCCGGTCGGCGGGCGTGGTTGCGACCACGTGCGCCCAGGTCTCGGGGACGACGGCGTCGGTGATGGTCAGCCACTGGCGGGTCGAGTACTGGCTCAGGTGCGCCCACGCGCCGTCGCTCGGGAGATAGGCCTCGAGGTCTGCCACCAGGCCGGGCGTCTGCTCGCCCGTCGGGTCGCCGACCGCGATCAGACGCTCCATGTACGCGCTGCGCGGCACAGGCTGGGTGGTGTCCCAGGCTAAGAGCTCGACGGCAGCAGCCCGGGCGAACTCGACCGGGTCCGACGACGGCTGCACCGGGTCAAGGTCTGCGTCGGATGACGGGGGAGTCGCCGTCGTGACGACGTCGTCCGGACCATGACCCGCCGCCGGTGCTGGCGCGGCGGACGATGCGGCGTCCTCCTGGGGCCAGAGCAGGCCAACGACCGTGACGAGTGCGGCGAGCCCGACCACGACGACGAGGACGACGACGAACAGGCGACGCGTGCGAGAGGGGACGACGGTCAGCGGGGTACGGGGCCACATGGCGTTCACTCCGTCCCTTTACCGGCACCGGAGTTGGCGTCGCCGGCGGCACGCGCGGCTCGGGCGACGACGGCGAACCGGCCGAACTCATCCAGCACGCGGTCGAACGTGTCCCAGCCGCCGTCGTCGAGCTGGCGTCCGATGATGTCGGGGTCGAAGCCGTCGGCCCATCCGTCGAGCTGATTGATCGTGAGCAGGAACTCTCGGACTGTCCCTGCCGGCCGGTACGGGGAGTTGGAAGCGAGGGGCGCGGAAGCCCCGTCGTGGACGACGGCGGCGGTGCGCGCGAAGCCGGCGTCGGTACTACTCGTGGAACTGGGAGGGCGACTTCGGGCGTACGGGTTGTTCATGATCTCCGCCCGGACGAGCTCGTAGGCGGCACGCGCTGGAGCGCCCGTCTTGATCCGCTCGAGAGCTGCGGCCGCATGCTCGCGGATCTGGGGCCGCTGCTCGGTGTCGTCGCGGATCCGCTCCAGTGCGGAGACGGCTTCCAACACCTTGTACGACGCCTTGCCCGTGACGAGTCGTGCCGCTTGGGTGCGAGCCTTCGCGGCCTCCCTTGACGGTGGTGGCCATTGGCCACCACCGTCACGACGTGCGCTGTTGTTCTCGGCGGCCCTCTCGGCCTGGCGCGGCTGGTGGTGCGTGCTGAACTGGGCCGCGGACTTGCGCCGCGCGGCGTCTTCGGCCAGCAGGGCCTTGATCTCCCGGTACAGCTTCGATGACTCGACGACCGTCAGGGGCTTTCGCGTGGTGTTCTCGTGCTGAAGAGCCAGCAGGTGCTGCACTCCTTCGGAGATCCCCGTGCGCACCCAGACCTTCGTGGTGTGGTGCCCAAGCTGCTTGATGGCCTCGAGTCGCCGCTGCCCGCACACCAGGACGCCGTCGGGCGTGATCGTGATCGGCTGCAAAAGCCCGACCCTGGCGATCGACTCCGCCAGCGCGTCGACATCGCCCAGCTCCTCGCGGTAGCGGTTGCCGACCCGGATGGAGTCCACCGCACGCTCGACGTCGAGGTACCCGGCCAGGGACTGTTGATCAGACATGGGAGCCCACCGCCCAGGCGCCGGAGGCGTCGACCAAGTAGTCCTCGTCGTCGTGGTCCTTGTCGTGCGGGTCGAGCTCGTCCGGCGGGGGTGGTGTCGTGGCCGCCAGGAGTGCGGCGAGCGGCTCATCGGCCAGCAGGTCCCACGGCGCGTGGCCGAGCAACAGGGACAGCAGCACGCCGCGGCCGCGCGGTGTCAGCGCGAGAACCGGGTTCGGGTCACCCAGCACCGCGGTCAGCAGCGCGAGCCATGCCGGCTGGTCCAGGTCGAGCAGTGCTCTCCCGTGCGGGTCCCGACGCAGGTACGCGTGCGCACGGGGCCGTGAACCCGACGTCGCGAGGCGGTCGGTGACGTACTCGACGGCGACCTCAGCCGCGGGTAACTCCCAGCCCACGGCCGCGAGGACCGATGCCGTGCGGTCGATCGCGTCGTCGACCTCGGTAGGGCGGATTCGCCCGGCCGAGGTCGAGCGCGGTACACGCCGCTGCTGGTCGTCCTCCCAGTGCCGGGTGGGGACGCGGTCGGCGAGCATGGCCCAGCCGCGCTCGTCGAACCGGCGTGCCTCGTGCATCCCGGCGGGATCGACAGGCTCGCGGTGCCGGGCGGTGCGTTCGCTGACAAGCTGCTCGTCGGCCCGCTGCTGCGCCTTGAGGTAGGCCTCGACCGAGGTCGTGACGAATGCCCAGGGGTCGGTCTTCTCCAGCAGGCGCGGCCGGCGCAGCTCGAGGAACGCGGCTACCGCGGCGTCGTGCGGCGTCTGACCGTAGGTGCGAGCGAGTGCGGCATAGCGGCGCGCGCAGAACCGCATCAGCTCGCGCGCCTCGGGATCCGTGCGCCACGACCGCGCCGAGTTGGTGCACAACTCCAGCAGCAGCGCACGCAGCCCCGCGTTGTCGGCGAAGGTGGGCTCGCCATTCACAGGTCCACCCCCTCGGACGGGCCCGCCGGGGTGGGTGAGACCGGACTACCGGAGGTCGGTGCCATCGTCGGCGCTGACACGTTCGTCGCCCGGGCTGTGCGCCGGCGTACCGCCGTGACCGCCTTGCGGGGGCCGCGGCGAAGGGAGCGTGCCAGCTCATGGTCGAGGGAGATCCCGCGCCCGATCACGGTCTGGGACGCCATCACCCCGACGTCGGCCAGGCGCAGCCACCGGTAGCCATCGGCCCGGGCACGCGTGGCGATCGTGGCCCCGCGTGACACGGAGGAACGCCCGCCGTGGGGCGTGCGGGAAGGGTCGCGGTGCACCGCCATCGGGTCCGGAACGTCGGCGCGCGTGAGGTTGGTACGCGACGGCGACGTCGCGATCGGCGGCCGGGTGCTCTGGCGGGCGCCGTTCGGGGCAGGTTCGGTATTCACGAGGACACCTCCGGTGCGCGGTCACGCCGGCTGGGCGCGCCGCCCTGGTCGGGAAGGGGAGCCGTGCGCCGGAACGCCGAGCGGACCGTGCGCTCGATCTCGCGGTCGCCGAGGCCGGCACGCTGCGCGGCCTCGGCGAGACAACCGAGCGTCGAAGGCAGGTCGAACCCGCTCTCGACCATCCGGCACGACGCCCAGAACAGGCCGGCATTCCGGCCGCCCACCGGGCGGGCGGCCACCCACTCCGCCAGGCGTTGCGGACTGGCGCCCACCCCCGGGGCGGACGGCGTCGGGCCGCCGACGAAGGACGCGGGACGCGGCGGGTCCAGGAAGGTGCGCAACGCGGCGGCGTCCACAGGCCCAGCCGGGTGCGGCGCCACCGACACCAGCTCGTACCGGCGCGCCGTGCCGTCCGGCGTCGCGCACAGGGACGGGGGAGCGACGACGTACCCGCCGTCGCCGCGGAAGTCGACATGTGCGCCCGGTGACTGCCACGACCGCTGCTCACTGTCCGGGGTGTGCGCGAAGTACGCGTGGATCCCGCCTGACGGCGTGCGCACCACCAGCCCCCACCCACTGACCAGACCTGCGCGCCGCGCCCGCTCGAACGCGGGAAAGCCGGATGCCCCCGCCTTCAGGTCGATGTCGACGACATCGAACCCGGACGCGGCACCGGTCGGGATGCCGACGTTCGCGTCCGGACGGCGCCACCACCACGACGCCACCTGCTCCGGGTCCGTCGTCGCATCCAGGAACCCTCGCTGCGTCAGCGGGGCCTTCGCCGTCGGCAAGCACGGGAATACCGGAACACCTGCGTGGGCGAGCCCGGCAGCGGCCACCGGTAGCGAGGCCGTGCGTGCTGCACGAACCAGCGGAGCGGTGTCCGCCAGCGTCTGCGTCGAGGACGAGTCCATGTCTCAGACGCTCGGCCAGGTGCGCACGGGGAAGCGCACACCGTGCGCACCCCGTGCGCACCCGGAGAACCGGTGTCGGTGCAGGTCAGGATGCGCACGTGGACGCGATCACTGGACTGCTTGCCCCTGAGGGGAAAAGCCCATCGTCTGGCGCCGCGACGTGTGAGCTGGACGCAGCGCGGGCGGCGACTACGCGGGCGGGCGTGTGCAGCGGGGGCGGCGCGGGACGGTGCGGCCGCCGCCGACCCGCACGCGATCGCCGCCGACATCCTCGCCTGGATCAGCCACCGCTGACCAACCCCGAAACAGGCCCTAGACCCCCGCCCCTCCAGGGGAGGGACGGGGGCGCGGTCGTGCAGGCTTAGGGGCAGCGGTTCGAGCCCACAGAGCTCACTGAGGACTCTCAGCCTCTCGGGCGAGCGCTGCGCCTCGGAACTCGGCGAGTTCTCTGAATCCGAGAACGTCGGTGGTGGCGTCGACGAGGTCGGTAAGCGAAGCCTCCTCAGCGGTCACGAATGCCTTCGAGAACGAAACCGTGACGACTCGCTCGGCCAGTTCCTCTGTGGCAGGCAACTGGATCTTCACCTCGTCGACGAAGTAGTCGTCTGCATCTCCTGCGGCGAAGCGCTCGATGTCGTCGCGGATGTCGTTGCCGGCGTTTGCCGTGACCGTGACGGCCTTGGTGACGCCACGGAGCTGAGCTCCAACAACGTTCGAACCCGAAAGGACCTCGCGCACAGATTCCCACCGGGCGCTTGAGCTGCCTGGGCGCCCCTTTAGGCGTCGCCCATCCGTCGCCAGTTGGATACGAGCAGCGCCGACGTCGAGCCCGAGCAGTCCACCGCGGAACGACCACTCGCCGACGAGCGGCTCTGCCAGACCGTCGGCTGCGTCCCTGGTTGGGCGCACACCGATGTAGGACCGGCCAGCAACCCATCTAGCGGAGTTGGCGCGGATGAGTGCTGACATGTCGAGGTCTGCAACGTCGGTCGCGATGTTCTCGAGGTCCTTGAACGTCATCATCGAGCCGACGTACCGCCAGAACAGCGGCTCTTGGGTCACCGAAGGAGTCCTGAGCAACCACGGGATGAGTGTCGCAATCTCGGCCTTCGACAGGACTCCGCGTATAGGCGCGGCTGTCGGATTCTCAGGGTCGAACTCCAACTCCGAGAGGTCCCGGCCGAGCGCGAGGTCCATGATCCCGGCGGAGCGCTCGATCCGGGTAGCGGCAGCCTCGTTGAAAGAGTTGCGGACGACATCGACGAACGACGTCGCCTCTGGGCCGAACTCAGGCGCACGGACGAGACCCCCGGCCACCTCCTCGTCGATGTGCCCCTTACCTCCGCGCAAGAAGTTCGCTCGAACGAGCCCCGCGAGCGGTGACTCGCTCACGGGTTCCTCCGAGAGTGACTCAAGAGCGGAGCTGTCCGTGACGAGCGTCTCCGCCCGGCGACCGCTCGCCTGCTCGGGCCGAAGGGCGGTCGGAAGATCTGCGCGCTCGTCTGACAGAGCCATAACTACCGGGCGGCTCTCGCCGAGGTACTCGACATCTCTGCCCGCGATAACCCCCGCGTAGGACCCTCGGAGGAACAATTGGCGACTCTCGCGCTGATCCGCCCAGCTGAGGACCAGGTCGGGGATGGCGCTGTGGTTGAAGTACGTCGTGTCCTCGACCGTCGCCGTCGCGTCGATCGCTCGGATCTCTTCGATCACGGCGGTCTTGACGTCCCGAACGTAGTCCCCGGGCAGAGTCGCCTCGCTCGCGTGCCGGATGCGTTCGACGAGACCGGTCACAGTCCTACAGCCTTTCGCTCGAGGTGCCCAAGGACGCGCTGGACCTCTTGGGGCGTCATGGTGAAGCGCTCCATCTTCGGGTTGTAGACGAGCACCGTGATCCGACTTGCGACCTCGTGAATCAACGTGGTGTCGACAGCGTCGTCTGGAACGTAGCTGGCGGCAGTGACAGCGGCAGTAAGCTCACCGGGGCTCTCGAGCTGCGCCCACCTCGTGAGCTCGAACGGGTGATACGTGACCCAGTACCAGTGGGCGATTTGGGGGTGCGGTTTCGTCCGCTGAAAGAGCGCATGGCTGTACGCGACGGCGAGGAAGTCCTGGAACTGTCCGTAGAGAGACCTCGCCGAGGCCGCAGTCGTGTACCGCTTCGACTCGACATATACGAGGTCCCTCGTGCCGGTGAGGTACGAGCCAGCGAGATCGAGTCGCTTGTGTCCACCCAGGTGTTCAACGCTGCAGTACTGCACGTAGTTGTATACGTCCCACTCGAGCGCGATGTAGGTCGTCGCCTCCAGCCAGCGCTTGACCGATGCAACCGCGGCGCGGCCGAGTTCCTGGGTCTCTTCGGCGGGCATGGCGACATGATCCCGGCTCAGAGCAGCCTGTGCACCTTCCGGTGCGGGTGAAATCGCACGTGGGTCCGTTTCGACGCCAACCTTCGGAGGGCACCTAGGGGGGGCTTGACCCAGGATCTCGGACACGGTGTTCGCAGGCTATGCAGCGTTGGTCATCGTAGCGGGTACGACGTCGTCGCCGGTGCTCGCGGGGACGAGGGCGCGTTCGAAGGTGTCGGGTGAGACGTTCCCGATCGCGGAGTGGCGTCGGCGGGTGTTATCCCGGTTGACCCACGGAACGTGGTCCGGTGGGCTGTCGCGGCATCGGGGAAGGCCGCCGCGCCCTCGAGTGTCTCGCGCTTGTAGGTTGCGTTGAACGACTCCGCGAGGGCGTTGTCGGCGCTGGTGCCGATCGCTCCCATCGACTGCATGACATCGAGGTCGGCGCACACCGCCGCGAAATCCTTGCTCGTGTAAACCGACCCGTGGTCGGAGTGGAAGATCGTCCCGGCGAGGCTGCCGCGCACGGCATGGGCCATCCGCAGCGCGTCGGTGGCGAGATCGGTGCGCATGTGGTCGGCCAGCGCCCACCCGGCGAGCTTGCGTGAGTGCAGGTCGATGACGGTGGCCAGGTACCAATTGGTGCCGTCCGCGATCGGGACATAGGTGATGTCCCCGACTTAGCGGCGGTTGACGGCCGGGGCCGCGAAGTCCCGGCCGAGCAGGTCGGGGTGCTTGCGCCAGGCCTGGTCGGGGACCGTGGTCCGCACCCGCCGGCGTAGCCGGATCCTGGCCATCCCGTGCTCGCGCATCACGCGGGCGACCCCCTCGAACTGTTCCAGGAAGGCGTCGTTAGGCCAGGCCCGTTCTGCCCACCGTGTTTGATCGCTGAATCCTCGCCGTGCGCGAGGGCCTGTCTGGCGGGACACGGCGATCCCATGTGTGGCCGTCAGTACTTTCACGCCGGAGGCGCTCAGCTTCGGTGTGGTGGCCAGCAGAGTCTTCGACGGCTGCGAGAGCAAGGCGAGCCGGTTCGTCGTACGGCGAGGCGATGAGCGCTGTATTGGCGGCGAAGCGCGCGGTGGCGAGGTCGGGTGGATCGGCGTTCAGCGTGACCGCATGCACGACGAGGGCGGTGTCGACGATGGCGGCAGCGATCTCGTGGTCCAGGCGTTCACCCTCGTGCAGCCAGACCCAGCCGCGGTGGCGGTCGTCGGTGAACGGTTCGCCCTGGACGAGGCGGAGCGCCTGGACCAGATAGTCGACGCCGCTCGGATCGCCGTCCTTGGCACCGAGGGCGGTACCACGGGCACGGAGCCGGCGGAACAGGTCGATGTCGACGAGAACGCGGGTGAGGTGGGAGCCGTGCCAGTCTTCATCCTCGGGCGTGCCACGGCGCGGGGCCTTGGGCACGTGGTGTTCGCCGAAGTACGCGCGAAGATCAGCGATGTCGGTGCGGGAGCGGCCCGGTGAGCAGTTGAAGGCCTTGGCGAGATCGCCCGAGCGGCTGCCGCGTGGGTGAGCCCACAGGTATGCGGCGACCTCGGCGTAGTGCTGTTTGCGTTCGGCGACGGTGACGTTGGCGTGCAGGCCGCGGATGTCGGTGCGGCCCAGCAGCACCAGCCTCGGTACGGGGCAGTCGGACCCTTGGTTCCACCGCTTGAGGTCGTGGTCGAGGTCCGGGTCGGCCGCGAGGACCTTCTCGGTGGTCTCGTCGGGCACGACCGGCGCGAGGGTGTGGACGTCGTCCACGGTCACGGCGGCAGCAGCCGCATGGTCAGCGGCTGAGGCGGGCAGGAGCGAGCGCTCGCCAGCGGGTTCGTCGTCGCAGGGCCGGGGCTCGACGTGCTCCTGGCGGATCGCGCCGCCGACGTCGACGAGAGCTTCCACGCCGTCGGTCGCGGTCTCGTCGGCGGGCATCGGGACGTTCTCGTGCGTTTGCGTGACGGCGAGGAGGTCCGCGACGATTCGTGCCTCGTTGGCAGTGAGCATCGCTGCCTGGACGTCGATACCGAGCGCCGGGATGCGCAGGCGCTTGTCGCGGGTGAGCGCCGCGGCCGTAGCGTCTTCGAGCGGGGCGTCACCGAGCCCCGTGGCGAGGACGGCGATGCCAGGTCGGGAGCCGTGCTCGGCGATGGCGGCGGCCAGGCGGGTAACGGCGACGTGGTCGGACGTCGGGCCGAGTACGAGAGCGGTGAGGTCCTCGGGGTCCCAGTCGCCGGCATCGCGAGAGGCCTCCACGTCCGCCGCGGCGGACTCCAGTGCGGAGGCCCCGTCCGCCGACGTGTGGGCGAGGCGGCTGGGGTCGAGAGCCTGGAGCTCCTCGCCGAAGTCGATGACGTGCACCTCGACGAGATACGACCAAGGGCCGACGGCGAGCTCCGTGGCGACGTGGCGGGCAAACGCCTCGACGACCTCGGGGTCGCCTGTCACCGAGAGCACGGCGACCCGCTCGAGGTTGACCAGGTGCAGTGCTCCGCCGTCAGCCTGCCCGACGGAGACGAGCATCGGGTACGGCGGGACCATGTCGATGTCCTGGTGGTCGCCGTCGACGGGGGCGTGCCAGGTGGTGCGCTCGCCGATCCACGGCGCGGGGAGGTCGGCGTCCTCGGCCAGGTGCAGGGTGATGCGGGTGGTGGATAGCTCGACCGACAGCAGCGGTGGGTAGCGGGATGGGTCGAGGAACGCGGTCGCGAGGGAGCGCAAGGCGCGGTCGAGAGCCTGGAGACTCCCGGAGGCAGGTCGGCCGACGATGCGCGCGGTCTCTTCGGCAGGCACGAGGTCGACGGGCACCGGGGCGATGATGTGCCCCGGTAAGCGCGAGCGCAGTTGCGTGCGGCGGTGGGCGCGGACCGTGAGGAACACCCCGGCGCCGAGGAGGGAGCCGGCCCCCGCGAGCCCAGGCACGAACCAGGCCGGCACGGGAACCGAGTCGTTCTCGATCTCCGTCGGGTCGGCCTCATCGGCGCGGGAAGGCGCCTCGGTCGCCTCGCGGCTCTCCGCACCGGCGGCGCTAGTCGACGGAGTCGGTGGTGGTACCGCGGGCTGTGCGGTGCGCGGTGCGGTCGTGGGCGGGGGAGCAGCCTCCGTGCCGGGGATGGTGGGTGCGATCGCGTCGCCGTGCTCGCCGTCCACGGGTCCGTTGTCCTCGAGGTCGGCGTCCGCCGCGGCGTGCTCGGCGTCGGGGGAGACGGCAAGCGTCCAGCCGGGCTCGATGTGGTCGGGATCGGTGAGCCGCTCCCCGCCGGGCTGCGTGATGTCCCGGGAGGCGTCGGCGATCTCGGGATAGCGATCCGGGTCGCCGAGTGTGTCGGCTGCGATCTGGGAGAGCGTGTCGCCGGGCTGCACCGTGTAGGTCCCGGTCGCGGCCGTGGACGGCGCTGGCGCCTTGTCGGGTAGGAGCAGCAGCGTGCCTGGGGCGATGAGGTCCGGGTCGTCACCGAGGACGGAACGGTTGAGGCGGTGGATCTCGGTCCAGCGGTGTCCGTCGCCGAGCTTCTGCTCGGCGATGCGCCACAGGCTGTCGCCGCGGCGCACGGTGTACTCGACGACGCCCGACGGCGCCTCCTCCACGTGAGCCGCGGCGACCACCGCCGTCGCGCTCCGGCCCACATGGGCGGACTGCACGGCAACGGCGTCCATCTCGGCAGGCACCACGGGCTGGCTCACCGACGTCGTGGCCTGCGCCGTCGGGCTGCCGGCCGGGGCGAGTGACGGCATGGCGACGAATGCCAACGCTGCGACGTCGAACGCTCGGCGAGCGACGGTCCGTGACAGTCCCAGACCTCGCCAGTGCGGCACTTCCGTGCCGCGGATACGCGCGACCGCCTCGACGCCGAGCGACAGCGTGAAGTACGCCCATCCGATCCAGGAGAGCGTCGCCAGGAAGGTGACCAGGAGGGTGCCGTTGTCTGCCATCGTCAGCCGCTGCCCGACGGCGCCCCAGTCGGTGAGCCAGGGCGCAGCGTTCACCGCCAGCAGTAGCACGGGCACGCCGACGACGAACGCGACGATCGCGAGCAGGCCGGCCATGCCTTGCAGCCGCTGGGTGAGCTGGTTCACTGTTCCGTCCCTCCCATGGTCCGCACCGTGCGGGCGGTGGCGTCCGCGGTGACGCCCAGACTGGTGATGCCGATGACGCCCAGCACGACGGTGTCGTAGGTGTCAGTCACCGTGACGGTCACCCGGGTACCTGCTGTGACCTGTACGGTTCCGGTCGCGCCGGCGGCGTTGAGGTAGCGGTGTGCCTCGGTCTTGGCGGCTGCGACGTCGACGGCGATGACGTCACCGCGCATCGCGTGCGCCGCGTCGAGCTCCTGACCTCCGGCGCGCGCGGCCTGCTGTGCCAGGTCGTGGGCCCGCTGCAGGGTGTGCACCTGCCCGCCGAGGTCGACCGCCAGACCGACGCACAGGATCATCGCCGCGGACGCGATCGCCGCCCACACCGAGATCGACCCGCGCTCGGCCTCCCTCTGCGAGCAGTCGCCGCTCCGTGGTGACCGTGTCACTGGGACCTCCACCGGTCGATCGGGCTCGTCATCGATGCCGCGACCTCGCGTGTGCCCGGCAGCCCTGGGATGAGGGTGAGGTCGCTCAGGCTCACCCGGCACGACACGGTGACCGTCACCCGCGACGCAGCACCCGCCTCGCCTCCGAAGCCGGTCGAGTCGACGCCGACATCGGTGGACGCGCACTCCACCTGCTGCCCGGCCAGGGCGACCCCGGCGGCGCTCGCGGCCGCGTTCCGCGCCGCGGTATTGGTGCGTTCCAGCGAGGCCGATCGGGCGGCGTCCGCGGCCGCAGACTGCACCACCTGGTGGGCGAGAGAGATCCGCCCACCCAGCACGACGAGCGCCACGAGGAGCATGAACGCGGGCACGACGATCGCGGCCTCGAGCGGGGCGGAGCCGCGCTCGCGATCGGCATTGCTGGGGCATGCGGCAGTCATGAGGTGAGCCGTTCGCGTGGGGCGGTGACGTGCTGTCGCACGTCCGGTGCCCACCCGGGGATCACGGACAGGGCGCTGCCGGTGACCACGATGGTGACGGCGGTGGCGGTCATCGTTCCGGTGGCGCCCGCACCTGGCAGGACGTCGTCGCCGCCGGCGTCGGCGACGAACGACAGCGCCGCCGCGGCGCCGTCGGACGCGCTGCCCTGTTCGACGGCGGCCGCCTTCGCGCCCTCGGTGGCGGCGGTGATCGCCACGGTGCGGGCGTGGAAGTAGAGAGCGGCCTGCAGGCCGAGGAACATCACCAGGAAGACGGCGGGCAGCAGCAGCGCGAGCTCGACGGTCGTCGAGCCACGCTCCGCGTCGCCCACCCTGGCCCGCGCACGATGCCGCCCGCCGAAGAGCCGGCGTCGTCGGCGAGGGCGGCGACTACTGGATGAGTCCGGCCTGCTGGGTGACATAGTTCGTGACCGCGACGACGACGATGCCGACGATGGCGATCACGGCCACCGCCCACAGAACGTGCTCCATCGTGACCGAGCCGCGTTCGGGCTCGGGCACCTTCTCGCGCAGGTAGGCCCGCACCACGGTGAGGGCGGCGATGAGACGGGACATGAGCAATTCCTTTCGCGTGGACCTCGCGGGCGAGGTCAGGTACTGGTGAACATCCGCAGCAGTGCGGGTGCCATGAGCAGCGCCATGAAGACGATGCCGAGAGCGGATCCGGGTATCGACATGCGCTCGCCGGTGTCGTTGGCCTCGGCGAGCTCTTCGGCGAGCAGGGCCGAGCGCATCGAGTCGGCGCGGGCTCGCAGGTTGGAGTAGACGGCGGCGCCCTGTTCGCCGGACAGCCGCATGATGTCGGCGAAGTCGTGCAGTTCGGGCAGACCGAGGTCGTCGCCCAGGGTGCGCAACGCTGACCAGGGCGGGACGCCCGACAGCCGCGAGCGGGACAGCTCCTCGTCGATACGGGTGAAGACCCACGAGGAACCGATACCGGCCGCGGCCTCCATGGCCTGGCGCACCCCGGACCCGTTGGTGCGTTCGAGGGCGACCAGCTCGACGTACGCGCCCAACGCGCGGCGGAACTCGACGCGCGCTTTCGCGGCGTCGTCGCGGGCGTTGTAGTCCGGCAGGAAGAACATCACCATGGCCAGCGCGAGCGAGGCGACGGCGGACAGCGTGAACGGCAGCCGAACGCCCAGGGCGGTGAACAGGGCGGTGAGAAAGGCGGGGGCGGCCAGCCCGACGGCGGCATACGTGAGCTTCTCCCCGTAGAACCGGGACAGCGGTTTGTTCAGGAGGGCGAGCTCGCGCCGCGGGGTGCGCACCCACACCTCCGCCGGCAGGGCCGCCATGGCCCAATGACCGACGCGTTCGGTGCCACCTGCCGCCTGGACGTCCGACGTCGGCAGGTCTGTGCCGCGGCGGGGCGGCGCGAGGCGGTCCAGAGCGCCCTTGAGGTCGGCGTGCACGGGCAACAGGCGCCCGATCAGCAGCGCGATCGACAGACCGATGCACGCACCGGCCAGCATCGACACGATCAGCCCGCTGCTCATGACCGGCTCCGGAGGATCCGGGGCGCGGGGCGTCCGGTGGCCATGCGCTTGAGCCAGACGAGACAGGCGACGTACGCGGTGAGTAGCCCGGCGAGCACCACCTGGCCGATGGGCGTGCCGTAGGGGCGCACGTAGTCGCCCGAGAACGTCAGCACGGCCAGCACGACGAGGGAGATGGCGGTGACCCAGCGGGCAGTGGCACGCGGCTTGGCGCGGTCGGCCTCGATCTGGCGCCGGTTGCGCACGTCGTCGGCGACCGTGCGGGCCAGGGCCTGGAGCACGTCCGCGAGACCGTGACCGCGACGGCGTGCGGCCAGGATGAGGTTCGCCGCGATGAGGTCGCCGGTCGCGTCGTCGAGGTCGTCAGCGAACGCCCGGATGGCCTCCTCGGTGTTCCACCGGGCCCGCAGCCGGGCGACGAGCCGGGCGACCTCACCGTGGATCGCCGTCGGGGTCGAACGGATGGAGGCTGCCAGCGCCTCCTCGAGCCCGACGCCCACGTGCACCACGCCGGCCAGCGACCGTGTCCACTCCTCCAGCGCCTCGAGGCGGCCGATGGTCACCTTCGCATTGCCGGCGGACAGCAACCAGGGCAGGCCGACGATGGCGAGCGGCACCGCCGGAACGGCGAGCACCCAACCGGTGACCTGCCAACACACGATCCCGGTGAGCAGCCCGGTGGCCAGCAGGACCCGGGTGCGCGGAGACGTCCGCGACAGCCACCCACGCCACGATCCCGGGCGCGCCGGACGGCGAGTGGGCGCACGGTCGAGCTGGCCGGTGAGCGCCATGATCAGCAGCCCGAGACCACCGAACAGCAGGATCCCGGCGGTGACCTAGCCGAGGGCCGTCCAGGTCATGTCAGGTCACCTGCCCCTGGTCGCGCAGGAAGCCGTTCAGGTCGAAGCCATGGCGTGCAAGAGCGCGGTACTCCTGCGGCAGCACGTGCGGGACGGCGGCGCCGTCGTCGTCGGACCGGAACACGTGCGTGACGGCGTACCCCTTGGCCTCCTCGCCCGGTGAGACGGCGATGATCTCCGAGACCCGGCGACGCGGGCGGACCCTCCCGCTGCGGTTGGCGTCAGCCGCGTGGCCGGCGTCCAGGTCGACGTGCACCACCAGGTCGATTGTTTCTGCGAGCTTCGACGTCGAGAGCTGCTGGGTGACGTGCGGGCCAGCCTCCATCGCGCACGTGACGAGCTTGCGGATGGCAGCCTCGGCGTCCGAGGCATGAGTGGTCGAGATCGAGCCGGTACCGGATTCCATGGCCTTGACCATCGTCCAGACCTCCTTGCCGCGGACCTCGCCGACGATCTGCCGCGAGAGGTTCTGTCGGAAGGAGTTGTAGAGCAGCTGGTCGAGCGTGTACTCGCCGGCTTGCCGGCCGTCGGCGCCGAGCTCTCCGACGCCGGGCCGGGCCTCGTAGTGACGGACCATGGCGTGCCGGCCGGGCATCTCGTGCAGGAACAGCTCGTACTCGGTCTCGAACGTGCCGATCGACTCGCCGTAGGGAATCTGCCCGCACAGCGCCCGCACCAGCGTCGTCTTGCCCGCGCCCTGCGCCCCCGAGACGACGACGGAGCGGCGTGCGCGCACTGCGGCGGCCAGGAACGACGCCTGCACGGCGGTCAGCGTGCCGTTGGCGACAAGGTCGTCCAAGCCCACCTGCACGAGGCGGTGCAGGCGGATGTTGATCTGCGGCCGGGTGGACACCCATGCGGTCGCCGAGAGTCGCGCCCCGCCGTCCAGGCGCATGTCGAGGTTCGGCTGAGCGGGGGAGAAGGCGCGGGAGTTGACCTCCGAGCGGGAGGCGAGGAAGACGAGGAACTCCACGAGCTCGTCGTCGGACTCCGCGACCGGCGGGCCCGGCTCGTAGGAGCCGTCCACCAGCTGCAGGCGCACGTTGTCGCACCCGTCGATCTCGATGTTCTCCACGTCGGCGCGGTCGACCAGCGGCTGCAGTCGCCCCAGCCCGAAAAGTGAGTCGACCACCGCCCGGGTCAGGCCGTGCAACTGCTCGGGAGTCCACGCCGGCGAGCCCGCGTCGACACGCTCGCCGTTCGCGGCCGCGACCAGGTCCATCAAGATCGCCAGCCCGCGCTGCCGCTGGTCCGCACGGTCGGGCGGCGCTACGTCGGCGTGCTCGGCGGCCGCGATCTGCTCCGAGGCACGCGCCCGCAGGCGGGCGACCACACCCCAGTCGACGTCGATGTCGTCATCGGGACCGGGCGGCTCCGGCAACGGCGGCTCCGGCAACGGGTCGCGGAACGACGGCGGACCTGCCTGCCACGGCGAGGCACCCGCAAGGTCAGGCATCGGCTGGGCGAACAGCGGGCTGGCGGCCAGCCGGTCACCACCCTCGGGGCTCATCCCTTCTTGCTCGTCACCCTGCGTGCGTGCGCTGGTGTCGGTGCGGTCCGTCACGAGTTCACCTCCGCCGTCAGGTCGACGCGTCCGCGCGCGATCCGTGCGGTGATCGCCGCGCCGGCGGCGCGGATGCTGCGCACGTACGCGCCGGTGGCCCACGAACGGCCCGGTGTCGTGCCGGAGTGGTAGACGGCCGCGGCCTCGGCGTCGTCGCGCACGGTGGCGACGATCGGCAGGCCGAGACTCTTGCCGACCTCCGCGGCCGAGTACGGCCGTCCTGCGCCCACGAGGAGCAGACCCGGGTCGCGCCAGGCGAGGGCGTGATCGGTGAGTGCGCCCGCCCAGGTGCGCACCGCGGACAGCGACACCAAGTCGGTGCGGCTCACGATCAGCGTGAGATCGGCCAGGGCGAGCAGCGGCTCGGGCGACCCCCGCATACCGAGGCGTCCGGCATCGACGATGACGTCCTGCCCCGAGGTGTCGAGATCGTCGAGCACATCGGCCAACCGCCCCCACAATGGTTCGAGGCTTGCCGACTGCAGGTGCGAGCGCGGGCCGGCCACGAACGTGACTTGCGTGTCCGCGACTGGCTGGCCGACATCCTGCAACGCGTCGGCGAGGTCGAGCGGCGTCGTCGTGAGCTCGACCAAGCCGGTCGTGTACTCGCGGAACCCGCCGAACGTCCCAGAGAGGATCGCCGACCCGCCGCCCGGGTCGGCCTCGAGGAGCAGGACCGGTCGGGGCCACGTCCACGCGAGCGCGACCGTCGTCGTCGTCACCCCGGGCGAACCGGACGCGGAGCAAAGTGCGATGACCGCCATGACCCGTCACCGGTCCCGGGACTGGAGCACGACGGCGAAGTTCCCGGTGGCGACGCGGGCGGCCAACAGCGCGGACTGCGGCTCCGGGACCAGCAGGTCTAGGACGGTGTTGCCCGTCTCGGGATCGACCTGCACACCCGCGACCTCGGCGGCGGTCGACTCGGGAACCGCCTCGGAGCTGACCTCGCCCCCACCGGCCGGGGTAACGACCACCGCGACCCGGTCACCCACCTGCAACGGCATGCCGGGCGCCTGGCGGGTCTCGAGCGCCACGCCCACCACGGCGGACCCGTCTGCCGGAACGTTCGCATCGGACACCGCGTCCATGGCGACCGCCGTGCCGGCCGCGACGTCGTACGCCGCGCGCTGCCCGACGACGTCGTCCAGCCGCGACGCCTCGACGACGGACCAACCCAGGTCCGCCGGGACCCGTCTGACTGCCAGGTCGGCCTTGTCGATCACCTCGCCACGACTGATGGTGTCCTGGGCGGCGAGCACCTCGATCGTCGAGTCCTCCGACGTCCACAGGGTCCACCCCATGACCGCGCCGACCGCGGCCAGCACGAGCGCGACGACGGTGATCGCCGGCCGGCGGCGCGTCCCCGGCGGTGCCGGGGAGTGTTCGGTTGGAGGAGTCGCGCCGCTGCTGCCCGGCGTCGACGTCCGCGTGGTGGTCTCGGACATGACGTCCGTCCTTCCCGCCCAGGTGCGAGGCCTACGAGGTCACGAGCACCTGCGCCTCTCCGACCGCGATCTGCACCGAGCGCTGCAACGCGTCCATGCGGATCGTGCCGGTCTGCCCCGCGCCTTCCCACTCGATGGCCCAGTCGGACGTCGCGGTCACTGTGAACTTGTCACCCGGACGTCCCGCGCTCGAGGTCTTGTAGACGTGCCCGCAGTCCGGTGAGGGGGTGCCGGCGGACGCGTCGGTGAAGGGTGTGCCTGGACCACGGCACTCGATGGTGGCACCGTCGCCCATGGTCCAGGTGATCCTGTGGATCTGTGCCGTCGCGGTGACGGTGATGGCGCCGGCCGAGGCCGACGCAGTGACCGGGCCGACCGTGGCCGGTCCGGGATCGGCCGCCCACATCCACACGGGCTGACCGACGATCCCGACATGATCGGGACGAGGTTCGGGGACGATGCCGATCTCGATCGCCTGCAGGTGCATCTTGTCGATCGCCATCTCCGCCACCTCACGTGGAGAAGGACCTGCGGCTGCGGCCGGTGGAGGGTTCTGCAGCCAGATGTAGACGCTGACGTCGATCGGCAACGGCTGGTGACACCCGTACACGGCACCGCCGTCGTCGGGGGAACGTCCGTCCCAGGCAGGGTCCGAGGCATCCGGCTGCGGGTCGAGCACCTTGATGTAGCACTGCAGCGCCGCCGACCAGTAGCCCAGATCGCTCGTGCACGGCACCGGCCCCGCCGGCACGGCCGAGTACCCGTTGTCCGACGGGTCGAAGTAGCACGGCGAGCCCGACCCCGTGTCCTTCGGGCCGTCCCCCTCGGCGCCGTCGCCGGCGACCGGATCGACCGTGTCCGGCGCGGCTCCGGTGTCGATGGCCTTGACGACGCAGGCGCCCGTCAACGGGTCGTAGGTGCGGCACGAGGGACCGTCCGCGTGCGCTCCGGCCCCCGCGAGAACAAGGATCCCCGTGGCGGCCAGGAGGACGACGACGGCATGTGTCAGGCAGCGTCGCATGATTCACGCTCGAGGGTCTCGCTGCTTGCTACTCGCCAAGAGTCCGAGGGGTCGTCGTCCCAT
This sequence comes from Isoptericola sp. NPDC019482, assembly GCF_040632295.1. Lineage (NCBI taxonomy): Bacteria > Bacillati > Actinomycetota > Actinomycetes > Micrococcales > Promicromonosporaceae > Isoptericola > Isoptericola sp. NPDC019482. The sequence continues at coordinate 48,879 of NZ_JBEYBQ010000013.1, forward strand.
CGGTAGTTCGAGACCAGGTAGCGGGTCCAGGTGCGGTCGGCTCGGCTGGGCTCGATGACGGAGTCCCCGTCGGAGTCGACGACGTCGGATCCCGTCACGTCGACGCATGCCTCCATCGTGACCGTGGGGACCTTCCCGGCATCGGGGTCGGAGTTGTCCAGGGACACGTCGACGAGGTCGAGCTCGACCAGCCGAGCCTCCCCGGTCGCCTGCCAGCCCTTCTCGCGCCAGTCGGTGAGGAACTTCGACTGGGAGTCGAGCTCGAGTCCCGTCGCGACCTCCTCGAGCTCGTCGAGCGGCCGGCTCGTGTCAGTGCGGAGATCGTTGCTCAGCGTGAGGTACTCGCGCAGGACGGCCTCAGCGCCCGCGGCGGCGATGTCGGTGTCCGACGTCGGGGACGGCGAACCGGTCGGCGACTCGTCCGGTGACGTCGTCGGTTCCGCGGTGGCCTGCGTGGGGTTCGACGTCGGCTCGCTGCCCGGTGAGTCGGTGCAGGCGGCAGGTACGGTCACGGCGAGGACGATCGCTGTCACCGCTGCGCCGACACGTTCCCCCAGATGCATACCTCCGAGGCCTTCCGCCGAAACGCGTTCGCCCCCGCGCCGGCGACGGTGCCGGCCGAAGACACGCATCTCCCTTTTTGCCATCAGTTGCCTCCCGCCGCAATTTGTCGCGGTCCACGCGTCCCGTGCGTCCCCGTTCGGGAGCCCCTCGGGACCCTCGCCGTCGTCCTGTCACCCAGGTGTGCGCCCGCCGCCGACGCCCCGACCGATGACCGGCCCCAGGCCCCACCCGCCCGCCGATCGTCGACCGCGCACGGGGTCGCCACCCCGCTCATCGCCCTGCTGCCCTTCGAGCCGCCACACGTCTGGCTGTGTCGGTGCTCGGGCGGGACACCTTCCGGTCGGAAGGGCCGGAGGTGTCGCGATGACGGTCTCGCTGCGGGTGATGACGGCGGGCAAGGGGTATGAGTACCTCCTGCGGTCCGTCGTCACCGGCGACGGCAACCGATCGCTGACGACACCCCTGACGCGTTACTACCTCGACGAGGGCACTCCGCCCGGCTACTGGCTGGGTGCCGGGGTGACCGAGCTCGGTGACGGCGCGCTGGCCCAGGGCGACGTGGTGACCGCGCGGCAGCTTGAGGAACTGCTGGGGGCGGGGCACGACCCGGTGAGTGGGAAGGCGCTCGGTCGTCCGTTCCCGACATACGTGTCGGTCGCGGACCGGATCGCGGACCGGGTCGACCGGCTGCCGACGACGCTCGACGAGGGCGAGCGGGCCGACGCCGTCGCCGCGATCACCGCCCAGGAGACGGCGAAGGGCACGCGGACTGCGGTCGCCGGGTACGACCTGACCTTTTCTGTCACCAAGTCGGTCTCGGTGCTGTGGGCGTTGTCGGATGCGGAGACTCAGGCTCGCATCGCGGCGATCCACCATGCGGCGGTGGCGGCCGTCATCGGCCTGTTCGAGCGTGAGGTCGCGGCCACCCGTAGCGGATCGGACTCGTGTGTGCAGGAGGCCGTGGTCGGTGTCGCGGCGACGGCGTTCGACCACTACGACTCGCGCGCCAACGACCCGCAGCTGCACACGCACGTCGTCGTGTCGAACAAGGTCAAGACCGTCCGCGACGGCCGGTGGCGCAGCCTGGACAGCAGGCCCGTGCACGCGGCGACGGTGGCGCTGAGCGAGTACTACAACGCGGTCCTCGCCGACCGGCTCACCGCCGAGTTCGGCGTCGACTGGGAGCGGCGGCTGCGGGGTGCGGACCGTTCTCCGCAGTGGGAGATCGCCGGGGTGGGCGACGGCCTGATCGCCGAATTCTCCTCGCGCACCCGGCTCATCGAGCAGGCCAAGAACCGGATGATCGCCGACTACGTGGCCACCCACGGCAGGCAGCCCTCGCGGGCGGGGATCATCCGCATGCGTGCCCAGGCCACCCTCGACACCCGCGCCGAGAAGCAGATCCACTCCCTCGCCGACCTCACCGCCGGCTGGCGCGGTCGTGCCCGGCACCTCCTCGGCGTCGACCCCACCGTGTGGGCCCGTCGCGTGATCGCCGGGCCGCCGCAGCGAGCCCTCAGCGCGGACCGCGTCCCCGACGACATGGTCGACGACGTCGCCCTCCGCGTCCTGGAGGTGGTGGGGGAGCGGCGTGCGACCTGGCGGCACTGGAACCTGTGGGCCGAGGCCTCCCGCCAGACCATGGGGTGGCGCTTCGCCACGACGGCCGACCGAGAAAGCGTCGTAGCCGCGATCACGTCTGCCGCCGAACGCCGGTCCGTGCCCCTCACGCCGCCCGACTCCACCACCACGCCGGAGGTGCTGCGTCGTCCTGACGGCAGCAACATGTTCCGGTCCCGGCACGGCGCGTACTTCACCTCCGAGGCGATCCTCGACGCCGAGCAACGGCTCCTCGACCGCGGGGCCACCCGCACAGCGCCCGCTCTCGCCGATGAGGTGGTCGATGTCGTCGTGGGCCGGGGGAGCGAGGGCGACGGGCTGTCGGCGGAGCAGCTTCGGGCGCTGGCCTGGGTGGCGACCTCCGGGCGGCAGGTGGACCTGCTGGTCGGGCCGGCCGGGGCGGGTAAAACGACGGCGATGAGCGCGCTGCGGCGTGCCTGGGCGGCGCAGTACGGGCCGGGCTCCGTCGTCGGGCTCGCTCCGTCCGCGGCGGCGGCCAAGGTGCTGGCCGGGGACCTGCAGATCGGGTGCGACAACACGGCGAAGTGGCTGCACGAGCACGACCACGGGCGTGCCGACTTCACCGCGGGGCAGCTGGTGATCGTCGACGAGGCCACCCTGGCCCCCACCCGCGCCCTGGACCGGATCACCGGGCTGGCATCTGTGGCGGGTGCGAAGGTGCTGCTGGTCGGTGACCACGCCCAGCTGCAGGCCGTCGACGCGGGCGGGGCGTTCTCGATGCTGCGCGAGGCACGCGACGGCGTCGTGCCGCAGCTGACCGAGGTGCACCGGTTCGCGAACGAGTGGGAGAAGCACGCCTCGCTGGACCTGCGCGCAGGTCGAGTCGAGGTCGTCGAGGACTACATCGCGCACGACCGGGTGCGCGCGGGCACCACCACGGAGATGGTCGACGCCGCCTACCTGGCCTGGCGCGCCGACGCCGGCAGCGGGATGCGCACCCTGCTCGTCACCGACTCCACCGACCACGTGCGCGACCTCAACGAGCGCGCCCGGGCCGAACGTCTCTGCGACGGCGACACCCTGCCCGACCGGGAGGCCGCGCTGGCCGGCGACGCCCGCGCGTCCGCCGGCGACCTGGTCGTCACCCGCCGTAACGACCGCCGCCTGCGCACCCCACGGGGCGGGTGGGTGCGCAACGGGGATCGGTGGCGCGTCGTCGACGTGCGTCGCAGCGGCGGGCTCGAAGTGCGCCGCGAGGGCGTGCGGCGCGGCGGGAGCGTGGTGCTGCCCGCCGCGTACGTGCGAGAGCACGTCGACCTCGGCTACGCGGTCACCGCCCACCGCGCCCAGGGCATGACGGTCGACACCTGCCACGTCGTGGTCGCAGGCGCCACAAGCCGCGAGAACCTCTACGTCGCCATGAGCCGCGGCCGGGACACCAACACGGCCTACGTCGCACTTGACCGGCCCGACGACCTGCACGCCCATCCCGTCGACGGACGTGTTACCGCGCGAGGCGTCCTTGCCAGCGTGTTGGCACGCTCCGGTGTCGAACTGTCCGCGCACGAGTCCCGGCAGGCCGAACGGGAGAGGTACGCGTCCATCGCGCAGCTCGCCGCCGAGTACGAGGCCATCGCCACCCTCGCCCAACGTGACCGGTGGGAGCACCTCGTCGGCACGGCCCTCACCACGCACGCCGGGCTCACCGCGCACGACGTCGAGGCGATCGTCGCCGACGACGCCTTCGGGCCCCTGTGCGGGGAGCTGCGACGGATCGAGGCGAACGGGGGCGACGTCGCTCACGTCTTGGCGCACGTCGTGGCAGGTCGTGGGTTCGGTGACGCCGCGAACATCGCGTCCGTGCTGACCTGGCGGCTGCAGGCTGCCGTCGCGCAGCCCATCGACGCCGACGAGACGGGTCTGATCGCCGGGTTGCTGCCCCAGGTCTGCGGCCTCGTCGACCCGGAGACGCGCCGCGCGTTGGACGAACGCACCGCCCGCATCGTCGAACGAGCGCGTGCCGTGGCGGCCAGGGCGGTGCGCGACCGCGAACCGTGGCTGCACGACCTCGGTGACGAGCCCTACGACAAGGCCGGGCGCCGCGCCTGGCGCGATCAGGTCGCCGTCGTCGCGGCGTACCGGGACCGCTACGGGCTCCGCGGTGCGCGTGCCGCCGTCGGAGGCGAGGTCGCAACCGTGACGCAGCAGCGCGATCAGCGCCGCGCACGGGCCGCTGTCGAGGCAGCTCGCACCGTCGCCCACCGAGCTCCGGCCGGCGTCGGGGCCCAGCCCGCGGACGGTCCCGCGCTCGGGTGAGCCGGTGACCGTCGCCAGGGTCTTGCGCCATCGGTCCATGAGGTCAGGGTGACCCTGCCCGCTGACGGGCGGAAGGGCTGGTCAGGGATCTGTGGACGCTCCCCCGCAGCGGGCGGAGGTCGCGAGCGCGAGTCGTCGTGGTACCTGTCCCCAGCCGCCCCAGCGAGCTGGTTGTCCACAGATCTGCGCTCGGGTTCCCACGGCATGCCCGGGCCGCTCCACCGTCGAAGCACCGGCCCGCCGGGTCGGCATCGACGAGTGGGGAGCAAGCCGTGTTCACCCAGATGGTTTTCACCCTCGCCCTTGCCTACGCACGGTTCTCGCAGCGGTTCTACCCGACCAACGTCATCGCGCGCTGGATGCGCCAGCCCGGGCACCTGCGGTACGCGTGGCCGCTGTCCATCGCCCTATACGTCGGCTACTACGCCGTCGCCCGATGGATCTCCGACCTGCCCGGCGCGGACACCAACATCTGGCTCCAGCTCGCCCTGTTCGTCGCGTGCATCGACGCGCTGAAGTTCGCCTGCGGCGTCGTTGCGTGGCCGCTCCTGGGCGTCTGCCGCGGGCTGCGCCGTGGCGCGTGGGCGGTGCGCCGACGCCTCGCCCGCTGAACGCGTGGCGCTGCCCGCACACCTCAGTCGGACGCGTCGGCGGACGGCGCCCACCCAAGGACGAGCGAAGGAATCCGGCGATGAATCAGGCACCACGCGACAGCGGATCCGCGGGTCCCGCAAGCCTCGCAACCGCCAGCACAGGCGAGGTTGAACGCCATCGCACCGTGTGGGAGGCCGCCCGCCACGCGATCGTCGGCCTGGCCGAGACCGTCTCGTGGGACAGCCCGGCCGACTACGACGTCGTCCTCGAGACGCTCGACACCCTGCACGCCCCGCTGGACCCACCACTCGGCGAATGCGAGTGGGACGTGCCGAAGCGGGCGCTGTACGACCTGGCGCACGAGTCGCTGACCGCACTCGCGGCGTTCGGCATCCCCGCTGGGGCTTTGCGCGTGTGCCGCAACCTGCTCGACGTCGCCTGGGCCACCGACCCGGACCACGAGGGCCACCGCACCCCGTCGAGCACGGGCCGGTGACCGGCGATGACGTACGGCGAGGTCAACGCCGACCTGCGGGCCGCCATCGTCGACCTGCTCAGCTACCGGCGCATCACGTTCTACCTCGGCCGGGCAGGCAACGGACGCGCACCCGCATGGGGCACCCCCGAGCAGGCACGCGCGTCCGCGGACCTCATCCAGCGCTACCGCGCCATCGTCTGGACCTACGCGGGCCGACTGCTGCAGACCGCCCTCCCACCCGGGGGCATTGCACCAGCGTGGAACCTGCCGTGGCGGCTCGACGAGCGCATCACCGAGATGGCACCCGAGGCAGAACGATTGCCCGCGGGCCGTGCGGCGAACACGAACGAGCTCGGCACCCGGCAGGAGATCGGGCTCGTCGAAGTGTGGCGGCGCACCGCCGCTGCCGCAGTCGCCGGACTCGACCGCGAACTCGGCGCCCTCGGCGGCGACCTGGACCGCGGCCAACGATTCGTCCTGGTCAAGGACGCCGCCGAACTCGTCTACGCCCTGATCCGGCTCGACGACCGCTACCGCCACGCCCCCAACTGGCGACTCCTCGGCGACCGCAACCGGCACACGGAGCTCGCCCGGAAGCGTCGAAGCGACCACCTCCGCCAACCGATCGGCATCGTCTCCACCGCCCTCGAGACGGTCCGATGGGCCGAGGAACAGATCACCGCCGACGCCTACGCAGTCGACCAGGCCGGGTGGCGCTCGCGGCCGCGGCTCGTCGTGCCGACAGCGGTCGACCACGTCGATCGGGCCATCGACTACCTGCACAACGCCGCTGTCCACCTGCAGCGAGAGTTCCCCCGGGCACTCGCGCTGCGTGCGTTGAGCCGTCTCAACCGACTCGTCGCGTTGCAGGCCTCACGCCTCGCCGCAAGCGCCTGCCTGGGGGAGTGCGAGCAGTGGTTCGACGCTCGCGCCAAGACCTACGCCGACCTCAACGTCGTCCTGCGCACTTCTGTTGGCGGCAACCTCGGTCGCGGCGACCGAGCGGTCGCCGACGCGACCGTCGCGCTGGACCTCCTGAGCGACGCGAACCAGCCGGGCCGCGATCGGGTCCTGCGACTCTCCGCCGTCCTCAACGACGTGGACAACGCCTTCGGAGCCCGACTGCAGGAAGGGGTCGAGGACGAGCGCTACTTCCAGCGCACCGGGCGACACCTCGCGATGAGCACCGCGATCGGAGTTCATCGGTCAGCGGATACCTACGAGCGGCTCGTCGGCCCCGCGCGCGACGGGCTTCTCATCGTTGCCACTGACCTCCAGGCTGCGGGCGAGGGAGTGTCCAGAGCCCCCGATTCTCGTCGAGCGCTGACCACCCTATCTGCGTCGGTGGCCGACTCGCCGCGGGGGCGCCCGCCGAAGGGGGCGCCGCAGACACCGATCGTCGTACCGAGTCGTGGGTCCCCTGTGAGTACCGGCTTGCCAGCGAAACTGGGGTCATCGAACTCTGGGATCGCCATCTAGCCGTGCGGGCACAGTGTTTGGTCCACATGGCATACCGCGTCGCCGTCTTGGGCTGGCGCCGCATCGTGGGCAGCCGAAGCCCTGCAAGGCGCGGCCCCAAGGAGACGCTGGGGCTCTACGGCTGACTGAGGTACTGGCGGGCTCAACCCGCGGCCATGTGCAAGGTAGCGTTTCTCGCGGCTGGATGTATTGAAGCAGGTCCGCGGGACGTGCTTGCGGGCTGCAACGAGGCTCGGCTGTCCACAGTCGGCACGGGCCGGGTGTTCTCCACAGGGTGGCGACCGGGACGGTGCCTGCCGGGAACGCTTCCGGCACGCTGGCTGGCAACCTCCCCGCGCCGCGGATCCGTGTCGGTGGCGGGCACCAGCATCGCCGTGGAATACCCTCGGTGGGACCCTAGAGGAGTTGATTGTGAGCGGTCTGACAGTCGTTGAGATCTGTGCGGGGGCTGGGGGGCAAGCTCTCGGCCTTGAACTTGCCGGCTTCGAGCACACGCTCGCGGTCGAACTCGATGTGCATGCCGCCGCGACGTTGAGGGCGAACCGCGAGTGGGAAGTTCGGGTCGGTGACGTCGCCGACGAGGGCGTCTGGAACCCAGACGATTTCAGCAAGGATCTGGCCCTTCTTGCTGGGGGCGTCCCCTGCCCGCCGTTCTCGATTGCTGGCAAGCAGCTGGGTACGAGCGATGAGCGGGACTTGTTCGCGTGGGCGGTGGAGCTCGCCGGACGAATGCAGCCGCGTGCTGTACTCCTGGAGAACGTGAGAGGCCTGTCGATGCCTCGGTTCTCGGGCTACCGCCAGCATGTCAAGGACCGGCTCGCCGAGTTGGGGTACTGGTCGGACTGGAAGCTCCTCGAGGCGCGGGACTACGGCGTCCCTCAGTTGCGGCCGCGATTCATCCTTGTCGCGCTGCGCGAAGAGGACGCACGCCACTTCAGTTGGCCCGAGCCCACCCCGTTCATCGGGACTGTTGGCTCGGCCCTGCACGACCTGATGGAGGCTGATGGCTGGCGGGGCGCCGCCGCGTGGGCGGCCCGCGCAGACGGGATCGCACCGACCATCGTCGGGGGGTCCAAGAAGCACGGTGGAGCAGACCTCGGTCCGACGCGTGCGAAGCGGGCGTGGGAGGCACTTGGTGTCGACGGGCTGGGCGTGAGCGACACACCTCCGACCTCGGAGCACCCCGTCAACTGGGTTCCGAAACTGACAACGGAGATGGTCGCGCGCATTCAGGGATGGGGGCCTGAGCCGGAATACGAGTGGGTGTTCACGGGACGCAAGACTTCCCGCTACCGGCAAATCGGCAACGCGTTCCCGCCGCCGGTCGCGCGTGCCGTTGGTGGCGCGATCGCTTCGGCGCTCAAGCACGAGGGAGCCCCCAAGGATCTCGCGCAGACCGAGGCTGAGGTGATGCATGACCCGATCTACGTTGCCCTCAGGCGCGCTGACCGACCGCTGACAGCTCGTCAGGTCATCAAGGCCACCGGCGGTGTAATCGGGGATAAAGACTTCGAGCAGCGCTTGGGCACGCTCTCGCGCGACTTCGAGATCAAGCACGACGGAGTCGGTGACGAGCGTACCTATGTGCTGGGTGCCTTTAAGGGGTTCGTTGGACAGGAAGACCACGTGCGCCATCTGGCGTTCGAGACCGCGCGATCAAGGATCAGCTGAGAGAGCTTCCGAGGAGGCGTTGGCGTGCCCCGACCCCACGGGAGTCGGGGCACGCCAACGCCTCCGGACTCACCGGGGCGATTGAGATCCCCATGAGCTTGTTGTTGGTGCGTGCGTGTTGCCGTCCTAGTCGGGCTCCACCGTGCACGCTGCCCCGCGTTCGCGCCGATTCATCGGTTTGCCCGGTGGGACCCGGTGGGTTGACCGGGAGTTATCCGCGCACGTCGGTAGCCTTCCGGATGTGACACTGGACATCCCGATTGGCCTTCCCGTCGATCCTGCCCGCGACAGCGTTGTACAAGAGATGCAGCGGCTCGACCCTGGAGGTGCGAAGACCGCACAAGTCCTGCGGAACACCTTCGACCAGCTCTACGACGGTGTGCGGACGCAGCGCTACCGCTGGGACCAGCTGTTCAAGACGGAGAAGACTCACTTCGGGACGCTGGTGGAGATCAATCTCCAGCGCGAGTTCGAGTACGCCGACGGTGTGAAACTGGACTACTGCATCGCCGGTCACGACGTCGACGCAAAGTACAGTCAGGCCCTTGGGGGCTGGATGCTCCCGCCGGAGGCAGTCGGCGAGCTGTGCATGGTCGTGACTGCCAGCGACCAGAAGTCGAAGTTCTCCATCGGTGTCGTACGGGCCTCTGAGGAACTGCTCAACGGCGGGAAGAACCGTGACGCCAAGCGAACGCTCTCGTTGGCAGGGCGCGCCACGATCGCATGGCTTCAGCAAGATGCGGATCTGCCGCCGAACATCCTCCTGCACATGCCACAGGCCGACGTCGACGCGGTTTTTGCGGCCGGAGCCGGCACTTCGAGAATCTCCGAGCTCTTCCGCCGCACCGCAGGGCACGTCGTCGGGCGTGCCGCCGTGGCGACAGTCGCAGCCCAGCTCGACGTCACTCGACGTGTCCGCGGCGGGCAGTCCGGCTCGCGCGACCCGTTAGCCGACGAGGGCATCGTGGTCCTCGGCGGCGCGTACGATTGGCAGCGCGAGGCCGCCCGCGACCTCGGCCTTCCCGTCCCACGCCGTACGGAGTACGTCGCCGGGCACGTGGCCCCTGCAACACCGGACTGGCCAGGACGGGTGGCGTACGGCCCGACGGGTACGGCGCTGGTCGCCGCGGCCAACGACACCTGTCAGCCGTTCGACCCAGTCTGGTACGGCGGGCGCACTGGCCATTGAAAGCGCGGACTCGGAACTCCCCGGCGCCGCCCCCGGGCAAGTCGGCGACCCTGCCAGAATCGGCACATCATGGACAGGACGACGCGCGCTCCTGAGCCGACAGCTGTTGAGATCTGCGCTGGGCTGGCGCCAGAGGGCGCTCCGTGGGACGGACTCTTCTCGACAGCGAGATCGAGCGCAGGATCGGATTCATCCGCCGCGCCTTCGCGGTTGAGGAACGCACGCGGGCCGGGCGCGCCCACGCGCGGACTGGGGGGAGCGGCGCGCAATCCGCGGTTAGGAGGGTCACACCCGCGCGAGGCGTTCGCGACCGATCGGTTGCGCTCGAAGATCAGCTGAGTCGGCTCGCCTCCGTGTACGTGTGGGTGCCCTGTGCGAGAGTCACGCCGTGGCGAAGAAGTTCAAGCTCCCGGTCGGCTGGTACCGCTCGACCGTCACCGGCCTGGTCGACAACGAGCTGCCCCCACTGCTCGGCGACCTGACCAATAGCAACGCGTGGGCCTACGTGTACGCGGTTACCATGTGGTCGGAGAAGGTCGACGGCAAGGACTACCTCCACATCATCGAGTCCGACAAGCTCCGCTCGCAGGCAGGTCGCGACCTTGCCGACCGAGCGGCGAGCTACCTAGCTGAGCATCTGGTACCCGACCGCACGTGCGACCCGTTCAAGATCGTCGACCGGATCGGCAAGGCGTACCTCGCCGAGAGGTCGAAACAGGGCTTGGGCCCCCCGAAGAAGAAGCGCGACCCCAACGTCACGGGTGCCGCGTTCGAGACCGCGCTCCAGGTGATCATCGGCAAACTTTGCGGAGTCGAGCCGTCGAGGACGCCAACCCTCCATACTCTGCGGGGCTTCGAACTCGCCCCTGTGGGCTACCACTCGAAGCCTGATCTTGTCCTCTTTGGGCCCCGCGACTTCCGCCTCCTTATCTCGACGAAGTGGACGCTGCGCAAGGAGCGGATCGGTACGTATCTCCACGAGTCGTACTTCTACCGGCGACGCCGACCTGACCTGCAGATCGCTTTCGGGGTCAACGAATTCCAGCCCAACATTCTGCATCACCTGAGCTCCGACCCGCTCGTCGACCGCGTCTACCACGTGAACAAGCGAATGCTGCTTGATCTCTACCGGCCGTTCACTGACCTCCCGGCAGGGGCGGGCGTGGAGCCGTCGAGCCTGCTCGCGCCGAACCACCGCCACGCGAAGGAGTACCGGCGGTGGCTGCATATGCAGGACCGCCTGTTCGACCTCACCGACCTGTTCGAAGACATCACTGCCCTGATGAACACGCCGGCGCAAGTACTCGACCCTGACGGCGACGGTGTGGACCTGGATGTCGACGTGTTGGACGATTGAGGCATGACAGGGCGTCCAGGATCGACTGCGCGTACTCGGCGCACGGATTTCGAAGGAGCCTCGTACGCGTCGACGCCCGGAGTGCGCAGCCGGATGCAGCTCCAGCGAACCCGCGACACAGGTCCCGAGCTGGCGGTACGCCGCCACCTGCACGCGATGGGCCTGCGGTACCGGGTCGACCGCGCACCGTTGCCGGGGCTGCGGCGGAGGGCCGACATCGTGTTCGGCCCGGCGAGGGTCGCGGTCTTCATCGACGGCTGCTTCTGGCATGGCTGCCCCGAGCACGGGCGGCCCGAGACAAAGGCGAACCCCGTCTACTGGTCGGGCAAAATCGCCAGGAACCGTGCTCGGGACGCCGACACTGACGCACGGTTAGCCGAGGCGGGCTGGTCGGTGGTGCGGGTATGGGAGCATGAGTTGCCGTCGGAGGTCGCGAAGCTTGTCGCGAGTACGGTCGCGGCAGCACGCGATGCGGAGGACTGTTCCTAAGCCTTTGCGGCTACCAGAGCGTCTCCTCATCCCAGCAGACGCAGGTGCTTCTTGGTCCACCTGTCGAGCGTCGCGTTGTCGACATTTGAGTAGTTCACGACGTGGTGGGCGACCGTGTAGACGCTTGGGCTGGCCAGGAGGAGTCCCATTGGAGCAGCGCTGTCTCCGCGGCGAACGGGGGAAGCCCTGTACGGATAGCTGATGCAGCCCCTACTTCACCCATCCTCTTCGCCTGACACGCCGCCGCGCCGACCAGCGGAAGTGGGCGACAGAGCTGAAAGCGCGGTCCCGTACGAGAGAGGCTTACTGCGACATTTCACCCGTTACACCGCGCCTCGTGTCAGAGGTCCCCACTAGTGTCGGGGGCAACAGGCTGGGCAGGTTGCAGAGAGGCACGGATTTGATGGTGGGACTCATTGACGGTGCGACGTCACCCATGCAGACCACCGGCGGAGCGCGTCGTGGAGCCAGACTCCTCGCGATGACGGATGATCCGACGATCCCGGCCGTCCCAGCGGGGTGGATCGGTCCCATGCTCGCCCTTGGTACGAGGGTGCGCCGCTACATCGAAGGCAACCTCGGCCGACAGTTGATCGTTGCGGTCTCGGTCCCGAGGCGGGAGTGCGCCGCTGTGCTCGTTGCGTGTGGATGGACGATGGCTAACCCAGCCCCGCCTGCTGAAAACCCAGTCCAGGTCCTCAAGTCGTTGCCGAGCGGTTCCGCCGTGCGTCTGGTCACGAAGACTGAGGTCTTGCACGACACACTCGTAAGGATTCATGAAAGTCAAACCTCAACTCGTATCCAGTTGACTGGTCCCACCCTGCTTGCGCACGTCATCGTCGCGGCTTCTCCAGCACCACCTGCCGCGACACCTAGACGGAGCCCGAAGCCGGCGCCGGGAACACTTGGGGCGTTCGCGCACCTAGAAGAGACGTGGGAGTCGCGGCTTTCGGCCCCGACTGCCGATCTGGCTGTTGTCGGCACGAAGGCGTGGCTGCGGAAGGATCTGTCCGCGCTCGTGAGCACGGAGCCTGGGCTCGTGATGGCGCCAGATCGCGCAGCGGAATTCCAGGCCACGGAGTGCCGTATGAAGGGCAACCTTGTCGGCTACGGCACACTCGCAGACATCGTCCTCCCCGACAATGACGGAGCCGCAACCTGGGCAACCCGGCTCTACTCGGCAGCGAAGTTCGCCGAGCAGTTGCCGCTTCCACCGGACGTCCAGGCGGTCGTCCTGGATGGTTCGAGCGCGATCAAGTACGCGGCAGAGATTGAGGCCCCCGTGATTATCTGTGTCATTGACCGCTCAGTGGCCGACGAGACTGCCGCCGAGATCCTCGTTCAGATGCGGAACACTCGTGGCGCGCCACTGTCATTGAGCCGCGATCTAGGCTGGCATGCGCCGGCGGGGGTAGAAGGCCTGGCGTTTACGGCGGCGCTGTGACAACCGTTGCCCAGCTCAACCAGCGGTACCAGGCAGTCGCCGACCTAGCCCGCAACGGACTTGAGATAACGAGCGTCGGGGACCCAGTGGGTGCTCCGTTCGACTCTGCGGCCCGGTCGCTCCTGCGTGGTGCCAGCGACGACGGGCACGGGCTCTGGGATGACCTCGTCGGCGCGGTGAAGGCGCTCCGTTGGAAGATGCTGGCGTATCCGGCGCCGATCGCGGTCAACGCAGCTCTTCCTGAAGCCGTCGCGAAGGTGATTGATCAGTGCAGGCGCTTGCGCGGCGCTGTTGCAGACGCAGGCCTGCTTGATTCCTTGCAAACGTCTGCCGAGGCTGTGGCGGTGAGCGACCCTGCCGTCGGCCGGTTGCTGCTTGAGTCGATCGAGGAGGTTGTGGCCGAGAACTGTGTGGTCGTGGCAGCGAATGGAGCCGCCCAGGTAGCAATGCACGAGTGGCTCGCACCGCATGGAGCGCTCGTGCTGACCCCGGGCGACCTCGAACGTCAGCAGCCGGACCGCGAGGTAGCGTACGTCGTCGGCCCGCCTCGCTTCTTCCCGTCATCGCTCGTAACGGCGCCTGTGACCGGGGAGCTGGGATTCCTGCTTCCCGAGTGGTTCGGTGACCGGACGGTCCCGACGTCCGCAATCGCGGAGTACGCCGAAGGCGCCATCCGCATCCGGCCCCGCTTCTTCACCAGCGGCGTTCAGAATGAGCCGGACATTGGGGACGCCGACGGCAAGGAACCTGTCGCTGAGGACGACCTACTGCCCCAGCCGGCCTGGGGCGAGCGGAAGACCGCCACGCGCCCTCCTGGCATCGATGAGGTCGAGGCCAGGAAGGTGCTCCTTGCGGGCGGCTTCGCGATGTGGCTGGACGACGGTGAGCGGATCCGCACGCTTGAGCCGCGCCAACCCGCGCGCGAGCGTGTCACGTACACGGAGGTGTCGGCCGTTCGGCCTGGTACTTACCTGCTCTTGCGGGTTGGCGCGGGTGAGCGAGGTGCCCTCTACGAGTCGGCGTTGCGAGAGTTGGACAGCGCGGCGAGCGGTATCGCCGCCACGCAGGCGGCCTGGAAGTGCGCCCTCGCTCGTCGCCTGGACGACCTCGGCAAAGGTGAGGTCGTTCGGCAGCTCTCGCAGCTCGGTGTCAAAGCGAGCGAGCAGGCCCGTGCGTGGACCGACCCAGTCTTCGTTCGTCCGAACCGTGACGAGGATTTTCGGGTAACGCTTCGCTGGCTCGGCGTCTCTGCTGAGCCGACGTTCGGAAGCGCCACGAAGCTGCGGAAGGCGGTCCACAAGGCGAACGCAGCTGTTCGGAGAGGGCTGGAGGCTGCGGTGGCCCAGGCCGACTTCAGTGCGCTCGAGTCGACCGGGCACCTCCAGCTGACGCTTGCGACATCGGAGGGTGTGCGGCCGATCGTCGCGACGAGGATCCTAGCTATCGCACCGTTCAAGGAGATCCAGATGCGCTATGACGCCCGCGTTCCCTTCGAGGATCAGGGCGCTCAGTGGCTCGAATGATCCCTGCGATCTGCCCGGACGATGCGCCCCCGGGCGAGAAGGCGCTCTACACGGCACTTGCGACTGATCGCACCACGGACGACTGGGTCGTGTTGCACTCAATGGGTATCGCACGTCACACGCACCAGGTCGAGGGCGAGGCTGACTTCGTTGTGGTCGCTCCCGACGCCGGCATCCTCGTCATCGAGGTGAAGTCGCACCTAGCTGTCAGGCGCCGTGATGATGGCCTCTGGGTTCTTGGGAACAACGCGCCGAAGAAGCGCGGACCATTTGAGCAAGCGCGCGAGGCCAGGTACTCAATCGGCGGCTACCTCAAGAGCAAGGGCATCGATCTCGATCACGTGGCGATGCCATATTCAGTCTGGTTCACGCATGTGCGGGCGCGAACAACGCTGCCAGAGTCGGTCGAATGGCACCCCTGGCAGGTGCTCGACTCCGAGGATCTCCGGCTCGATGCTGCGGAGGCCGTCCGTCGGACGCTCGCTGCGGGCGCTTTCCACCTGCGGGGGAAGCGCGGTGGGTACGCCTACGGCACCGGTCCGTCGGAAGATCTGGCCACCCGCGTGGTTTCGGCGCTGCGGCCGCGCTTCGAGATGGCTGCCGTCCACGGCGACGTGCGACGCGCCCGCCGCGAGCAACTCGTTGAGTTTGTCGAGGAGCAGTACCAGGCGTTGGACTCGATGTCTGACAACCACGCCGTTCTCTTCACCGGTCCCGCAGGTTCCGGCAAGACGTTTCTGGCCATTGAAGCGGCTCGGCGCGAAGTCGCCCGAGGGAGAGGTGGGCGGCTCCTCTGCTTCAACCGGTTCCTCGGCGTGCGCCTCGCCGATGAGACATCGATGCTGTCGGGTTTGCGTGTCGGCACCTTCCACCAGGAGTTGCTTCGTCTCGCCGGCGAGACCGTTCCGCCGAACGCTGACTCAACCTATTGGGAGGAAGAGCTTCCGGACCGGGCCATTGAGGCTCTGCTTGCGACGGACGAGCCGGCCAGCGACTTCCTTGTCGTAGACGAGGTCCAGGACCTGGTGTCTGAGCGCTACCTCGACGTCCTTGACCTTATGGTCGAGGGTGGCCTAGCCGGCGGGCGCGTTCTGGCGTTCGGAGACTTCGAACGCCAGGCTCTGTTCTCTGCCGCCGATGGACGAGACTCACTGCGCGCCCGAGCACCACACCTCGTTCAGATGCGTCTCACCGAGAACTGTCGAAACCTGCCTAGGATCGGCTACCAGGTCAATCTCTTCTCAGGGCTCAATCCTGGGTACCGAAGGTTCCGTCGGCAGGACGACGGTGTTGACCCCACGTTCATCTCATACAAGGACAGCAATGAGCAGCAGTCTCTCCTGTTGGTAACGCTCAGGATGCTTAAGGACGAGGGGTATGACCTCAGTGAGATCGTGGTCTTGAGCCCTCTGCGAGACAGCTCGACCGCGAGGCTCGCAACCGACCCGTGGCTTCGACAGGTGCTGCAGCCGATGGACGGGCGTCCTGTGAAACCGGGCAGGGTTCGGTTCGGAACCGTCCACGCCTTCAAGGGCCTGGACGCACCCGCGGTCGTCGTCACCGATCTGGATCGCGTGTTTGCGACCAACTTTGATTCTGTCTTGTATGTCGCTCTCACCCGAGCGACGGATCGTCTCGTCGCCTACATCGAGGCAGGCACATACCGAACAGCACTTGGAGGTGCAGCATGACGGGGACCGAAGCCCGACAGGTGGTCGAGGACTCCGTGCGGCGGGAATTGTTCGGCCCGGTCCCGGGCCAGGGGCCGCAGGGCAGGCCGCTCGACTGTTCGGCCGGAAAGGTTAAGTTCCCCACCGCGGAGGAGAGCCGCGGCGTGTTCCATGATGCGGCGACACTTGAGGAAGTCCTCACGCAGGCAGAGCCACTAAAGCGATACGGCATCGGCGTTCTCTATAGTGGGGCGGCAGCGAGCGGGACGTTCATCCCGGCAACGTCTGGTTCGCCCGACATCGATGTGTCGTGGGTGCCTGGACTCGCAAACAGCCCTGAAGACCCGCCGCTCGAGCCGGCGGCGATGAAGGGTACGCCTCGCTTTGACGAGCCAGATTCGGACGACTTCGATCTCTCAGATGCGAACAACTTCAAGCCATCAGCGATGGCGGTGTCGTTCCAGTGTCGCGTCTCGGCGGGAGGCACCCTCAACCTCGAAGTTCGCGGCGCCTACTACGACAAGGTCTCAGTGGAGATCCCAGGGGTCGCCCGAGCGCAGGACTGGTGGGTCAGGGTCCCGTTCGTGCTCAGCGGGTCCGTTCCCGCCGAGGTGTTGCTTGGATCCGTTAAAAAGCTGATGAACATCCCCATGGCTGTGGCATCGGGTCCAGAGCAGCCGCGACTCAAGCCAATAACTCAGGTCTTCAGCCGCCCGGTTCCAGGCGAAGGTGACGATGACCTGCGACTGGTGACGGTTGCTGTCGTCAACCAGACAGTGGGAAGCGGATCGGCGAGCGCTCTGTTCCAGGTCAGCTTCCGTGCGTCAGCCGGAGAGGGCCTGACGATCGAGTCCTATCCGGACATCGAACAGCCAGACCTGGATGACGAGGAGCAGTCGATCGCGCTCCTCTATAGGCACAAGCTGACCTACGCGATCGGGCATGGGTGCGCGGCATCGTGGGCCGAGCCAAGATCCACGGCGGGAACGTCGAGCGCGTGGGTGGGAGCGGATCCGATTCCCGTCTACGAGGTAGTCAGCCTGACTCCGAACGTGTACGTCGGAGAGGGTTCAGCTCGTCGCGCGGTGACGGTGAGCATGGCTGCGCTCGCCGCCGATAGCGATGAGGGCCGCGAGCAGGTTGAGGCCGTACTCCGGCTCTACGAGGAATGGATCGGCGGACTCGAGGACCAGGTGGGCGACCTCCCGACCCGGTACCAACGAGCGGCGCGTGACCACGTTCGTCGTTGCCGAGCAGCGCTCGGTCGCATGACGGAAGGCTGGAAGCTCGTCACGACCTCTACTCTGGCGAGCGAAGCCTTCAGGCTTGCGAACGAGGCGATGCTCCAGCAGCAGGTCCGGTCGCGGTTGCCACTCCGTGAGGTGGAGCAGGGGAAGGACAAGATCTGGCGCGTCGTCGGCGCTCACCCGGCGGGGATCCCTCAGCCGGGTCAAGGCCAGTGGCGCCCGTTCCAGATCGCCTTCATCCTGGCGAGCCTGCCCGAGTTGATTGATCCGTCTCACGCTGCACGCGAACTCGTCGACCTCATCTTCTTTCCGACGGGCGGTGGCAAGACCGAGGCATATCTCGGGGCCTCGGCCGTGTCTCTGATAGCCCGCCGTCTCCGCGACAGGGACGACGCGGGAACGGACACACTGATGCGGTACACGCTCCGGCTGCTCACGGCACAGCAGTTCCTGCGCGCGGCCGCTCTGGTCTGCGTTCTCGAGGACCAGCGTTCGAAGGCCCCCGAAAAGCTAGGCGATACGCCCTTCGGGATCGGGATCTGGCTCGGTGGATCATCCACGCCGAACCGGTGGACCCAAGCGGTTGAAGCGCTGAAGCAGCTCAGACGCAGCCCGCAGGCCCAGAACAAGTTCTTGCTGCTGCGCTGCCCCTGGTGTGGTGCCCAGATGGGCACAAAGCAGAAGGGCAGTCAGCAGGAAGTGATCGGCTACGAGCAGGTCGGTACCAAGGTGGTACTTCGGTGCATCGACCCGGCTTGTCGGTTCACAGGGCGCAAGGGACTGCCAGTTCACGTCGTCGACGAAGACATCTACTCCGTGCGTCCCTCGATCATCATCGGCACCGTCGACAAGTTCGCCATGATGGCTTGGAGGCCAGAGGCACGGCGAATCTTCGGCCTCGGCGACGACGGCGCCCGTGAGGTCTCGCCACCGAGCGTGATCATCCAGGACGAGCTACACCTGATCTCGGGGCCGCTGGGCTCGATGGTCGGGCTCTATGAGCCGGTGATCGATGAGCTCTGTACCGATAGGCGTGGCCCGGCGCCGGTTGCCCCGAAGATCATTGCGTCAACCGCAACAGTGCGTCGTTACGAGGACCAGATACGTGGCCTGTTCGGCAGGGCGGAGGTGGCGCTGTTTCCGCCTCACGGACTCGAGGAAGGTCATTCGTTCTTCGCTGAGCCCGAGACTCGGCCGGATGGGTCACCTGCACCCGGGCGGCGCTACCTCGGCGTGATGAGCTCCTCACTTGGGTCTATGCAAACGGTCCAGGTCCGCGTGGCGGCGTCGACGCTTCAGGCCGCCGCATCGATCTCCGAGGCTGACCGCGACGGCTACTGGACCAACCTCAACTTCCTGAACAGCCTCCGCGAGCTGGGGAACACCGTTTCCCTTCTCGAGTCGGATGTCCCCGACTACCTCACGGCCCTCCGTCGTCGTGACGGTCTCGATCCACGCTGGCCCAGGAACACGATGGAACTGACGTCGCGTCGGCGGAGTGACGAGATCCCCAAGGCCATCGAGCAACTGCAGATTCGTGTCGAGGACGACTCTTGCATCGACATCTGCCTTGCGTCGAACATTATCGAGGTCGGCGTCGACATCGATCGCCTTGGGCTGATGACGATTGTCGGACAGCCAAAGACGACGGCGCAGTACATTCAGGTGAGTGGTCGCGTCGGACGAAGGCCAGACGTCAGCCCGGGCCTAGTCATCACCATCTACGGCGCTGCCAAGCCCCGCGACCGAAGCCACTATGAACGGTTTAGGACCTACCACCAGCAGCTGTACGCACAGGTGGAACCGACGTCGGTCACGCCGTTTGCCACCCCGGTGCTCCGGCGAGCACTGCACGGGGCAGCCGTCGCCTACATTAGGCAGGTCGCGCCCGCCGCCGAGCCGTACCCATTCCCACGCGAGGAGTACGACGCAGCGATCAAGCTCCTTCGGGCGCGGGCGGAAATTGCGGACGAAGGCGAGTTGCCCATCCTCGACATCCTCGCCGCGAAACGAGCCCAGCAGTGGGAGGCCTGGGAACGGACGGAGTGGGAGGCGAACGTGATCGGCGGCGACCCGAAGCAGGGCCTTATGCGGTACGCGGGGACCCTCCCTGACCTTGATGCGAAAACTCCGATCTGGGATATCCCGACAAGCATGCGCAACGTTGATGCGGAGTGCCGCCTGCAGATCTCGCAGGCGTATGCGATGGCCGACGCCGAACTGGGAGGCGAGATTCTGTGAGCACCGGGAACATGCGACGAGCGCAACTCGTCACACCGTTCGGCGTCGGCGCGATGAGTGTTCTAGTCAACGGCACATCGGTCATCACAGCCGGCCTCGACCACTGGTACGAGTACGACCACACAGCGAGCATGCTGGCCCTCGAGGAGTACCAGGAACACGACTGGAGGCTCGAGTCCCGTCTGCGCGTTTCGGAGTTCCGGTTGCCACCGGACTACCGCTACTCTGGATCCAGTACCAATCAGCGCAACGTAAAACTGACGGTTCCGGTACTGCGCTTCCCGCTTTGGTGCTTCTGCCCGTACTGCAAACGGCTAAAGAAGAGCACGCTCACTATGCGCCAGCAGGAGGAGTGCAAGGATTCGTCTCACGCGACCTGGAAGTACAAGCCGAAAATGGCGCAGGTGCCGTTCGTAGCGGTCTGCAGCCGGGGCCATCTCGATGACTTTCCCTTCGACAAGTGGGTCCACCACTCCCATCAGCCGGGGTGCGCGGGCGTCCTCAGGCTCACCTCCCGAGGTGGTGGAGGCCTTGAGGGTCAGGTCGTCAAATGTGACAAGTGCGGCAAGGAGCGCTCGCTCCGCGGCATCACGGAACCGTCTCGGGACGCCTCGGGGAACGAGAGCACCGCGCTCACGGAGCGTCTCGTCGGCCCGTCCGATCCATACTACTGCCCCGGGGCTCGGCCTTGGCTGGCCGAGAAGGAGAGCCCGTGCGACCAGCCGATCCGTGGTGCCCTGCGTGCAGCAGGCAACGTGTACTTCCCGAAGGTGGAGTCCTCGATCTACCTGCCTCGCGTTGAAGGCGCGGTCTCGGCTGAGATGCACGAGTTGCTGCGTCACCCTGCCGTGAACACGACGCTGCGCACGCTTCACGATGCGTTCGAGGGTGCCGTGACCGTCGAGATGCTGCGCAAGTCGCTCGAGCGGAACGTCCCGGCAGAGCTGTTCAGGCCGATCAGCGACGAGGAGCTGTGGGCTGCCTATCTCGATTTCTTCGGCGTGGGTGCGCCCAAGCCGGAGTCCGATGAGTCACCAGGCGACTCGGAACTCCTCACTGGAGACGACGAGTGGAGACACCCTGAGTTCCTGAAGATCAGGGAGGAGCCCAAGGACGATTTCCTCGCCGGGAAGGATCCCGGGATTGACGACGGTCTGCGGGCCACAATCGGTCGCGTTCGATCCGTGAATGTACTTCGTGAGACACGGGCTCTGCGAGGGTTCACCCGTGTGCGTGACGACGTGCTGAAGCTGAGCGAGGGGAAGGCGCTGCTCCGTCGCGAGCCGCTCCCGCCTCTTCAGGACTGGCTCCCCGCCTATGTCGTGAAGGGCGAGGGCATCTACCTGGAACTCGATCAAGACGAGCTGTCTCGCTGGGAGAGCCGCGCAGAGGTCCAGGCGCGAGCGGACAAGATCGCCAAGCAGTACGGCCATGTCGCCGCTCAACGTGGTCGCCAGGAGAGAGCGCTGAGTCCGCGGTTCATCCTTCTGCACACTCTTGGACACCTGCTGATCAACGAGCTCGTATTCGAGTGCGGTTACAGCTCCGCATCGCTTCGAGAGCGTCTCTATGCCTCGACCGCTCCCGGTCGCGATATGGCAGGTCTGCTCATCTACACGGCGGCCGGTGACTCGGAGGGAACCATGGGCGGGCTCGTTCGCATGGCGCGCCCCGAGAACCTTCGGGCAGTTATTGGCGCTGCCGTCAGGGACGCTCGTTGGTGCTCCACGGATCCAGTATGCATGGACGCCGGCGAGAGAGGGCAAGGTCCTGATTCGTGCAACATGGCGGCATGTCACGGATGCGCCCTGCTTCCGGAGACGAGCTGCGAGGAGTTCAACCGCTTCCTCGACCGTGGAATGGTAATCGGGACGTTTGCGGACCCGGCGCTCGGCTACTTTTCGAACCTTGAGATCTGATTACTGCGACGCTTTGTTGGAGGCTCTGACCTTGGAAACGAGCATCGAGCCATGCGGCTGAGCAGACATCCGGGAAGCCGCAGACGCGGCGTAACTCAGATGATGAGAAGGCCGCAGAGGTGCGGCGGATGGTGCGCACGTTGCGTGCGGAGTTTGGGACCGAGCATGGCACCACACCGGTTGTTCGACGACGGCATGCTTGCTGTGGCAGAAGTCGGGCCGCCGATGACGTGTTCCGCGACCTGGTCCTCGCACGGATCATCGAGCCGACGAGCAAGCACGCCGCCGTTGAGCGGGTCCTGCCCGAGATCGGTGTCCCGCGCGCTTCCCATCGCACGGTGGCCAGGCGCCTGCGCCTGTACTCCGCCGAAGGATTCCGCGACGGCCTCGCCTCAGCGTGCGCTCGCGCCGCGAGGCTGGGGCCTGCGTCGTTGCTCATGTTCGACGTCACGAACCTGTGGTTCGAGACGGACAAAGAGGACGAGTTCCGGGTCCCCGGCTTCTCGAAGGAACGGCGCGTAGAGCCGTTGATTCAGATCGGGCTGCTCACCGACGCTTCCGGGATGCCGTTGATGGTCACGGCGTGGGAGGGCAACACCGCCGAAACCAAGACGATGATCCCCACCCTCAAGGCGTTCCTGGCCGCGCACCGGCTGCACGACGTGGTCGTCGTCGCCGATGCGGGCATGATCTCGGAGGCGAACTGGAAGGCGATCGAGGCCGAGGGGTTCTCCTTCGTCCTGGGGGCGAAGATGCCCTTCCTCCCGTACGTCGTGGAGAAGTGGCAGGCCGACCACCCCGACGTCGAGTACGAGGACGGGCAGGTGTGGGCCGCCCGCGAACCGGTGGGCACGGGCAAGAAGAACCGCACCGATCACGTCACCTACTACCAGTGGAAGAAAGGGCGGGCCGCGCGGACCCTGCGCGGTGTTGACGCGCAGATCGCTAAGGCGCAGGCACAGGTCGCCGGCAAGGACACCGTCAAGCGGAACCGGTTCATCAAGCTCGACGGGGCGACGAAGTCCATTAACCGTGACCTGGAGGCCAAGGTCCGCTCGCTGGCCGGGTTCAAGGCCTACCTGACGAACATCACCGCACCGACCCCGGAGCGCTTGATCGGCGCCTACCAGAACCTGTACAAGATCGAGAAGACGTTCCGGATGGCCAAGTCCGACCTCGCCGTGCGGCCTGTCTACCACCACCTGCGCGAGTCCATCGAGGCGCACCTGAGCATCGTGTTCGCCGCGATGGCCGTCTCCCACTGGATCGAGACGACCACCGGCTGGTCGATCAAGAAGTTCGTCACGACAGCCCGCCGCTACCGCACGACCTGGGCCAAGGTCGGCACCCAGATCCTGCCCATCCGCAAGCCGCTACCCGACGACCTACGCGAAGCGCTCGAGAAGATCGATCAGGCCGCCAGCTGAGGGGACACCACGATGGCAGAAGTCGGGTTCGACGACGGCATGCTTGCTGTGGCAGCGGACCACCTTCGCGTCGACGTCGCCGCCGACCTCGAGCGGTACCCGCAGTGCGTTGGGCTCCACAGCGCGAGGCTGTCGGCCCCGCTGCGCGACACGCAGTTGGGATTGCTCGGTCGGCACTGGGACGAGCATCGCGGCGCGCGATCCGCGTCAGCGAGTGATGCCTACGTAGTCGGAGCGCGAAGGGCTGCGGGCGTGGCCTGATCGACTCATGCTTGCGTCTTCTCCCGTCACCGAGGTGGGGACGTAGCTGATAGCGAAAAGATTCCGCGGCGCTGGGTGCGGTGTCGTTACGGGCGCCCGTAAGGGATACAGGAAATAGCCCTGACCGGCACTGTCGTACTCTTGACGGGACACATGTCGCGAACGTGGCCGCACCCCGATATTGAGTGGCACGCGAGTTGCACGGCCGCTCGTGACAAGTGCAGAAACCGCGGAATCTCAACGATCCTGCGACCTCCACCTGCATGATCAACTTCTGACCGGTCCGCGAACACCCGGCTAGGCACGACGCCCGGCTGGTGGTGCCCGCTGCACAGGGAGCGTCCGTCTGGTCCTCCGGCGCGATGAAGCAGGTCGGACCACGCGAGCGCGGATGAGGTCTCCACCTGACGAGGTTCAGAGGTTCCGACATGTCGGGGTGTGGTGAAACCAGCGACACGACGGGGTCGGGTGTGGCTGAATACCCCCATGCCAGCGACCGCGTACTTGACCGGCCTGGGCCGGTATCTGCCCGGCGACCCGGTAGCCAACGAGGACGTGGCGCGCCGGCTCGGGGGTGTCGACAAGCGCACGGATGGGCTGCGTGCCCGGATCCAGCGCGCCAACGGCATCCGTCAGCGCTACTACGCGCTGGACGACGAGGGCCGCACCACCGAGCTGAACGAGGAGCTCGCCGTCCACGCGCTCGAGGACGCGTTGGCCGACCGGGGTATCACCGCATCCGACCTGGGCATGCTCGCCTGCGCGACGACGCAGGGCGACCTGCTGGTGCCGGGGTTCGCGTCGATGGTGCACGGGCGGCTCGGCGGCGGCCCCATGCAGACGCTGACGGCGAGCGGGGTGTGCGCGTCCAGCATCGCCGCGCTCGACGCGGCGGTGAGCAAGGTGCGACTCGGCGACCACCCGCGAGCGGCGGTGGTGGGCTCGGAGCTGGCCAGCCGGTGGCTGCACCAGCGGCGGTTCGACGGCGTCGAGGACCACCTGGACGCGCACTTCCTGCGGTGGATGCTGTCCGACGGCGCGGGCGCCGCGATCGTGGAGTTCCAGCCGCGACCGGACAAGCCGTCGCTGCGGGTGGACTGGGTCCGGCAGGTCTCGCTCGCGCACGAGCACGAGGTCTGCATGCGCGCGGGCCTCGACGGGCCCAACGCCGTCGCGGGGCGCACCTGGCAGGACTACGACGACGTGGCCACCGCCGAGAAGGCCGGGCTGCTGCAGATCCGGCAGGAGACGGCCGTGCTCGACGAGCTCGCCGCGGCCGGGCTGGCGCAGTTCGAGGAGCTCGTGGACCGCGGGCTGATCGACCTGAAGAAGCTCGACCACGTGCTCTGCCACTACAGCACCAACGCCTTCCGCGACGTCGTCTTCGACGCGCTGAGCGCGCGCGTCCCCGGCATGGACACGAGCCGCTGGTTCTCCAACCTGGAGACCTGCGGCAACACTGGCGCCGCGAGCATCTTCATCGCGCTGGAGGAGGCGTGGCGCACCGGGCGCTTCGCGCCGGGCGACACGATCCTCCTCGCGGTCCCCGAGTCCGGACGGTTCTCGTTCGGGTTCGCCCACCTGACCGTCGTCGCACCGCGAAGGAGCACCAGATGACCAGCACCGAGACCGTCGAGGGCTACCGCCCGCCCCAGCCGGACCGGGCGGGGCTGCTCGCCCGGCTCTCCGACGTCTGGACGGACTTCGAGGCCCGGTTGGCCGAGGTGCCGATCCTGCGGGCGCTGGACGACGGCGACGTCACGGTGGCGGACTACCAGTGCCTGCTGCACAACCTGCGCCAGCAGGTGGTCGACGGGTCGCTGTGGATCGCGCGAGCGGCGTCCAACTTCGACATGGACCACTTCGACCTGCGCTCGGCCGCCATCTCGCACGCGCTGGAGGAGCACCGCGACCACCTGCTCCTGGAGCGCGACTACGTCGCCGTCGGCGGCTCGCTCGAGGCGCTGCGGGCGGGCCGGAAGAACCTTGGCTCGCAGGCGCTGTCCGGCTACATGTTCCACGAGGCGAGCAAGCCGAACCCGGTCGGGTGCCTCGGCGCGATGTTCATCATCGAGGGGCTCGGCGCGCAGAAGGCCGGCGTGTGGGCGCGGCGGTTCCAGGAGGTGCTCGGGCTGGCGGACAACCAGGTGCACTTCATGGCCTACCACCAGGACGCCGACGCCGAGCACACCGGCACGCTCGACGCCATCCTCACGTCCGACCGGATCGACGACGACGCGGCCGACGCCATCGTCACCTGCGCACGGGTGGTGGCCCGGCTCTACGTCATGCAGCTCACCGAGCTGGACGAGATCTGATGCCCGTGCGGTCCGACCCGAGCATGTGGGAGGCGATCTACGCCGACCCGTCCGTCCCGCTCGACAAGCCGCTGGTGCGGATGATCATCGAGGACCAGCAACGCCCCTCCCGGCGGCTGCTGTACCCGATCGCGCGGATCGTCTCCCGGGTGCTGGTGGCCGTGCTCTCGGTCATCAAGCGGGTGTTCCCCGGCAGGTGGATGACCCTCGCCACCATGGACGCACTCTGCCTGTGGTTCCTGCGCCGGTTCGTGTCGCCGGACGCCGTCGAGCTGCTGATCCGCCACTTCGTGGTGGAGACCAACCTGGTGAACTTCATCATCCGCAACACCCCGGCCGCCATCGAGCCGGTCACGCTGCGCCCGACGACGCTGTCCGGACTGGGGGACAACGCCGTCGTCGAGCACGACGTCAACGTCTACGACGTGCTCATCGCGCTCGAGGGGATCGACATCACGGCGCCCGAGCGCCTGAACTTCGCCCAGCTCGACGTGCCGGACCTCGACCCGGAACGCCGTCGCCCCCGCCTGCTGCGCCTCGACATCCAGACGGCCCTGTGCCTGATGAACATCCCGTTCTGCATCGCGCTGAACCTCGAGGAGTTCCGTCGCGCGATCCACTCGCTGCGCTTCGACGATTCGTTCCTGAGCATCCTCGCCGTGCTGACCGACGACGAGACGTTCGAGCACTGGAAGATGGGCGCCCTGAGCCTCTGGATGGACACGAACGTGGACGTCCCGCAGCTCGTCTACCGGCACGCGCTGGTGTGCGAGTACGCCCATGCCCACCTGGTCTCGATCGCGCAGCGGCGGGGCGAGGGGGAATAGGGCCCTGGGCCTCGCCGCCGGCCACCTACGCCGACGTGACGGGGTTCTGCAGCCGCTCCCGCGCGGTCCGGCCGCGGCGAGCGGCGGGGATGCTGCCGGTGGCGCGGGCGACGCCGAAGGGCCGGGGAGCGTCGGCGTACAGGCTCTCGTGATGCCCGGCGGGGACGGCGTACGACTCGTGCCAGACCTGGACGGCGCCGGGCACGCGGTGCGCACGACGGTAGAACGCGAGCCATGCGGGCCGGTGGCGCCGCTCGTCGGCGTTGGCGTAGCGGTAGATGTCGTCGATGCTGCGCCAGTACTGCACGACGGTGACGCCGCGCAGGTCGGCGTCGATCGTGGTGCGCGCGTGGAGGAGCCCGGCGTCGGGGTCGCGACTGAGCTCCGCGAGCATCGGTCCCATCGCTGCGAACGCGGGGAGCCAGGCGTCAGGACGCCAGGGCTTGACCACTCGCGCGCCGATGAGGAAGACGGCGAGGCCGCCTTCGTGCTGGTGGGTCGTCAGCGTGCTCATGGGAGTCCTCCGCTCAAACGGATAGTGGAACTCTCCAATAATGGAGAGTGCTACTCTCCAAAGTCAAGAGGTACGGACGGAGGAACCATGCGCATCTCGGGTCTCGCGGAACGGACCGGGGTCCCGGTCGCGACGCTGAAGTTCTACCTGCGGGAGGGGCTGCTGCACGCCGGCACCGCCACCGCCCGTACGCAGGCCGTGTACGACACGACGCACGTCGAGCGGGTACGGCTCGTCCGCGCGCTCACCGAGTCCGCCGGCCTGACGCTGGGCGTGGTGCGGGAGGTCCTCACCGTGCTGGACGACCCGCCGACCAGCCGGCACGAGCTCCTGGGGGCGGCGCAGCACGTCATGCTCGCGCGGGAGGGTGCGCGCCCCCAGGAGCATGCCGAGCTGAGCGGGGGGCCCTCCGCGCCGGCCGCCGACCCCTGGGCGTCCCGCGCCGCCGAACTGGTCGCGGCCCGGGACTGGTGCGCCGAGGACGACCCGCTCGTCGCCCGCCTGGCGGACCAGCTCCGGGCCGCCGACGCCGCGGGTATCGACCTGACGGACGCCCACCTCGCGGCCCTCGCCGAGGCGGCGGACACGGTCGCCGCCGCCGACGTCGCCTCCGTGCCCGCGGAGCGTGCCGGGGCGGTCCGGCAGGTCGTCGTCGGCACCCTCCTCACCGACCCCGTGCTGCTCACGCTGCGCCGCATGGCGCAGCAGCGAGCGAGCGCCGGGGTCGAGCGGACGGACTGACACCACGTCGCTCGGCATCGTGCGGGCGACGGTGGTACGGACGGGGAAGCCTCGACGTTCGGCCGGTCAGAACATCCCGTTGTCGTTGGCCGCCTCGGCGGGGTCGACGACGGGCTGCAGCACGTCCCAGTGCTCGACGATCTTGCCGTCGACGTCGAACTTGAAGATGTCGACGCCGGCGATGCCGCGGTCGTCGGGCTCGTTGCTGTAGATGTTGACGAAGTTGACGTGCGCCCAGACGTAGTCGCCCACGGCGATGACGCGGTGCACCTCCACGCGCAGGTCCGGGTTGCTGAGGACGCGCTGCTCGAAGGCCTCGCCGGTGCCGTCGGCGGTGGTGGCCAGCCGCGGGTTGTGCTGCACGTACTCCGGGACGAGGTACTTGCGGACGGCCTTGAGCGGCTCCTTGCCGTTGATCATCTCGTCGTAGAGGGCGAGCAGCAGGTCCTTGTTGCGGACGGCGGCGAGGTCGGTCGGGTCGAGGATGAGTTCCATCGGTGGTGTCTCCGGTTCGTGTGTGCGGTACGGGTGAGGGGGTGTCAGCGCGCGAGGGAGCGGAGCAGCGCGACGGCGTCGTCCCCGACGGGCTCGCGCAGCGGCGCGGGTGTCTGCTGGGCGAGGTCGGCGATCTGGCGGGCCGCCTCGTCGGCGTCCAGGCCGGCGGCCTGGCCGGCGTTGATGCGCTCGGCGAAGCGGTCGTAGGCGGCGCCGTACACGGCCTCCTGCTCGGGCGTGAAGGCGGCGCGCGCCCGCTCGATCGCGGCGGCGGTCCGGGCGGGGCCGCCGGTGCGCATGTTGCCGGGCACGGCGACGACGACGTCCACGCCGGAGCCGGCGAGCTCCGCGCGGTACACGGCCATCAGCGCCTCGGCGGCGGCCTTGCTGGCCGCGGACAGGCCGTTGAACGGGCTGGGGCGGTCCACCGACATCGTGCTGACCTGCAGGATGCGGCCCTGGGCGGCGCGCAGGGCGGGCAGGAAGGCGTTCACCACGGTCAGGACGCCGAACGTGTTCACCGCGAACTCGCGCTGGACCGCCGCGAGCGGCACGGTCTCCAGCGGGCCGGGGGTCAGGGTCCCCGCGTTGCTCACGAGGAGGTCCAGGCCGCCGTCCGCGAGCACGGTGGCCGCCAGCTCGGCGACCTGCCGCTCGTCGGTGATGTCGCACGCGACGAGCCGCGCGCGACCGTCGGTGGCCTCGGCGACGTCGGCGATCTGCTCGGGCGAGCTCGCCGTCCCGAAGACGGCGTAGCCCCGCCGCACCAGCTCGATCGCGAGGTTGCGGCCCAGGCCGCTGCCCGCGCCGGTGATGACGGCGCGGGGCGCGGGGGTGGTCGTGGTCATGTCAGGCGTCTCCGTCCGTGCGGGGCAGGTGGGGGTTGTCGGAGACGTCGAGCACGAGCTTGCCGCGCGCGTGCTTGGCGTCGAGGCGCCGGTGCGCCTCCACGATCTCCGTCAGGGGCAGCGTCTCGACCGGGAGCACGAGGTCGCCGCGGGTCACGGCGTCGAGCAGCGTCGCCATGGCGGTCTGGCTGCGCTGGACCCGCACCAGATGGATCCCGTGGCTCTGCGTGGTCTCGGGGACCAGCGTGATCGCCTGACCGCCCCCGGCCACGACCGCGACGGCGACCTCGCCGGCGTCGGTGGACCCGGCGAGGTCGATCGACGCGACGACGGGGCGTCCCTGGGCGGCGTCGGCGATCCGGCCGGCGAGCCCGGGGCCGTACTCGACCGCCAGCGCACCGAGCCCGGCCACGTGGGCCTGGTTGGCCGAGCTCGCCGTGCCGATGACCGTCAGGCCGCGGGCCACCGCCAGCTGGACCAGGACCGTCCCGACGCCGCCGGCGGCGCCGTGCACCACGACGACGTCGCCCGGAGCCGGCGACACGGCGTCGAGCGCGGTGAGGGCGGTGGAGCCGACCCCGCCGAGGCCGCCGGCGAGCGCCCAGCCGAGCTGCGAGGGCTTGGCGTGCAGCCGCGTGCCGGGAACGGTGACCAGGTCGGCGTCGGCGCCCTGGGCGCCCCAGCCGATCACCTCGTCCCCGACCTTCCACGACGGGTCGCCCGACTCGACGACGACGCCGGCGAGCTCGGTGCCCAGCGCCATCGGCACGCTCCCGCCGAAGGTGCCCGAGCGCAGCCGGGCGTCGACGGGGTTGAGCCCGCCGGTGCGGACTGCCACCTGGACCTGGCCGGGGCCGACCGGGGGAGCGGGGTGCTCCTCGAGGGTGATGGCCTCGGGTGGACCGAAGCGGCGGACGACGGCGATGCGGCCGATCCTCGACATGCTCTCTCTCGTTCCTGTGGTGTCTGTAGATACAGATAAAAGGGCCTGGCTCGGCCGCGGACGGTCGAGGCCGGGGTCAGGCGAAGGGCGCGGAGACGACGTTCTCGTGCGCGGCCATGCGGCGGGCGAACCCGAGGAGCGCGGCCACGTCGGCGTCGTCGACGAGGGGTTCGAACGTCCGGGCGATGCTGGCGAGGTGCGCCTCGACGGCACCCTCGATCAGCGTGGTCCCGCGGGCGGTGAGCGACACCTCGATGACGCGCGCGTCCTCCGCCGACGTCTCGCGGCGCACGAGCCCGGCGTCGACGAGCCGGCTGATCAGGTGCGACGCGGACCCGGAGCTGTACAGCAGGGACCGGGCGAGCCGGGTCGTCTGCATCGTGCCGCCGGGCGCCTCCCACAGTGAGAGCAGCGCCTCGAACGCCGGCAGCGTGAGCCCGAACTCGCGCTTGAGCTCGGCCGCCATGGACGTCAGCATCGAGCGCTGGCCGAGCAGCAGCCCGCGCCAGATCTCCTGGCGCGGGGTCAGGGACACCGTCATGACGACCTCCGATCACGTCCGTCCGTCACCTTACCTGTAACTACAGATAGTTCGGACGTGACGTCGCTCACCGGTCCGCTCCGTCGAGGCCGCGCCCGGGGATGGATTCGTCGTCGGCCATCCAGTCCCGCATGCAGGACGAAGCCCGCGCGCCAAGGTCTAGGCTCCGGGCATGCCCACCGTGCTGCTCGTCCGCCATGGCCGCACGACCGCGAACGTGCAGGGCGTGCTCGCTGGTCGGACGGCGGGGGTGCGGCTGGACACGGTCGGGCGCGAGCAGGCGCTGCGCACGGCGGCGCGGTTGGCTGAGGTCCCGCTGGCCGCCGTGGTGACGAGCCCGCTGGAGCGGTGCCGGCAGACGGCTCGCGTCGTCGTCGAGCACCAGCAGGGCACAGCGGGCGGCACGCCGACGACCCTCGTCGAGCACGGCATCACCGAGTGCGACTACGGGCAGTGGCAGGGGCGGGCGCTGCGCGACCTTGCCCAGGAGCCGTTGTGGTCGCAGGTGCAGGCGCAGCCGTCGGCGGTGACGTTCCCCGGCGGGGAGTCGCTCGCGGCGATGCAGTCGCGGTCGGTGGCGGCGATCCGCGGGCACGACGCCGCGCTCGGGGAGCAGCACGGCGCGGGCGCCGTCTGGGCGGCGGTCGCGCACGGCGACATCATCAAGTCCGTGCTCGCCGACGCCCTCGGCATGCACCTCGACCTCTTCCAGCGCATCGCGGTGGGGCCGGCGTCCGTCTCGATCGTGCGGTACGGGCCGCACCGGCCCGAGGTGGTCGCCGTCAACACCGACGCCGGCGACCTGTCCTGGCTGCGGGGCGCCGCGCCGGCCGGCGACGCACCCGTCGGCGGCGGGGCCGGCCCGGGCGCCTCCTAGAGTGGTGGCATGACCACTGTGGTGCACGAGTTCGACTGGCCCGACCGGGTCGTGATCGGGACGGTCGGCCGCCCCGGTGAGCGCACGTTCTACCTCCAGGCCCGCGCAGGGAAGCGGACCGCGAGCATCGCCATGGAGAAGCAGCAGTCGGCCGTGCTCGCGGAGATGATCGACAAGATGCTCGACGAGCTGGTGACCGCGGACGACACGCTCTCCATCCCCGCCGAGGTCCCGGCAGAGCTCGTCGACGACGCGCCGCTGGAGCAGCCGGTCGAGGAGGACTTCCGGACGGGTTCGATGCGGCTTGGCTGGGACCCCCGGACCGCGCAGCTCGTGATCGAGGCCTTCCCCGTCGAGGAGGACCTGCCGGCCGACGACGATGCGCTCGTCGTGGACGAGAACGAGCCCGAGCCCAGCGAGATGCTGGTGGTGCGGATCCCCGTCGGCACCGCTCGGGCCTTCGCCGAGCGCGCCCGCCGCGTCGTCGCGTCGGGTCGCCCGACCTGCTCGGACTGCGGCATGCCGATGGACGAGGACGGCCACGAGTGCGCCCCGGATCCCGGCACGTGACAGCGCCGGGTCGAGCATCGAGCGGCCCGACGGGCGCGCCGTGACGGAGCAGCAGATCGACCTCGACACCGGGGCCCTGGAGGTCGTGGGCCGCATCCAGACGGCCTCGAACGCGACCTTCGTCGGGCGGATCGGCGCCACCGCCGTCGTCTACAAGCCCGTGGCCGGCGAGAACCCGCTGTGGGACTTCCCGGACGGCACGCTGGCCGGTCGCGAGGTCGCGGCCTCCCTCGTCTCGGACGCTCTGGGCTGGGGTGTCGTGCCCCGGACCTGGCTGCGCGACGGGCCGCTCGGCCCCGGCATGGTCCAGCTCTGGCAGGAGCGGGACCCCGACCAGGACCCCGTCGACGTCGTCCCGTCCCACCTCGCCGGGCGCGACGGGTGGCGCGTGGTGCTGGAGGGCAGCGGCGCCGACGACGAGCCCGTCTGCCTGGTGCACGAGGACTCGCCGTCGCTGCGCCGCATGGCGGTGTTCGACGCGGTGGTGAACAACGCCGACCGCAAGGGCGGCCACGTGCTGCCGCTGCGCGACGGCCGGCGCCTCGGGGTCGATCACGGGGTCACGTTCCACGTCGAGCCGAAGCTCCGCACTGTGTTGTGGGGCTGGGTCGGCCAGCCCCTGCTGGCCGACGAGCTCGAGGGCGTCCGCCGGGTCCGCGCGAGCCTCGAGGAGCACGGCGACGGCGGGCTCGGTGGCCGCCTCACCGCACTGCTCGACGTCGCCGAGGTCGTCGCGCTGGCCGAGCGGTGCGAGCGGCTGCTGCGCACCGCCGTCTTCCCGTCGCCCGAGGGCGACATGCCGGCCGTGCCCTGGCCGCTCTTCTGACGCACGGCGACCCCGTCCCGTCCGTCGACGGGAGCGGGGTCGCCGGTGCTCCGGACCGCCGCTACAGGGTCGCGGTGTCGATGACGAACCGGTAGCGCACGTCGCTGGACAGCACGCGCTCGTAGGCGTCGTTGATCTGGTCGGCGCCGATGAGCTCGGTCTCCGGCGCGATGCCGTGCTCGGCGCAGAAGTCGAGCATCTCCTGCGTCTCGGCGATGGAGCCGATGCTGGAGCCCGCGAACGACCGGCGGTTGTTGAACAGCGAGAACACCTGGATGGGCAGCGGCTCCGGCGGGGCGCCGACGTTGACCATGGTGCCGTCGAGGCGCAGCAGCCGCAGGTACTGGTGGAGGTCGAGCGGCGCGCTGACGGTGTTGACGATGAGGTCGAACCGGTTGGCGAGCGCCTCGAACGTGGCGGCGTCGTCGGTCGCGTAATAGTCGGTGGCGCCGAACGCCAGGCCGTCGTCCTTCTTCGCCAGCGTGCGCGAGAGCACGGTGACCTCGGCGCCCATGGCCGCGGCGATCTTCACGGCCATGTGGCCCAGGCCGCCCATGCCCACGACGGCGACCTTTGTGCCGGGGCCGGCGTTCCAGTGCGCGAGGGGCGAGTAGGTGGTGATGCCCGCGCACAGCAGCGGCGCGGCGGCCGCGTAGTCGAGGGCCTCGGGGACGCGGAGCACGAAGTCCTCGTCGACGACCACGTGGGTGGAGTAGCCGCCCTGGGTGATGGTGCCGTCGCGGTCGACGGCGGCGTAGGTGCCGGTGTTGCCCGCCAGGCAGTAGTTCTCCATGCCGGCGCGGCAGTTCTCGCACTCGCGGCAGGAGTTGACCATGCAGCCGACGCCGACACGGTCGCCGACGGCGTGCTTGGTGACGGCGGGGCCGACCTCGACGACCTCGCCGACGATCTCGTGCCCGACGACCTGGGGGTAGGTGATGGGTCCCCAGTCGCCGCGCACGGTGTGGATGTCGGAGTGGCAGATCCCCGCGTAGCGGATGGCGATCAGGACGTCCTTCGGGCCGACGTCGCGCCGCTCGATGGTCGTGGGGACCAGCGGCTCGGTCGCGGACGGGGCGGCGTAGGCGTTGACGGTGCGCAAAGAGTTCTCCTCGGTCGGTGGTGCGGCGTCCACCGTATGCGCTCGCGGCCCGCTCCGAGACACCCTGTGAGGGCACCCCTCGGCGGGAATGCGGAGAAGCCCGTTCCGTCAGCAGACGGCGTTGCCGTCGAGGTCCTCGCAGACGAGTCGGGTGCGGGCTTCGGTGACGGTGGTCGGCGCGGTGGTGCTCGTCGTCGAGATGGTGCCGGGGATGTCGGTCCAGGTGCTGGTGCCCTGGATGCGGAAGCGCCCCTGCCAGGTGGTGGTGAGGGTGACGGTGACGCCCGCGCGGTAGGCGTCACCCTCGGCGTCGACGGCGGTGCCGGGGTCCTGGCCGGGCGTGCCGAGCCGGGTGTACGTGTGCCCGACCCAGCTCCCGTCCGGGGTGGCGTCGCCCTCGTGCCAGGGGCGGCCCGGGGACGTCGTGGTGAGGGTGCTGCCGTCGGCGGAGTACGGGTCGTCGAAGTCCCACGTGAACTCCGTCGGCTCGGCGCGGATGACCACCGGCACGCCCAGCAGCGTGACCGTCCGGTCCTGCGGGGCTGCGGTGGTGTACGCCGGGTAGTGCACGTTGACCACCATCGGCGGGTTGCCCTGCATCGTCGCCTCCGGCGCCGCGACCTTCATCGTCTTGAACTCGCGCTGCACTGCTGCGGCGATCTCGGCGGGGGACACGCACTCGTCCTCGGTGAGCTGCTCCGCCTCGTCGAACGTGCCGTCCTCGCGGGCCCGCTGCACCCACAGCGCATCCAGGGCGTACTCCCCGTCCTCGCACGGCATCGTGATCTCGACGACGTCCGTGCCGTCCGGGCACGCGCCCGGTGCCGTCACGATGCCGCTGAGGGCGTCCAGGTCCTCACCCAGCGTTCCGCACGTCACCGCGTCAGTGCGGGCGTAGCGGTCCTGGGGTTCGTCGTTGGCCGGCTCGCGGCCGTCGGCACCATTCGTCCAGGCGTTCGAAGTGCCGTCGACAGTCACGGTGTCGTCGTCGTTGTCTGTCTTGCCTTCGTAGTCGGGGACCCCGGCCGACACAGAAACGATCAAAGCTATAAACGCGACGCTAGTTGTGATTCGACCCATGTCAGCGCTCCTGGTCGTTCACAACCCCGACGATTACCCACTCGTCGTCTTTGCGGGCAACCTCGACGCGTGATGTAGCAACAAGGGCACCTTGGGACGCGATCTCTTTGCCATCTGAATCGGTGATCGCCCAGGGTTTCTCAGACGTTTCCACGTCAATTGGCCAGATCCCCGTTGTGGAATCCTGCTCGTAGGTGTGAACGGCTCGTGCTTCGGTGTCTCCGCCTTCGAACTTGTCCTTCCGCTCGGCGATTGTTCTTGCTTGTTCGAGGCGTGCATCGCAAAAACCGCAGGCACTGCCAGACATCGCCTCCCACTCAGCCGTGTCGCCGGTCTTCATGATGTAGTCGTCGAGCTCGAGGAAGTACACCGCCGCGGCTTCGGCGCCGGCGGGGCCGTCGTCGTCCATCTCCTTCGGGCGCTCGGGCGCCACGTCGACGGCGGTAGAGGTGGGCGACGGCGATGCCTCGGCGCTGGAGCTGGTCGCGGTCGGCTCGGGCGAGGGTGTGGCGGGTGGGTCGTCGTCGCACGCGGCGACGAGGAGCGCGGTGGCAGCGGCGATGGAGGCGGCGGCGAGGATGGCCCGGCTTCGGGTCATGACGAGGCTCCCTGTCGGCGGTGACGTCGGGCGTCACTGTAGAGCAAACGGTCAGACGGTTGCCCGGGTGTCTGTGGACGACGCTGTCGGTGCAGGTCAACGCGCCCTCGCCAGGGCGTGCGCGCCGTCGACGTCGTGCGATCTCTGCGACGCCGTCCTGCGCCCCAGGGGTTGAAGGGCCGCCGCCGGTGTGGTGACGTGGAGGCTGCGAGGCCGCCGCGACCCGCGCGGCCCTCGCCTCGCGGAAGATTGCCCTGAGAGGTCGTGACGATGGTGTCGACGTGGGCCGACTTCCAGTCCGCGCAGCGCTCCGCGCTGGCCGCGCTGGTGGCCGGCGACCCGCACGACTTCCAGCAGCTGTGGGACCACGCCCCGGACGTGTCGCTGCTCGGCGCGTTCGGGGGAGTCGCGCGCGGCTGGGACCAGGTGCGCGACCGCCTCGCCGCCGTGGCGGCGACGTACGGCGACGGCGTCTACCGGCGGCTCGACCAGCTGGACGAGCACGTCCACGGCGACACGGCCTGGACGGTGCACGTGGAGGAGATCCACTCCCGGTCGGCGGCCGGGGAGCCGGTGGTGCGGGAGCGCCGCGTCACCAAGGTCTACCGGCGCCTCGCGGACGGCTGGCGGATCGTGCACATGCATTCCGACCCGCTGGTCACCACGGAGTTCCCGGGGAACACCTGACCGCTCGCGGGATCAGTCGAGCGGGCGCACGAACGTCCGGAACTCGCCGCGCCCGGTGTGCAGCTCCCACAGGCGCTGGGCGAGGGCGTCGGGGGCGTGGTCGGGCTCCCCGCCGCCGATGCCCAGCGGGATGATGAGCTGCGCGACGTGGATGCCCTCCGGCGCGAGGGCCTCGTGCAGCAGCCGGGCGTAGGCGCTCTCGGCGGCGAAGGCGACGGACGTGCCGGTGACGGCGTCGCGCGGCCGGACGGCGCTGCCGCCGTTGGGGAACAGGACGGTGCCGCGGCCGAGCTCGCGCATCCCGGGCAGCACCTGCCGGACGGCGGCGGCGGGGCCGAGCACGGACAGCTCGAGCGGGCCGACGAGGTCGTCGGCGGTGGTCTCGAGCGTCGGCTTCATGAACTCGCGCGCGGGCACCGGGCTGTACTGCAGCACCTCGACGGGGCCGAGCTCGGCGGCCGCCCGGTCGAGCGCGGCGGTCAGCGCGGTGCGGTCACGGGCGTCGGCGACGTACCCGGCGGCGGTGACCCCCTCGTCGCGCAGCCCGGACGCGAGCCGGTCCAGCTTCGCGGCGTCCCGGGCGACGAGCGCGACGGAGAAGCCCTCGCGGCCGAAGCGCCGCGCGACCGACAGCCCCAGGCCGGGGCCGGCACCGATGATGGCGAGCGTCGTCATGTCGTTCCTCCCACGCGGCGGCCGGCGCCCGTACGGCACCGGCTCGGGTCCCAGTCAACGCCCCCGGCGGCGGGCAGGGGAGTCCCCGGCGTGAGGTGTACCGCCAGGGGACCCCACGGTGTCCACGCCGGGCGGAGGTGCCGCGGCCGCGGTTCGATGTCGGGAGCAGATGTCGAGGACGCGCGGCCCGCTCCGTCCCCGGGGTGAGGGCGGCGACCGGCGCCGCGACCGACGGAGGGACGCACGCGATGGACCAGCAGGAGATCGACCGCGAGCTGGCGGACGCGAGGGAGCTGCTGGCGTCGCCGTCGGCCCTCCACCTGGCGTACACCGCGCCGGACGGCACGCCGCGGGTGGTCCCCGCGGGCTTCTGGTGGACCGGCCGGGAGCTCGTGATCTCGACGGCGGAGACGGCGCCCAAGGTCGCCGCGCTCCGGGCGCGCCCGGACGTGGCCCTGTCCCTCGACGACGGCGACTCGCCGTCGGGGGCGAAGTCGCTGTCGGTGCGCGGCCGCGCGGAGATCACGGTCGTCGACGGCGTCGTGCCGGAGTACCTCGCCGCCGCGGGCAAGGGCATGTCCGGCGACGCGCTCGCGCAGTTCGAGCAGGCCTGCCGCGGGCTGTACGACCGCATGGCCCGCATCGCCGTCGTGCCGACCTGGGCCCGGTACTACGACTTCGGCACCGGCCGGATCCCGGCGTTCCTCCAGGAGCTCGCCGCGCGCGGGACGGCGGGGCAGGGGTGAACGGGCCCGCCCGTCACGGCGACGTGAGGTCCTCGGTCGTCAGCTCGTCGGCGAACTGCTGGAACTCCGTGAGCTCGTCGGGACAGTAGATCCCCATGATCAGCAGCTGCCCCTTGACGGCCCGGCTGTCCGCGATCACGGGCCGCGCGCCCGGGCCGGTGGCCCCGTTGGCGAGCTGCGCGAGGTACGCGGCCCGGCTCAGCGCCTCGTTCGGGTTCGCGCACACCGCGCCGCCGTCGTCGGCGAGCACGCGCATCACCTGGTCCTGGGACGGCGTGCGGGCCCCGGCGGCATCGAGAGCAGCGATGAGCTGGTCGGCCTTGGCCTCGGCGTCGCGGGTCTGCTCGCCCGACCGGTAGAAGACCAGTCCGAGGACGACGAGCGCGACGACCACGACGGCCACGACCACGTACAGCGTCCGGCGCTCGCGGGGCGGCTGGGTCTCGTCGACGGTGCTCATGCCTCGCTCACCCCCGAGGCGTCAGGGGGCGCGCCCGCCACGTCGGTGCCCGCCTCGCCGCCGTCGTCGGGCTGCCGCCACGACGGCTTGCGGAACCGGTAGAAGAGGTAGGGGACGAGGAGGCCGAGCCCCAGCGCCCCGCCGCCCACGATGAGGAAGTACAGGCCGGCGTTGCCGCCCCCGAACTGGGACGGCGGCACGAAGCCCACCAGCAGGGCCGCGAGCGAGGCCGCGAACCCGACGCCGCACAGCGCCACGAGCATCGGGGCCCGGAAGCCGCGCGGGTGGTCCGGGTACCGGCGGCGGAGGCCGACGGCGG
Organism: Isoptericola sp. NPDC019482; assembly: GCF_040632295.1. Classification (NCBI taxonomy): domain Bacteria; kingdom Bacillati; phylum Actinomycetota; class Actinomycetes; order Micrococcales; family Promicromonosporaceae; genus Isoptericola; species Isoptericola sp. NPDC019482. Next base: position 87,496 of record NZ_JBEYBQ010000013.1, read on the forward strand.
CGACGAACATGAGCAGGTACATGATCAGGTACACCTGCGTGGTGATCACCGAGAAGATCCAGTACGCGCTGGAGACGTCGGGGATCAGCGCGTACATCAGGCCGATCGCCGTCGTCACGACTCCCTGCACGACCAGGATGTTCTGCTGCACGCCGTGCTTGTTCAGGCGCTGCAGGAACGGTGGGAGGTAGCCCTCCTGCCGCGAGATGAGCAGCAGGCCCTTGGACGGCCCGGCCAGCCACGTGAGCATCCCGCCCAGCGACGCGGTGACGAGCATGACGCCCACGATCGGGGTGAGCCACTGCGAGCCGAAGCTCGCGAACACCGCGTCGAAGGCCTGCATGACGCCGGCGGTGAGGGACAGCTCCTCGGCGGGCACCACCCAGCTGATCGCCAGCGCCGGGAGGATGAAGATCAGCAGCACCATCCCCATCGCGAGGAACATCGCCTTGGGGAACTCCTTGGCCGGGTTCTTCAACGAGGAGACGTGCACCGCGTTCATCTCCATGCCGGAGTACGACAGGAAGTTGTTCACGATGAGCACGAGGCTCGCGAGGCCGGCCCACACGGGGAAGATGTGGTCGCTGGTCATCGGCGCCGCCGACTCGTTGCCCTGGCCGAGGAACACCATGCCCAGCGTCACGAGCACGACGCCGGGGATGAGGGTGCCGATGATGAGCCCGCCGCTCGCGAGCCCGGCCACGCCCTTGGTGCCGCGGGACGACACCCACACGCCGCTCCAGTACACGACGATGATGACGAGCGCGGTCCAGACGCCGCTGCTGGCCAGGGACGGGTTGAAGACGTACGCGAGGGTGCTCGCGACGAACCCGAGCAGGCTCGGGTAGTAGAAGATCGTCATCGCGAACTGGCACCACACGGCCAGGAAGCCCATCGGCTTGGAGATGCCGAGCGCGACCCAGTTGTAGACGCCGCCCTTCCAGCCCGAGGCGAGCTCGGCGGACACCAGCGACGTGGGCAGCAGGAAGACCACCGCGGGCAGCAGGTAGAGGAACACGCAGGCGAGCCCGTAGACCGCCATCGTCGGCGCGGCCCGCAGGCTGGCCACCGAGCTGGTCGTCATCATGGCGAGCGCGACCCACGAGATCCACGCCGTCGCGGGCGGCCTCGTCCTCGTGCCGGCCGCGGCGGGGCGCGGCGTGTCCGTGGCACTCATCGTCGTCTCCCGATCCCGGTCAGGACCCGAGCAGCTTGGCCTTCTGGGCGGCGAACTCCTCGTCCGTGAGGACGCCGCTGTCACGGAGCCGGCCCAGCTTCTCCAGCTGCGCGATGACGTCGTCGCCGCCGGCGGCCGCAGGGGCCGGCGCCGGTGGCGGCGCGTACTGCTGAGGCGGCGGCGCGTACTGCTGCTGCGGCTCCGCGTACTGCTCCTGCGCGGCCCAGCGGCCGGCCTGACGTCGTGACACCCGGTTCGACACCGCGGTCGCGGTGCCCGCGACCACCGCGGTCCGGGCGACCCCTCGTAGCAGTCCCATCTCACTCCTCCTCGAGCTTGTCGAGCGCCGCGACGACGTCGTCGACCGGGATGCGGCCGCTGGAGACGACCTCCGCGCCGGCCTCGCGCATGGCGGCGACGAAGGGTCCCGCCCACGTGTTCTCGTACACGATCATCCCGACGGCGTTGCCCGGTTCCACGAGCTCGGCGCCGCGCGCGAGGTCCTCGTCGTCGAGCAGGCCCGACGTCACCCCCTCGAACACGGCGAGGTCCAGCTGCCCGTCGTCGTCGAGGTCCGTGAGCGCCACGCCGACGACGCCGGTCTCCGTCACCTTCGCCACCCGCAGGTCGAGGATCCGGATGATCCCGCGCTCCACGAGGTCCAGGAGCGCGGGCAGCCCCTTGCCCTGCAGCCTCGCGCCCGGGAACTCCAGGACGAGGTAGTCGATCGGTCCCACCTGCTGCTCGGTCATCGAGGTCCTCCTGCGCCGGCGCCGGCCTGTCGGTCGCGACCCGTGCGGCCGCGACGGACAGGCTGGCACCGCCCCGGGTGGTCGCACCCCACCCCGGGCGGGGTGGAGCGTCGCCACCCGGGTCGCCCGCAGCATCGGTCGGGACGACCACCACCCGCCTCCCGCCCCGTCCCGCCGCCACTCGGAGCCGAGCATGACCTTCACCGACCCCGGACCCACCTCGGTCGACCCCGTCTCCGCCCAGGCCGTCGACGTCGCACGCGCGGTCGGCGTCGATCCCACCCATGGGCTGACGGCCGAGGAGGCACGGGCCCGGCTCGCGTCGCACGGGCGCAACGAGCTCGCGGCCAGGGTCCGGGAGCCCGGGTGGCGCGCGTTCCTGCGCCAGTACCAGGACTTCATGCAGGTCGTGCTCCTCGTCGCCGCCGTGGTGAACCAGGTGGTCACGGGCGACACCGGGACGACGGTCGTGCTCGCCGGCCTGACGGTCTTCAACGCCGTCATCGGCCTGCGGCAGGAGGCCAAGGCGGAGGAGAGCGTCCGGGCGCTGGCCCAGATGATGCGGACGGTCTGCCGGGTGCGGCGCGACGGCCTGGCGGTGGAGATCGACGCGACCGAGCTGGTGCCGGGCGACGTCGTCCTCGTCGAGGCCGGCGACCGCGTCCCCGCCGACGGACGCCTGTGGGTGGCGGCCGCCCTCGAGATCGAGGAGGCCGCGCTGACGGGCGAGAGCCTGCCCGTCGCGAAATCGGTCGAGCCCGTGCCCGGCGACGGCGTCCCGCTCGGGGACCGGGTCTGCATGGCGTTCATGAACACGTCGGTGACCCGGGGACGCGGCGAGCTGATCGTGACGGCGACCGGGATGGGCACCGAGATCGGGCACATCGCCGACATGCTGGCCGGCACCGAGACCGCGCGGACGCCGCTGCAGCGCCAGCTCGACGCGCTGTCGCGGATCATCGCGTCGGTCGCCGGCGTCGCGCTCGTGTTCGTCGTCATGCTCGGCCTGGCGCAGGGGCAGCCGTTCGACACGCTGTTCGTCACGGGCGTCGCGCTCGCCGTGGCCGCCATCCCGACCGGCCTGCCCGCCGTGGTCACGGCGCTGCTGTCCATGGGCACCCGCGAGATCGCCCGCCGGAACGCGATCGTCAAGCGGCTGCCCGCGGTCGAGACCCTCGGCTCGACGTCGGCGATCTGCTCGGACAAGACCGGCACCCTGACGCTCAACAAGATGACCGCCCGCCAGCTCGTGGTCCCGGGCCACGGCCGCTTCACCGTCACCGGCGAGGGCTACTCCACCGCCGGCGAGATCCGGCACGTCGGGGGGCAGCGGATCGACCTCGACCCCTACCTGCTGCCGATGGTGCTGTGCGCGGACGCGGTCCTGGACGGCGAGGACCTCGTCGGCGACCCCACGGAGGGTGCGCTGATCGTGCTCGGCGCGAAGGGCGGGCTCGACGTCGCGGGCACGCGCGCGGCGCTCCCGCGCGTCGCGGAGGTGCCGTTCGACTCCGCGTACAAGTTCATGGCGACGTTCCACGAGGTCGTCGCCGACGGACGGGCGGTCGTGCGCTGCTACGTCAAGGGCGCGCCGGACGTCCTGATCGGCCGGTCCACCGCCGTCCTGCGCCCCGACGGGGCCGTGACCTCCCTGACCGACGACGAGCGGCGGCGGGCGCTCGCCGCCAACGACGAGATCGCCGCCGCGGGCGAGCGCGTCATGGTCGTCGCGCAGCGCGACCTGGCGCCGGGGGTGCTCGAGGGCACCCCGCCCGGCGACCTCGTCCGCCTCGTGGACGGGCTCACGCTGCTCGCGATGGTCGGCATCGTCGACCCGCCCCGCCCCGAGGCGAGGGCGGCGATCGCCGAGTGCCGCGGGGCCGGCATCCGCGTCCGGATGATCACCGGCGACCACGCCACGACCGCCGCAGCCATCGCCGCGGAGCTCGGCATCGAGGGCCGGGCCGTCACGGGCCGCGAGTTCGCGGCGACGAGCGACGAGCGCCTGCTCCGCGACCTCGACGAGATCGGCGTGGTCGCCCGGGTCGCGCCGGAGGACAAGGTCCGCCTGGTCCGGCTCCTCCAGGAGCGGGGCGAGGTGGTCGCGATGACCGGGGACGGCGTGAACGACGCCCCCGCGCTCAAGACGGCCGACATCGGCGTCGCCATGGGCATCACCGGCACGGAGGTCTCCAAGGAGGCCGCCGTCATGGTGCTCACCGACGACAACTTCGCCACCATCGTCGGCGCGGTGTCCTACGGGCGGGCGCTCTACGACAACCTGGTGAAGTACCTGCGCTTCCAGATGTCGACGCTCGTCGCCTACATCGCGATCTTCCTCGGCGCCGGCACCCTCGGGATCGCGGGCGGGGTGCCCCTGGACCCCCTGCAGATCCTGTGGCTCAACATGGTCGTGGACATCCCGCTCGCGATCGCGCTGGGGTTCGACCAGCCCGCGCGGGGGCTGATGTCGAGGGCGCCCCGGCCTGTGTCCGCGCCGGTGATCTCGCGCGACGGGTGGGTCCGGCTCTGCGCGCAGGGGCTCGTCATGACGGTGGGCTCCCTGGTCGCCTACCAGATCGGCGACGGCCAGGGCGGCGCGGTCGTCGCGACGACGATGCTGCTGACCACGCTGTCGCTGTTCCACCTCGCCGGGGCGCTGCTCTCGCGCGACCCGGAGGGCACGATCTTCGACCGGGACGCCCTGCCCGGGGCGGTCCAGCTGCGCCGGTACGGCCTGGCGCTGCTCGCCGTCGTCGCGGTGACGGGCGTCGACCTGCTCGCGCGGATCTTCGGGACCACGGGGCTGTCGTTCGGGCAGTGGTGCACCGCCGCCGGCCTCGCGCTGTCCCTGGTGGTGGTCGAGGAGCTCTGGAAGCTGGTCGCCCGGCGGCGGCGTTCCGCGGTCCGCGCCTGAAGGACCCGGTCACCCGGAGGGCTTGCGGGCGCCGACGGCCCGCGTGGGCAGGAGCCGGGTCAGCAGCACCGCCACCGCGGCGAGCACGGACAGCACCGCCAGGCTGGTGCGCAGCCCGTCGACGCGCGCCGCCGTGTTCTCCTCCACGACGGCGTCGACCTGCTCGGGCGGCAACCCGGCGTCGACCAGCCCCTCGCGCAGCTGGGCGTCGGAGAGGAACGGGATCCCCGCGGCGAGCTGCACCGTGGCGGTCGCGGCCAGCTCGTCCGGCACGGCGGGGTGGTCCTCGATCCCGGCCAGGAAGCTCGCGGTGAGCGCCGCGACGAGCACCGACCCCGCGAGCGCCGTCCCGAGGGACGCCCCGAGGTTGGTCGACGTGTTCTGCAGGCCGCCGACCTCGCCGCTGAGCCGGTCCGGCACGGCGGAGACGGTCACGGCGCCGAGCTGCGACGACAGCGCGCCCACCCCGATCCCGGCGAGCAGGAGCGGCACCGAGACGATCTCGGGCCCGGTGCCGACGTCGAGCGCGAGCACCAGCGACACGATGCCGGCCAGCAGCGCGACCAGGCCGATCGTGACGACGCGGCGCGGCGACGCCTCCGGCCAGAACCTCGGGACGGCGACCGCCGCGAGCAGCAGCGCCACGGACAAAGGCAGCAGGCGCAGCCCGGTCTCGAACGCGCTGAGCCCGAGGGCCACCGACAGGTAGAGCGGGATGGTGAAGAACAGGCCCGCCTGGAGCAGGAACTGGAACAGGAACATGACGAGGCCGCCCACCAGCTGCGGGTTGCGCAGCAGCGTGACGTCGACCAGCGGCTCCTGCCCTCGCGCCGTCCGACGGCCCTGCCACCAGAGGAACACGCGGATCACGACGAGGCCGACGAGGATCAGCCACAGGGTCGCGGAGATGCCCGCGACCGCCGGGGCGCCGGGCTTGGCGCGGACCCACCCCCACTCGCTCGAACGGAGCACGCCGAACACCGCCACGCCCAGGCCCAGCGCCGACAGGACGACCCCCACGAGGTCGATCCGCGACCGGGCGGCGGGCGCGGAGTCGGCGATGCGGCGGGTGAGGGCCAGGATCGCCAGGACCACGACCACCTCGCCCGCGAACACGTACCGCCACGTCCAGAGGGTGGTGACCGCGCCGCCGATCAGGGGGCCGGCCGCGACCGCGATCGCCCCCGCGGAGGCGACGAGGCCGTAGGCGCGGGGGCGCCCCGCGGGCGGGAAGTTCGCGGCGACGAGCGCCACGATGGCGGGCATGATGAGCGCCGCGCCGAGCCCTTCCAGCACCGACCAGCCGAGCAGCAGGACGCCGAGGCTGGGCGCGAGGGACGTCGTGAGCGAGCCGGCGCCGTAGATCACGCAGCCGACGGCGAACGCCCGGCGGCGCCCGATCATCGTGCCGATCTTGCCGCCGGTGATCATCATCGTCGCCATCACCAGCGTGTAGAGGGTGATGGCGGTCTGCACGCCCGTCACGGTGGTCCCGACGTCCTCGGCGACCTGCGCGATCGACACGTTCATGACCGAGCTGTCGAGGGTCATGAGGAACTGGCCGGAGGCCAGGGTGAGCAGCACGAGCCCCCGGGTGCCGCTGGTGGGTTCGGTCGCCGGTCCCGTCGTCATCGTCGTCCTCTCCCGCCGTCGCCCGTGCCGTCGCCCGAGGCGTCGTGCTTCGAGCATCCGTCGGGCGCGGGTGGGTGAGCGCCATCCGTCGGGGGGTGGTGCCGCCCCACCCGCCCTCGGGCCAGCCTGGCGGGGCACGACACGACCGCGGGGGAGGGGGAGTCCGATGACCGATGCGCCGGGGGCGGGCGCGGTGCGCGGCCACGACGACGACCTCCTGGAGTACGTGATGATCGCCGTGCCGGCGGTGGAGCTCCTGAGCGGCGTCGTCGCGACGGTCACCGGGCTGGTCCGGTCGGGGGTGCTCGGGCTGGTCGACGCGGTCCTGCTCCGCCGCGGGCCGGACCAGGCGTCGGCCACCGCCCACGCCCTGCGGGACGTCGCGCAGCTGGCGCCGCTCGCCCCGCTCGAGAACGCCCGGGTCCGGCTCAGCGCGCACGACGTCGCGCTCGCGTCGGTGGCGGTCGAGCCGGACGCGGCCGCCCTCCTCCTGCTCCTCGAGGACCGCTGGGCCGCTCCGCTGTCGGCCGCCGCCCGGGCGGCCGGGGGGCGGATCGTCGGCGGCGAGCGGCTGGCCCGTGTCCGCGTCCGTGCCGCCGGGTCCGCCATGCTGCCCTCCGCGCCGCGCGACACCGGGCCCGTCTCCGACACGGGCCGCCGGGGCGCCGCCGACCTGCTGGTCCGCGGTCCGGCGACGGCCGTGCGGCCCGAGCTCGCCGTCGACCCCGCGGCACAGCTGCGGACGCTCGCCGAGCTGGTCGAGCGAGGCGTCCTCACCCTCGACCAGTACGAGGCTCAGCGACGCAGGGTGCTCGACGGCTGAGCGCGGCCGGGACTGACGAGGGCGCGCGCCAGCTCGGCGGCCTCCGCGCGCGACCCGCAGTCGAGCTCGCGGTAGATGATCTTGAGGTGGAACTTGAGGGTGTTCACGGAGATGTACAGCTCGTCCGCGATCTCCCGCAGGGTGAGCCGGCTCGGCAGCATCCGCAGGATCCCGAGCTGACGGTCGGTCAGCGAGCGGGCGCGTTCCCGCAGGGCCGCGCTCGACACCGCGGTCCCGGGCGCGGGGACGCGGCGCAGCCGTGCCAACCAGCCCGGTGGCACGCGCCAGGCCAGGCGTTCGATCGCCTCGACGACCTCGGGGCCTGCGCTCGCGACGGTCTGCACCAGGCCGTGCGCGGAGGCCGGCTCGACCGCCCGCAGCAGGTGCTCCTCGGCGTCCGCCGGGCTCGCGGCGGTGCGGGCGAGCAGCAGGTCGAGCACGACGCGGTGCCGCGCGTTCCGGGGCTCGGCGTCCTTGAGCAGGCCGGCGACGGCCCCGGGCTCGCCGCCCGCGAGGAGCACGAGCGCGCCCTGGACGGGTGACCAGAACGGGTCGTCGACCTGGTCCACCCAGCCGCGCGCCTCGTCCGTCGCGCCCCGGGCCAGCGCGACGAGGCACCCGGTCCGGGCCAGCAGGCTCCGCCCGCCCGGCCCGGTGACCTCGGCCCCCACGATCTCGGCCGCCTGGGCGAAGGCACGCCCCGCGGCGTCGAGGTCCCCCTGGTCGAGGTGCGCCTGGGCCAGCTCCAGGCAGGCGAGGAGCCGGCAGTGCGGCAGCGGGTCGCAGTCCGCGGCGGCGAGCCGCGCGAGCAGGGGCAGCGCGGCGGTCCGGTCGCCGATCTCCCGGAGGGCGATGCCCTCGGCGGTCAGGAGCTCCGTGCGGAGCATGGTCATGCTGACCTGGTCGGCCGCCTCCCGCGTGCCCGCGACGAGCCGCAGGGCGTCGACCGGACGCCCGTCGAGTGCGGCGCCGAGCGCCCGCGTGCCCTCGAGCGCGAGCCTCCGCTCGGGTGCGGCGGCGATCGTGAGCGCGAGCTTGCGCACCTCCGCACTGGCGTCGTCCCACCGCTCGGCGAGCGCGATCTCGCGGGCGACCAGGTTCCAGCCGTACCGCACCACGGGGTCGAGCAGCCAGGAGTCACCCATCGTGGCGAGGCCGGCGCGCGCGAGCCCCGCGCCGCCGGCCCAGTCGCCCCGGATCGCGGCGACGACCGCCCGCAGCACCTCGAGCCGGGCCCGCACGGACGGCGCGGTCCCCACGCCGTCGGCGCCAGGGTCGACGGCTCCCGGGTCGAGGCCGTGGGCCCGGGCGTCGAGCCCGTCGACCGTCTGCACGAAGCCCGCCCGGTCCACGTAGAGCCGGCACCAGGCGACGTCGGTCGCGGCACCCGGGTCGGCCAGCGCGACGTTCGGGGGGATCGCGTCGAGCGTGCGCTGGACGGTGGACCGGCGACCGCTCTCGTAGAGCGCGGTGACGCAGGACGCGAGGAGCCGGAGCGCGTCGCGGTGCTCCTGCGCCCGCAGCAGGTGCTCGAGGGCGTTCACCGGCTGGCCGTCCCGCTCGTACCACCGGGCCGCGAGCCGGTGGAGCTCGGCGATCCGCGCCGGGTCCTGCCGGCGCAGCCGCGCGACCAGCGCCTCGCGGACCAGCCCGTGCACCTCGTACGACCCCGCGGGCTCGATCCGGGCCACGAACAGGCCCCGCTCCTCGGCGCGCGCCAGCAGGTCGGGGGCGTCCTCGCGGCCGGCCAGCGCCTGCGCGAGGCGCGGGTCGACGCGGTCGACGACGGCGGTGGCGGTCAGCACCTCCACGACGTCCGACGCCTCGCCGCGGAGGACCTCGTGCCAGACGTAGTCCTCGAGGTAGCGGGCGCCGTCGTCGCGGCGCACGGCGCCCGGGGCCGACCGGTCGTCGCTGCCCCCGTCGGCCCGGACGTCGTCGGCCCGGACGTCGTCGGCCCGCGCAGCGGCCGACCGGGCGGCCAGCGCGGCGAGCTGGATGCTCGCGGCCCAGCCCTCGGCCTGGCGGGACATCTCGTCCACGCGGTCGGCCGGCATCGCGGGGGCGAGCCGGGCGAGCATCGCGGACGCCTCCGCGTCCGAGAAGCGGAGCTCGGGGAAGCGGACCTCGCCGAGCATCCCGCGCGCCCGCAGCCGGTCCACCGGGAGGTCCGGCACCCGACGGCTCACCAGCACCACGTGGAGCCAGCCGGGGAGCCGCTGCACGAACGTCCGCAGCGACGCCGTGACGGGCTCGTCGTCGACCAGCTCCAGGTCGTCGATCACCAGCACCAGCGCGTCGTAGGGCCGGGCCTCGAGGTCGTCGAGGAGCACGGCGAGGGCGTCGGCGAGCGGGCGCTGCCGCAGCGCCCGGGCCGCGGGCTCGGAGCATCCCGGGGCGATCCCCTCGAGCGCCGCGAGGATCCCCCGCCAGAGCTGGGCGGGGTCGCGGTCGGGCTCGTCGACGGACAGCCAGGCGTGGGGGAGGGATGTCCGGGCGGCCCAGTCGCGGACCAGCGAGGTCTTGCCGGACCCGGCCGGCGCGACGACGAGCGTGAGCGGCGCCCGCACCGCGTCGTCGAGCAGCCTCACGAGCCGCGGCCGCGACACGAGGTACTCGGGGCTGACGGCGGGACGCAGCTTCGCCTGCGAGACCGTCGACAGGAGGCTGCGCCGGCCCGCGCTCGGGGCGCCGAGGTCGGGCGCCCCAGGTTCCTGTGCACGCGTCATCGTGACTCCGCCCGGGTGTGCTCCTGCCAGTATGTGCCCGCGCGCGGCGGGCGCGGCAGCACCCAGCGTCCCTCTTCCGCCCCGCGACCGGCCACGCGACGGCGAGATATCACCCGGCCCGGCCCGGGCCGGTGGACGGCCCCGTCAGCGACCGGCACGGGCCGGCGCGAGCGACGCGAGCGCGGCGACCAGCGCGACGGCGGCGGCGAACCAGTAGCCGGCGGCGAAGGTGTCGAAGCCAGGGTCCAGCAGGGCCGCCGCGGCAACGCTGGACACGGCGGAGACGCCGGTGGCGGCGCCGAACTCGTGGAACGTGCTCAGCGCGCCGGAGGCGACGCCCGCCTCGTGCGGACCGGCGGCGGAGAACAGGCTGGCCGCGGCGGCGACGAAGACGGCGCCGACGCCGAACCCGGCGACGGTGATGCCGACCGCGAGCACGGTCATCGAGAAGATCCCGGCGGCGGCCGCGAGTCCGGCCGCGGCCACGAGCAGCCCCGTCACGGACACGACGCGCACGCCGAGGCGGGGGAGCGCCCGCCCGGCGACCGTCGAGCCGAGGATCGTGCCCACGGCGACCGGAAGGAACGTCAGCCCCGTGTCCAGCGGGCTGAAGCCGTGCAGCTGCTGCAGCGTGAACGAGCCGAGGAAGAAGACGGAGATCATCAGGGCGGTCGCGACCAGGATCAGCGCCAGCCCGCGCAGCACGGGACGCCGGGCGAGCAGGGCAGGGTCGACGAGAGGCGCGGCGGACGCCCGCAGGTGCATCGCGAGCAGCGCGTACCCGACGACGGCGACGGCGAGGGCGACCAGGGTCGGTGCGCTGAGCCACCCGTCGTCGCCGGCCGTGACCAGGCCGAACACGACGGCGGCGGTCGCGGCGGTGGCGAGGGCCGCGCCGAGGACGTCGAGCCGCCCGCCCGACCCGGGCCACGCCCGGACCGTCCGCGGCAGGCCCAGGAGCAGGACGACCCCGACCGGGACGTTCACCCAGAAAACCCACGGCCAGCCCGGGCCCGAGGTGAGGACGCCACCCAGCAGGACGCCGACCGCGGCGCCCGCGCCGCCGAGCGCGGACCACACGCCCAGGGCCCGCGACAGCTCGGGCCCGGCGAACGTGCGCACGATGACGGACAGCGCGGCCGGCGACATGGCCGCCGCGCCGACGCCCTGCAGGCCCCGGGCGACGAGCAGCAGCTCGGGGGAGCGTGCCAGCCCGGCGAGCAGCGACGCGACGGTGAACAGCGCGAGGCCGGCGACCACGACGCGGCGCGGCCCGAGCACGTCGGCGGCCTTGCCGCCGAGCAGCATCAGCCCGCCGAAGACCAGGGCGTACACGCTCGCCACCCAGGTCAGGCCGGCGCGGTCGAGGCCGAGGTCCGCGCCCATCTCCGGGAGCGCGATCGCGACGACGGTGACGTCGACGATGAGCATCAGCTGCGCGATGCCGAGCAGCGCGAGGACGCGCCACCGCCGGGGATCGGGCGCTGCGGCCTCGTCCTGGGTTCCCTGGTCCCGGGCCGCCTGGTCCTGAGTGGTCTGCTCCGGGGCGGGCTTCTCTGGTGACGTCATGGCACGGTCCCTCGGTGTGTCGAGCACGGATAAGTCGAACATGCCTGTTCAAGTAAATTAACTCGAACAGGCATGTTCGACAAGAGGGTCGTGCGGGTGACTTCGTGCGGGTGGCGCCCGGGGCGCCGTCAGGCGGTCAGGGCGCCGAGGGTCGTGGCGCGGACGAGCGCGGGTGCCTCGTCCGCGGTGATCTCGCCGCGGTGCACCGCGGCAGAGGCGCCGTGCAGGATCGCCTGCAGCGCGCTGACCTGCCAGTCGACGGGCATGTCGTCGCGGAACTCGCCGGCCGCGCGGCCGCGCTCGAGCAGCCCGCGGACCCGCTGCGCGGGCCCCTCGTGCGCGCGGCTCATCTCCTCGGGCGGCAGCACCTGTGAGCCGGCGACGACCAGCGCCCCGAACCGGTGGGTCAGGTGCCAGGTCGCCTCGAGCAGGCGGCCGAGCGCGTCGCGCGGGTCGCCGCTCAGGTCCACCTCGGCCAGTGCCTCGTCGGTCTGGGCGATCGCGCGGTCCACGACCTCGCGCACCAGCGTCGCGCGCGAGTCGAAGTGCCCGTAGAGGGTGACCCGGCCGACGCCCGCGGTCTTGGCGATCTCGTTGATGCTCGCGTCGGGGTCCGCCGCCAGCACCCGGGTGGCCGCGGCGAGGATCGCCTCGACGTTGCGGACGGCGTCGGCGCGCTTGGCGCGGTCCCGCCCCCCGTCGGGCGAGGTCCTCGGCGGTGCCGCCGTCGTCCGTGTCGGTGTCGTGGCCACGAGCTCCTCCAAGCCTGTACAGGGGTGTCCAGGTTAACGGCCCGGGCTGGTGAAGCGGTGGCAGTCGACCTCCACGGTGCCGCCCGGCACGGGCGCCCGGTGCGCGAACCGGCCCTCGTCGACCCAGCCCTGCCGCGCGTAGAACCGGCGGCCGGCCGCGTTCCCCGTCGCGACGGCGAGCCAGGCGCGCGCGTGTCCGGCGGCCCGGACGGCCTGCTCCGCGTGGCGCAGCAGGGCCCCGCCGACGCCTCCGCCGCGGGCCGCGCGGTCGAGGTAGAGCTGGTCCACCTCGCCCCCGGCGATCATGACGAAGCCGACGACGCCGCCGTCGCGCACCGCGACGGTCGTGTCCGCCACGCGGTCGCGGGCACGCTCCGGGAACGACGCCGGGGTGCGCGCCGCCGCGAGGGAGTCGGGCACGTGACCGAGGTGCGCGTCCGCCCATCCCTCGCGCCAGATCCGCGCGACGGCGTCCGTGTCGTCCGCCGTCGCCGGCCGGAGCGTGGCGGGTCCCGGCGGCGTCGTGCTGCGCGGCATCGCGACTCACCCTTCCGTTAACTCGAACAGGTGTGTACAGTTTATCGGGCTCGATCGTCAGCGGTTCACCTCACGCGGTTCGCACGCACGAGAGCGAGAAGACCATGACCCGGAACCAGGTGTCAGGCACGTCGACGGCCGGGACCGACCGGCGCTCGGCGTTCGACAGGGTGTGGCCCGCGGCGCTGGGGGTGCTCGTCGCCGTCGCGACCATGTTCGGGCTCGCCGACGCCCGCGACGTCGCCCCGGTGCTCGCCGCGTCCGGCCTCGTGTACCTGGCGGCCGCCGCGCTCGGCCGGCCCGGCGCCGCCTGGCTCGCTTTCGGCGTGACGTTCGTGCTCATCGGCGTCACCAAGGTCGTCGACCTCGACCCGACGCCGTGGATGATCGGCCTCGCCGTGGTGCTGGCCGTCGTCGGCCTCGCGGCCGGGCGCACGCGCCCGCCGTGGTCCCTCCCGCTGCAGGCCGCGGCGATGCTCGTGCTCGGAGCAGCCGCGCTGGTCGCAGTCCGGCTGGACGTCACCGCGGGCGGGCTCGTCGTCGCCGTCGGGCTGCTCGGGCACGCCGCCTGGGACGCGTACCACCACCGCACCGGCCGCGTCGTCGCGCGGTCGCTCGCGGAGTTCTGCGGCGTGCTCGACGTGATCCTCGCCGTCGCGCTCGCGGTGCTCACGCTGAGCGCCTGAGCGTCAGCGGGCACCTCCGGCGACCCCGTGCCAGTAGTCGGCGATCGCACTGTGCCGGGCGACGACGGCGTCGGGAGCGGGAGGGGCCGGCCACAGCTGCAGGAGGTAGGAGTCGGGGGCCGGCTCCTCGAACGCGGTGTCGAGGTCCCGTCCGGCGTCCATCTCCCGGGCCGTGAACCGGGCGCGGTGCCAGCCCTGGCCCGGAAACGTCAGCGGCCACGACTCGTTGAACGTCCGCAGCTCGGCTCCGGGACCGGCGAGGTCGACGGACACCTCGACGACGTCCTGACCCGCGGTGTCGAGCGCGGGCTCCTCCGGCGACCACTCGACGCGGAAGGTGACCTCGCCCGTGTGCAGGCCGGTGACCCCCGACAGGCGGTGCGGCTCACGGCCGCCGAGCAGCCCGTTGGCCTGACCGGCCCGGGCATCCGCCAGGTTGTCGACGAACTCGTCGGGCGGCGCGACGGAGAAGTAGCCGTAATGGACGTCCAGCGGACCGTCGAACATCGTGATCATCGGGACATCATGGCGGGAGCCACCGTCACTCGAGGTCGACCTCGCGGCGGACGTCGCGGTCGGGCTCGAGCACGAAGAACCGCGACACGAGGGCGTGGAAGAGGCGCAGCTCGGCGGGCGCGACCACGCGGTCGAGCGTCCAGGGGCCGAGGCCCTCCGCGCGGGAGCGGCGGTCGAAGATCGCGAGGCAGCGCTCGCGGTCGGCGTCCGGCACCTCGCCGGCGGTCGCCTCCGCGTACACGGCGCGCGGGCGCCCGCCGGCGGGGACCGGGGTCTCGAAGACCACGATCCCCACCGCGGAGCGCCCCGCGACGTTGGACGAGTGGCGCGTGCCGAGGCGCGAGACCCAGACCAGCTCGCGGCCCTCGCGGGCGAACCAGACCGGCGTGGGCCACGGGTTCCCGTCCGGGTCGGCCGACGCGAGGACCATATAGCGGCCGCCGTCGAGGACCTGGCGCGCGAGCTCGGCGTCGTCCTGGGGAACGGTGCGGGTCATCGCGGACCTCCTCGTGTCGCGGTTCGCCCCATGCTGGCACGGGGGACCGTCGCGCTCACGAGGTCAGCGAGGCGAGCACCTCGCGGTAGTGCGAGTTCTCCATCACGCCGAGCACGTTGCCGAACGGGTCCACGACGGCCGCGGTGACGAAGCCGGGGCCGCGCTCGATCGGCTCCTGGTACGCGGCGGCGCCGAGCTCCAGCAGCCGCGCGACGGCGCCGCGGACGTCGTCGACCGCCCAGTAGGCGACGGCGCCCGCGGCGCCGTCGGGCTGCGGGGGAGCGAAGCGCCGGTCCATGATCCCGAGCTCGTGCTGGTAGTCGCCGATGCGGAACTCCGCGTAGGCGAGCGCCCCGCCGGCCTCGCGGGCGAAGTACGCATCGGTGCCGAGCACCTCCGCGTACCAGTCGCGGGCGGCGGCGACGTCGTCGGCCAGGTAGGTGATGGTGGTCAGTCCGCGCAGCATGTCGGCTCCCGGTGCTCGGTGTCGGTCGGTGCGATCGAGGCCTGGTGACCTCGTGAGCACCACTCTTCCGCCCAAAGTGCTCACCTGCTGACTACTTTTGGTGGCAGTCTCGGAGCATGCGAGCCGACCGCCTCATCCAGGTGCTGCTCCATCTCCAGTCGCGCCCCCGCGTGACGGCGGCAGAGCTCGCCGACGCGCTCGAGGTCTCGGTGGCGACCGCCCGCCGGGACCTGGAGTCGCTCTCGGCCGCGGGCGTGCCGGTCTACCCGCAGCCGGGGCGCGGCGGCGGGTGGTCGCTGCTGGGCGGGTCGCGCACTGACCTCAGCGGCCTGACGGCCCCCGAGGCGCGCGCCCTCTTCCTGCTCGCCGGGCCGGGCGCGGCGTCGTCCGACCATGCGCGCGCGGCGCTGCGCAAGCTCGTGCGGGCGCTGCCGGCCACGTTCCGCGCCGAGGCGGAGGCGGCCGCGGCGGCCGTCGTCGTCGACCGGGAGGGCTGGAGCGCGGCCGAGCGTGCCCGCCCGCCGGAGGTGGACGCGCTGCAGCGCGCCGTCGTCGAGCGGCGGCGCGTGCGGGTCGACTACACGGGCGCGACCGGGTACTCCTCGCGGCGCGACGTCGACCCGTGGGGACTCGTCGACAAGGACGGCGCCTGGTACCTGATCGCCGGCACGGCCCGCGGCCCGCGCACCTTCCGGGTGGACCGCATCGGTGCGCTGGAGGTCACCGACGAGCCCGCCGTCGTGCCCGACGACGTCGACCTGCGGGCCGAGTGGGACCGCGTCGTCGGCGAGGTCGAGCTCAAGCGGTCCGCGACATGGGCCACCGTGCGCGTGGCCCCCGAGCACGTCGACGTGCTGCGCGCCCAGTTCGGGCGGCACACGGTCGTCGGCGACGGCGACGGCGACGGCGACGGGGACGGCGGCGACGGCGACGGCGCTCGCGCGACCGTGCGGGTCGCCGCCCCCACGCCGCTCGACGTCGCGCGCCACCTGGCCGGCTGGGGCGCCCAGGCCGACGTCGTCGGCCCGCCCGCGGTGCGCGCGGAGCTCGCCCGCCTCGGGGCGGAGCTGGTGGCGGCGCATGACGACGGCGCCCGGCCGTGACGGGTGGTCACGACCGGGCGCCGGGTTGCCGTGGGGTCACAGGCAGACGTGCGAGCTGCCCTCCCGCACCGTGGTGCGCAGGGTGGTGCCGGGTCGCGGCGTCACCGCCAGGCGTGCGGTCCCGGTGGCGTTGACGTCGAAGCACGCACCGTCCCGGGTGAGCGCGAAGTCGCGCACGACGACGCGTCCGCCCGTCGACCGGAACACGGTCCGCCCGTCCCGCTCCAGCGCCGTGGTGCGCGGGCTCACCGTCGCCGCGTAGGTGTGCTCGCCGACGCGCACGTCGTCCACGGTGTTGCGGCCCGGCAGGGCGTGCGAGCCGAAGGTGACCGACCCGGGCCGTCCCCACGCGTCCTCGGCGACGAGCTCGTGCACGGCCATCAGGGGCATCACGTTGGACCACGTGTAGTAGCGCCACGCGCTGTCCACCGCCGAGGCGTTGACGACCTGGCCGGGCTCGGGGTCGAAGTACTCCGGGAAGAAGCCGTTCTCGTCCCAGCTGTCGAGGTACATGCTCGTGCTCTTCGTCGCCAGCTCGCCGGCGGCCCCGTCGAGCCCGTACCGCTTGAGGCCGTCGTAGACGGTGGCGTTCATCGGCGGCCAGACGGCGCCGCGCCACTGCTCGCAGGTGTTCTCCTCGCCCCAGCCCAGGTAGTACGTGTACTCCGGGGACGACGTCGCGGAGACGTCGCCGTTCGCGCAGTACTCCGCGTCGTCGCGGCTGATGCTCGGGATCGCGTACTCGCCCCAGAACTGCTCCGGGTCGAGCAGGTTCTCCTCGACGGTCCGCGCCGCCCGCTCGGGCGTGGCCAGGCCCCCGAACAGCGGGTAGAAGATCGTGGGCGTGACGACGTCCCCCCAGGTGCCGTCGAGGTTGCGGTCGAGGTACATGCCGCGCTCGTCGTCCCAGAGGGTGTCGTTCGCGGCCTTCTTGGTCTGCGCCAGGACGGCAGCGAACCGGTGGGCGTCCTCGGGGCGGTCGAGCGCGGTGGCGAGCTCGGTGAGCGAGTCCGCCATCAGCGCGTAGTAGGAGGTCAGCGCGACGTCGGTGAGGTCGGTGTTGTCGCGCTCGTCGCCGCTGCCGCCCTCCTTGGCGATGCGGTCGGCGGCGAGGTAGACGGGCAGGTCGTCGAGACCGAGGTGGTTGCCCACCTTGCTCGGGTCGCCGTCGTAGGGCGCCTCGAGCAGGCCGTCGTCGTTCACGTCCCACTCGGGCAGCTTGTCGAAGAACTCCACGAGCGCGGGGTACGCCTGCTCCACGAGCTCGCGGTCGCCCGTGGCGTCGTAGATCCGCTTGACGGCGTAGGCGTGCATCGGGCCGGCGTGCAGCTGGTCGTAGCGCGGCCCGCCGGAGGCGAACAGCACCCGCTCGTGCTGGCGCGCCAGGTCCGGGTCCACGGTGAGCGCGGTGATCGCGTCCCAGGCGGAGTCCCAGCCGGTGAAGATCGAGTCGTTCTCCGCCCCGCCTCGGCCCCAGCCCCACACGAGGAAGCTCTGCCGCGACTGCTCGTCGTAGTTCGTGTTGAGGGCCATGGCGCTGCGCATCGCTGTCGCCGCGCGGCCGGCCGGGCCGCTGCCGCTGAGGGTGCCGTCGTCGGCCTTGGCCCGGGCCCGGGCGAGGGTGCCGAGGATGCTGCCGCGCGACGCGCGGTCGGCCGGGGGCTCGTCCGCCACGCTCGTGGTGAACGTGATCGTCTCGCCCTCCTCGAGGTCGTACCGCAGGGCGGCCGCGGCGTCGCCGGCGGCGCCCTCCTTGCCCTCCATCGCGGCGACCAGGTCGTCCTCGGACGCGTAGGCCCCGGCGTCGTCGGGCGCCTGCGTCGGGAGCAGGGCGAAGTGGCCGACCTCCGAGGGGTCGTCGAGCCCGGCGCCGGTGGCGCGGACGCCCCCATCGGCCAGCGCGTAGGAGTTCTCCTCGTCCCACGGGGGTGCGGCCTCGAGGAAGACGGTCGCGTCGGCGTCGCGCGCGGTGACCGACCCGACGAGGGTGTTCGGCGCCGTCCGCGCGAACCGCAGGAGGATCGTCTGCTTGTCGCGCTGCGTCTGGTCGTAGCGTGCCTGGAGGGTGGGCAGCTGCTCGCGGGCCTCAGCCACCTGGTCGGCGGACCACTCGTCCGGGTGGGCGAGGATCTCCCGCAGCGCGCCCAGGCGGTCGGGGGTGATGGAGCGGTCGTCGCTGCTGATCTCCACCTCGTAGTACGAGCCGTCGACCGTCACCGGGCCGACGTGGGCGACGTTGTTGAGCAAGCCCTGGTTCTCCCGGACGAGCTTGCCGGCGGCGGTCAGCAGGTCGACCCGAAGGGCGAAGCGGCTCTCGCCCTCGCCGACGAGGAGGGCGCCGTTGTCGTCCCGCTCGACGTAGCCGGGCAGGGCGAAGGGGCGTTCGAGCCCGACGTCGGTGTCGGGCGGTCCGTCCGCGCCCGTCGCGCCCCCGGCGGGGACGACGACGGTCGCGAGCATGGCGGCCGCGGCGCCGAGGACGACGGGCGCGCGGCGCAGGGTTCGGGTGGTCTGGCGGTCGGTCATGGTGGCTCCCGCGGGGTGTCAGTCGACGGAGTAGGGGAAGTCGGCGGTGACGCCGATCTGGTCGTACTGCATCCGGGTGGCGTCGAAGTCGTCCTCCCAGTTGCCGTTGGCGACCTCGTTGCAGTCGTACGACTGGTAGGACTGGTCGGTGGTCTCGCCGACCTCGATGTTGGAGAAGGCGAAGCCGCAGCCGCCGGCGTCCATGTGCACGCCGCGGGTGCCGGAGTCCGGCATGGCGCCCGCGGGGTCGGGGATGACGTCGCCGATGACCATCTGGTCCACGGTGTTCTGCACGGGGTGGGGATCCTGGTTGTCCACGCCGTAGGTGTAGAAGGCGCCCATGTCGCCGGAGTCGAGCCCGGCCTCGTCGATCCGGATGTAGCGGAAGGTGTTGTTGTCGGTGTACTGGTCGCCGTCGACGACCTCGGGGCGGGACTCGAGGCTGATGCCGTAGCGCGCGGAGTGCTTCACGTGGACGTGCTCGACGGTGTTGTCGCCGGTCGACATGAGCTCGATGCCGGCGGCGTCGCCGGGCACGAGCTCGCCCACGTGGTCGATGTACAGGTTGCGGAACGTGTGGCCGTGGCTCAGGTCCCCCTCGCCGGGCCAGCCGCCCTCGACCTTGACGCCGTCGGCGCCCAGGTTCTCCAGGAGCGAGTCCTGGACGGTCAGGCGCTCGTTGGCGAACAGCGCGTACACGCCGGTGAAGCCCGTGTCCTGGATGCGCATTCCGGTGAGCGTGATGTCCGCGGTGTTCTCGAGCGTGATCGCGCCGAACCGGTTGCGGGGCATCTCGATCTGGCGGTCGTACTCGGGGTACTCGTGCGGGACGCCGGAGTCTCCTGCGCTGATCCAGCCGTTGCGGTACCAGCCGACGAAGTCGGAGTACTGCACGCCGATGCCGTCGAACGTGAGGTCGTGCGCCGGGTCCTCGGGGGAGCCGCCCTGGATGTCGAGGAGCGTCGTCACCGTGGGCCGCATGACGGTCACGCCGTCCATCGAGCCCGCGGCCGGCTTGTAGTAGAGCTTGCCCGCCTCGTAGTCGAGGTAGTACTCGCCCGCCTGGTCGAGGAAGTCGAGGGAGTTCTGCAGGAAGTACCGCGAGCCGCTGCGGGTGTTCATCATCGCGTAGCGGGTCCAGTGGTCGAGGATGAGCTTGTTGTCGGTGTCCTTGATGTCGGCGCCACCGATCGGGACCGTGTCGGTGAACCAGCTCCACGAGCCCCCGGACCAGACCATGACCTGGGCCGGCCAAGTGGTGTACGAGCCGAGGTCCGCCGTCTCGTCCCACTCGCCCGGGTTGTAGCCGATCTGGTCGCGCAACGCCTCCTTCTCGGGCTCGATGAGCCGCGAGACGAGGTACGGCGCGTGGGTGTCCTCGCTCGTGCGGTTGGGGTGCCGTGCGGTGGTGGCGCGGTCGCCGTCGACGAACAGCGTGAAGAAGGGGGCGTCCAGATCGACGGACGCCTTGTAGATGCCGTCCTGGTACGGCTCCCAGCCGGTGACGGGCTCGGCGCCGACGAGGTTGGCCTTGCCGGGGCCGTCGGCGGAGCGGTAGACCACCTGGTGGCCGTTGTTGCCCGAGTCCTTCTCGGTGAACTCGATCGTCTGGTCGACGGGGTAGTCGCCCTCGGCGAGGTTGACCACGATGTCGCACCGCATCTTGCGCTCGTGGTTGAGCCCCAGGTCCTGGATGTGGTCGCGGGCCTTGTCGGGGGTGGCCCAGGGCGCGTCCCGGGTGCCGTCGCCGCGCGCGTCGTCCCCGTCGGGCGAGACGTAGAACTGGGGGCACCTCCCGGCGCCCTGCGTGCTCGCGGTGTACGGGTCGAAGGCCGTGGCCCCGACGCCGACGGCGGCGACCGCCGCGAACGCGGTGAGCGCCACCGTGCTGGTTCTGATCCACCTGCTGGACATCGTCGTCCTCCGGTCGGTGTGGAACGGGAGCGAAACGGGTGTGGAGCGGGGCGGGGCGGGGGGGGGGGGCCCGGCCCCCCCCCCCCCCCCCCCCCCCCCCCCCCCCCCCCGCCGCGGCCGGGAACCAGGGGCGGGCCGGGGGGTAGGCGGAGAAGCGA